>VGTO01000037.1 GCA_016874655.1 Bacillota bacterium | reverse complement strand
GCTCAGAGCGTATTGTTTCTCCACCGACCAGCACTTTTTGAAGTCCGGCAAATGAAGCTTCACTTTCGAAAAGGGTTACATTCTTATTGTCAGCAAGGCTGTTATAACCGCCGGCTCTCATTCTGTTTACGATCCGGTCTTTACGCCTGATTGCTGCCTGCCAGTCGATTCCAGGTGCTTCGACCATCACTCCGAAACGGCCGGCGGTTTTAACCTGGTTGAAGGCCTTAGCTGATTGGATCAGCGCTTTGGAGGGGATACAGCCTATGTTGATGCAGCTGCCACCAAAAGGACCAGCTTCAGCCAGGGCTACGGTTAGACCTTTGCTGGTAGCCCGGTGCATCACATTGGAGCCGGCAGACCCGCTGCCGATGACGATCAGATCATATTCTCTCATTGACTAGTTCTCCTTTCGGGCAACCCAGGCCATCAATTATTTTGGTTCAGTTAATGAACAAGTGAGGACGGGAAGTTAACCAAGCATTAGTATTCGTTATGGACCATCAATATTCCTGCCTTTAAGGATTGGGTCTAATCAGTTAGTGTTCAGGCTGCTTAATGCCTGATCAATGGCTTATTAAGGCATGCAACTTGAGGGTCGTTGCTATATAATGCAATAAAGCTGATTGGACATCCTTTAAGCCTGAACTGATGGAGGGAATATGCAGTTGCTTAATACCACTCACAGGTTGCATTTTGGGGATGCAAGAAAGATGAAGCAAATTGAAGATCAGAGTATTGACCTGGTCATTACTTCACCGCCTTATCCGCTGATCGCCATGTGGGACGAGCAGTTTTGTGGGCTGAATCCGGCGATCAAAAGTAACCTTGATAATGGTGATTATAACGGTGCTTTTGAAGCGATGCACCAGATTCTTGACGGGGTTTGGCATGAGCTGTTGCGGGTGATGAAAGAAGGGGCTTTTGCCTGTATCAATATCGGTGATGCAACCAGAACTATAAACAACAAGTTTCAGCTGTTTGCCAACCAGGCCAGGATCCAGCGAAAGTTCCAGGAGCTGGGGTTTGATACCCTGCCGCTTATTCTCTGGCGCAAACAAACCAATGCCCCCAATAAATTTATGGGATCCGGAATGCTGCCTGCCGGAGCTTACGTAACTTTAGAGCATGAGTATATTTTGATCTTCAGGAAGGGCAATAAAAGACTTTTTAAAACTGCCGAAAGTAAATGTAAGCGGAGGCAAAGCGTTTTTTTCTGGGAAGAGCGCAATGCCTGGTTCTCTGATCTCTGGGATTTTAAAGGGGTAAGACAGGGCATTTCTAATCTAGAGCTGCGGAACCGCAGTGCCGCTTTTCCCTTTGCCTTACCTTTTCGCGTAATTAATATGTACTCTTTAATCGGGGATAAGGTGCTTGATCCATTTATGGGCACGAGTACAACCAGGCTGGCGGCCACAGCCGCCGGAAGAAACAGTGTCGGCTATGAGTTGGATGAAAGCCTTGCCCCTGTGCAGCAGACGCTGACCAAGAGTAATCTGTCAGATCTACAAAAAGCTAATCTGGAGAGGATTAAAGACCACCTGGCTTTTGTCCAAACCTGCAAGGCCAGGAACAAAGAGCTGAAATACAAAAATTCATATTTTGGTTTTCCCGTTATGACTGCTCAGGAACAGGAGTTGCAGTTTGTTTTTGTCCGGCAGGTGGAAAAAGTTAAAGAACACACATTCCGGGCCTCGTACTTTGATGATCAGTTTATTCAATCCATCTCCCCTGAAGACCTGACACCTGAGCGCTTCGACCCGGAAGGATTACAAATATCCTTTAGCGAATAGCAATCGCAACGACTAAAGCAAATACAACTGAAGCTGGAGCAATGGTAGAATGCAAATCAAGGTACGCTTGCACGATATTTTACAGGATAAAGTTGCTGCTTGCGCAAGCCACGAAAAGGGAGATTTTGAATATCAGCTGCCGGCTAGCGCCCCTGTTAGCCACTTACTTAAGGATCTCGGACTTGACAGCCGCTTTGTCGGCCTGGTGGTTGTTAACGGGCGGCAGGCCGCTAAAGATTACAGTCTGCAGGATGGTGACCGGGTAGAGCTCTTTTCACCGATGTCCGGCGGCTAGTGATAAACCAAAATGGAGGTTGAAGATGGACAAAATAATCCGCGTCAATTTAAGTGAAGGAACCATTACTACTGAGCCGGTGCCGGAAAAGTACCGGGCACTGGGAGGCCGTTCTTTAACCGGCAAGATTATTTTAGATGAAGTCGACCCGGGTTGTGAACCTCTCGGTTTGCGCAACAAGCTTGTTTTTGCTCCCGGTCTCTTGGGGGGCAGTTTTCTCTCCAGCTCATCGCGCCTCTCGGTGGGTGGCAAAAGCCCACTGACGGGGGGGATTAAGGAAGCCAATGCCGGCGGTACCGCCGCCGGGGCATTGAGTAAACTGGGGATCAAGGCTTTGATCATTGAGGGCGAAAGCCCCCTTGATTACTTTCAGTATCTCTATGTGGATCAGGAAAAAATCGAGCTGCGTCCGGCAGAGATGGCCGGCCAGGGAGTATACAGCGCTGCTAAACTTTTATTTGAGCGTTATGGGGATAAAGCATCACTGATCTTAATCGGCCCCGGCGGTGAAAGAGGTTACCGGGCCGCCGGCATCACCAATACAGATGTTCAAGGCCGGCCAAGCAGGTTTCTCGGGCGTGGTGGTCTCGGGGCAGTAATGGGGGTGAAGGGTCTTAAGGCGATTGTCATTGATCCGACTGGGGCAGAAGCGATCGATTACCATGACCGCAAAGCTTTTCAGGAGCTGAACAAGGAGATGGTGAAGCTGCTGAAAGAAAACCCGGTAACCGGAGGAGTTTACCCTAAGTACGGAACTGCAGCAATGGCTACCCGCACCAATGCCATCCATGCCCTGCCGACTCGCAACTTTTCCGCCGGCAGCTTTGAATGTGCCAACCGTATTGATGGCGAATACCTGCATTACATCATCACCAGCAGAGGCGGGGCGGGGGATACAACCCACGCCTGCATGCCCGGTTGTGTGATCAAGTGTTCTAATATTTATCCCGATGCTGAAGGCAAAGAGCTGGTAGCTCCACTGGAATACGAAACGATCGGCCTGATGGGCTCCAACTTAAGTATCGGCAACTTAGACGACATTGCCCGTCTAAACTACCTCTGCAATGATTTAGGCCTCGATACGATTGAGATGGGGGCCACGATTGGGGTAGCGATGGATCAGGGCTTACTTACTTTTGGTGATGCCGATGGCGCTGCTGCCCTGCTGGGCGAAGTGGCTGAAGACACTCTTTTGGGTAAAGTGCTCGGCCAGGGAGCGCTTATCACCGGTAAGGTGCTGGGTTCGCGGCGGATTCCGGTGGCTAAGGGACAGTCGATGCCGGCCTACGATCCACGTGGGGTCAAGGGTCTTGGTGTCACTTATGCCACCTCGCCGATGGGCGCTGATCATACGGCCGGTAATACGATCAGGGCTGAAGTAGATCATACCGATCCTGCTCCCCAGCCCGCTCTGTCGCGCAGGGCTCAGCCGCTGGCGATGATTGCTGATTTTATGGGTCTTTGCCTCTTTGTAATGCCCGCTCTCGGGGCTCACCTGGATAAATTGGGTCAGATTTGCGAGCAGTACTGCGGGCTTAAGATCAGCGGTGACGAGTTGCTTGCAGCGGCGGAAAAAGCGTTGCAGGTGGAACGTGAATTCAACCGCCGGGCCGGTTTAAGCCCAGCCCAGGATCGCTTACCTGAGTTTATGATGGATGAACCTTTACCGGTAAGCGGCAGTGTTTTCGATGTATCGCTGGATGAGTTAAGAAAGATTAACGAAGAGTAACAGCACCTGGCCGGCAGAAACTGTGGGTAAAAAGTCAAACCACAGCTTCTGGCGGCGGTGCTTTTTAATGTAAAAGATTCGGTAGAAAGAGAGCTATTTGGGGAAAGATAAAGAGAATGATAATACAGGCGATAATTGCCAGCAGATACCAACCGACGCCCCGGAATATTTCCATAACCGGGGTTTCGCCATCCACACCGGCAACCACGTAAACGTTGGCCCCAACAGGAGGGGTGATCACACCCATGCCAAGAGCCAGAACGATTATTACCCCGAACCAGATCGGGTCATAGCCAAGCTCCATAGCTACGGGGTAAAAAATTGGCACAGTCAGTAAAATCAGGGCAAGAGCATCGATAAAACAGCCCAGAATCAGATAGATTAAGAGAACAATTGCCATGATGGCCACCGGTGGCAGAGGCAGCGCAACCGCCCAACTGGCAAGTCCTCCCGGTAGCCCTGTTATGGCCAGGAACCGCCCGTAAATGGAGGCAGCAGCTACAAGAAACATGATCATCGCTGAAATGCGCACCGAGTCGGACAGCGAGTTAAGGAAACCTGTCCAGCTTAACTGCTTTCTGACGAGGGCTACCAGCAGGGTTGAAAAAGCGCCGACCGCTCCAGCTTCAGAAGGGGTAAAATAGCCGGCAAAAAGCCCGCCCATTACCACGATAAAGATGAATAGAACTTCAACCCCTTCGCTAAAAAGCGCCTTTAATTTCTGCATCCATGGAACTCGCGGCCCGGCAGGCGCCAGGGCGGGGTTTTTTACGGCCTGCAGGTAAGCAGTCAGCATAAACAGCAGCATTAACAGGATGCCAGGGATGATGCCGGAAAGAAAGAGCTTGCGAATCGATTCCTGAGCGGATATGCCGTAAAGGATAAAAATAACGCTGGGTGGAATCATCACCCCCAGAATTGCGGCGGAAGCAACTGTTGAAGTGGAAAGCGAACGGTTGTAATTGTACTTTTTCATCTCAGGCAGGGCGACTGAGCTCATCGTTGCCGCTGTTGCCGTAGTCGATCCGCAGATTGCGCCAAAAGCAGCACAGGCTGCAATCGTGGCCAGCGCCAAACCTGCTTTAAGGCTGCCGACAACCTTGTATGTGGCATCGTAGATACGCGAACTGATCCCTGAATAAAAAGCGATGTAACCCATCCAGACGAACAGCGGGATAACGATTAACGAGTAAGAAGCAAAAGTATTGTAGATAGTTTGCGAAGCGATTGAAAACATGGCAGCCGGGGTACGGAGGATGGCGAAACCGGCCATACCGACAACGAGCATTACATAGGCAACCGGCATGCGTAAAAAAAGCAGGATAAAAATAACGGGAATGGAAAGCAGGCCGACTTGAATGGAGGTCATCTGCTTGCGCCTCCTTTCAGGGCCTGGTTAAAAGCTTTGATTAGATCCAGAAGAAGAACCAGGGATAGCATCATAAAACCGAAAGAAACGATAAAAATTGATGGCGCCAGCGGTATTTTTAAATGCCCGGTTTCATAGCCTTTCTCCATCATACTGATCGCGTAAAATATAAGTTCCCGTGTCAGTAAAAAGGAGAAGAAAAGCGAGATACTGGTGATTACCAGATCGATGATACCCTGAATCCGCGGCGGGAACTGATCGACCAGGATCCCGACCATAATATGACCTTTTGTCATTGCGGTGTAGGCCACTCCGAGGGCCAGCAATATGGCACCGGCCATTTCAACCAGCTCCACGGTTCCACTTAGGGGCTTCCAGGGGATACGAAGGATTATGTTGGCTACGATGATTAGCATTGCCAATACCATGGCCAATTGGGCTGCCTGGGCTGTTCGTAAGGTCAGTTTGTGCACAAATTTCTCAAAGAGTATGATCACTGGTGTCGATCCTCCGTCGAATACAGTTGCTGTTTTTTAAAGATCAGCAGGGGGCTGCCACTGATGGCCTTAGCTGCAGCCTGGGTGGAAGCCCCCAAGAGCAATCGGGATAGTTTACTTTCCGTAGTTGCCAAATTCTGCTGAATACCTGGCATCAAGCTCGCGGACCATTTCTACGATCTCCTGGCCCGGTAAACCCAAAGAATCAGCTTTCGTAACCCATTCTTCCATGATCGGATCGATCAGATCTACCCAACGCTGGTACTCGGCAGGATCAAGATCGATTACTTCATGTCCAAACTCACTGACAGCATACTCCTGGCCGATGATCGTATGATCTGTCCGCAGTTTACCGTACTCAATTACGTACTTTTCATTTACTTCATTAAAGATCTGCTGGACAGAAGGGGGCAGTGAATTCCAGGTGTCCAGGTTCATTATTTTCATAAAAATAATATTGTAAGTTGGCGGACAGTTGGTGATATAGCCGGTTACTTCCGCCAGCTTGAAGCCTTTTAGCACATCGGTCGGGGCCAGCAGCCCGTTGACTACACCCGTCTCCAGGTTTTCATAAGAGGCGCCCATGCCAAAGGATACCGGGTTTGCCCCGAGAGCGGCTACCCAGGGGATCGTGCCTCCGACTGCCCTGATATTCATGCCGGCAAGGTCTTCCATCGAGCGCACCGGTGTTTTGGTCATAAAGGCGCCGGGACCGGTTGCCCAAAAGTGCATGATTTTTACTGCGGAATATTCTTCCTGAAGCATTGCGGATTGTTTCCACGCTTCGTGCATGGTTACAGAAGAAACCAGGGCATTATCGTTATGGTAACCGGGCAGCTCGAAAGCTTCGGTTATCGGAAAAAGACCCGGGGTGTAAGCCGGGCAAGTTGAAGCCAGGTCGGCAACTCCCTGGGCGGTTCCTTCAAAGAGCTCAGGCATTGAGAGCAGGGCCTGGGCATAATGCCATTCAAAATCGACCTGGTGAGGGGTTTCTTCAGCAACACGCCGGGAGATCTCGTCCGCCCAGGCCTGATGTCCCTCGGCCACCTGGAAATCGCCTGCCGGCCAGAAAGTGGCAAACTGCAGGGTAAATTGCTGTGGGGTTTCTTCAGAAACTGGTGCAGCTTCATCTTCAACTACCGGTTCGGACGGTGATCCACAGCCGCTGATCATAGTGACTAATAGTAAAACACAAATAATAGTCGTTAATAATTGTTTAATGTTCATCTTAAACTCCTTTTCGATCTCATTTAATATTCAGGGTTCCAACTAACTTAGTGGGCATTACAGTAATCGGCAAAAAGGTTAGTTCAACTGCTCCTCCTCCAGTCTTTTCTAAAAATTGCCGACTGGGTAAAAAAAATACCCCCACAGGGAGCATTCAAATAAAAAATAAACCGGCCACGCGGCCGGTACTTATTTTTCACTTACCCTGCCGTTCTACCATGCTACGCTTGATACATTTCGGTACTTTATTAAAAAACCCTTCTTGTTGAAAAAATTTTTTTAAAAGGCATAAATCCTTTTACTGCTGACAATTGGGATATTGTTGTTTTCCAGAACTTCCAAAGCCCGATCGATCTGTTCAACACGCATCATGATCATGGCATTCTGTGCCGGTTTGTCGATCAGGGAATAGATATACTCAATATTGATTCCGGCCTTATTTAAGTAAACTAGCACCTCGGCCAGCCCTCCCGGGCGATCGGGCACTTCGATGGCAATAACATCGGTTAAGGTAGCCATAATATCATTATCTTTTAGTTCTTTAACTGCTTTTTCCGGCTGGTCAACAATCAGCCGCAGGATGCCAAAGTCTGAGGTGTCGGCGATCGAAAGGCCGCGGATATTTATTTTTGCTTCACCAAGGATCTGAGCAATACGAATCAGGCGTCCCGATTTATTTTCCAGGAAAACAGAGATTTGTTTGATCATCATGATCTACCTCCTTTTGCCCTTTTTAGAGGGTTCGTTTGTCAACTACCCGCTGAGCTTTACCTTCACTGCGGGGGATGCTTTTCGGCTCAACCAGTTTTACATCGGCTGTAACCCCAAGCAGGTTATCAATCTCTGCCCGAATTTTATTTTCTAGGGTTTCAAGGCCCCTGACATGATCGGAAAACATTTGCTCCGAAACTTCAACCAGCACTTGCAGGGTATCAAGTGATCCAACCCGGTCGACAACCAGTTGATAGTGCGGTTCGGTTTCGCCCATTTCTAAAAGGATACTCTCGATCTGGGAAGGAAAAACGTTAACACCTCTGATAATTAGCATATCATCGGTGCGGCCGCTGACTTTTTTCATCCGCATGTGCGTGCGGCCACAGGCACAGGGTTCACTGGTCAGTGTTGTGATATCCCTGGTGCGGTAACGGATCATCGGCAGTGCTTCCTTACTGATCGTGGTGATTACCAACTCGCCTTTTTCACCTTCCGGTAAAACCTTACCGGTTACCGAGTCGATGATTTCCGGAATAAAATGGTCCTCACTTAAATGCAGGCCGGCTTTAGCCGGGCATTCGTAGGAAACACCAGGGCCGATTATTTCACTGAGGCCATAGATATCGTAAGCGTCAATCTGCAGCTTTTCTTCAATTACATGGCGCATGTTTTCAGACCATGGTTCGGCGCCAAAGACCCCTGAGCGCAGCTTCAGATCTTTGGGGGAAAGATCCATCTCTTCCATGGTTTCGGCGATAAAGAGGGCATATGAAGGGGTGCAGGCCAGTAAGGTGGTCCCCAAATCTTTCATCATTTTAACCTGGCGTTTAGTTTGGCCTCCCGAAATTGGCACTACCGTAGCCCCGATTTTTTCCGCCCCGTAATGGGCGCCGAGGCCTCCGGTGAAAAGGCCGTAGCCGTAGGCGATGTGTACCACCGATTCTTTGGTTGCCCCGCCGGCGGTAAGGGTGCGGGCCATCAGCTCGGCCCAGGTATCAAGGTCTTTTTGGGTATAGCCGACAACTGTCGGGATGCCGGTTGTTCCCGAAGAAGAATGAATGCGCACTACTTCATTTAGATCAACAGTGAAAAGGCCGTAGGGAAAGTTATCACGCAGGTCGTTTTTAACTGTAAAAGGCAGCTTCTGTAAATCGTCCAGCGAGCGAATATCTCCCGGCTCAGCCCCTGCCTGTTTAAAGCTTTCCCGGTAAAAGGGAACCAACTGATAAACTCGTTCCAGGGTTTGCTTTAATCTTAAAAATTGCAGGGTATAGAGTTTTTCCCGATCGATTGCTTCGTAGTATGGATTCCAGATCAATTTGCTGCCCCCAGTCGTGAATCAATATAGTGGAGCAATAATAACATAGCTGCCAATCATCAATCAATGCCTGCATTCTAAGATTGTCAGTATCTTACTTGAAAAGATCGAAAAACTCCTTTAACTGCAAGATCTTGTTGCCTTCAACTTTTAGCCGACCGGTTGCCAGAGCTGTTACGGGGCTGCTCAGGCCAAGGGCTAACTCTTTCCATAACGGTTCCTCAACGCTGATGACCAGGTCGGCTTCTCCGTGCAGCCCCGGCCTGGTTTCTGCAATCCCCCGGCGGACTGTTACAGTATACTGTGCGCCTGTATCGATCATCATAAAATGTGCGGTTATTTTCTGATCCAAACTTGTTTCAGGGTTAAGACGCACTGCCATATTTTCAAAAAGCTTATCTAAGGGAAGCTGGTGAGCTAAGGTGATATCTGCTTTTAGTTCACCTGCCGGTTCCAATTGCCCGCTAAGCTCTAAACTTTGGGTAAAGTAGTAAGCACGGGCGTTGGCATTATATGCAGATTCCCCAAGTTTGAACAGTGCTTCGGCTTTTATTTCGCGAGCGATGTTGCAACCCGGTTCCGCAGCCAAAATCAAATCAGCCAGCTCAGCTGCCCACTGGTAATCAGCGCTTAAGATTGCTTCTCCGGCAGCTTCGCGCAGTTGATCCAGGCCGCCGGCCAGGCCGGCGATCTTTTCGGCCCGCTCGGCCACAGTGAGCGGATGCAGTGATGAGGCGTTGCCGTCAAACCAGCCAAGGTAGCCATTATAAATTGCCCTGACCGACCAGCTTACTTCGCCATACAGTTCGCGTAACTCGGGGTAAGCCTGGAGGTGGGGTGGTAAAGCGATTTCCTCTACCAGCTGCTCGATGGTTTTGCCCTGGTTAGCACCCCTGATCACGGCATCGTGTACATATTGGATCGCATCACGGTAAGCAGTAAGCAGCTCGTAAATACGGTCGGCGCCGTAAACCGGCTCTGTGTGGCTTGGCACAAGATACTCAGCCTTAAGATCCCTCATCCGGTCTAAAGTGTCAATCCAATCCCGTATCGGGCGGGGAGCACTACCGCGGATGGTGTAGAGGTTGGGAAATGCCGGGTAATAGTTGTCGGCACAGAACAGCACTTTTTGCTCCGGTAACCAGATCATGATCTGATCTTCCGTTTCACCCGGTGCATCAATTAGCATTAGCTTTACCCCGCCGATATCAAGCTGAAGCTCGCCGGAAAAAACGGTGGTTGGAAAGACAAAACCGGAGATTATTTCGTGATCGAAACGCAGGCCGGGGCCGATAGCGCTGTTGGGTAAATATTTTTCAGGCAGGTAGGTTCCAAATTGGCGCATGCCCCGGACATTTAAAATCTGTTGCAGTTGGCCAAATTGCTCGGAGAGAAAAGCGTCGGTTTTTGTATGGGCGTATATTTCAACTTCATTGTTATTTGTAACGAAAACCGGCGTGCCGAGAATGTGATCAGGGTGGCCGTGAGTATAAATAATGGCCGCGGTTGGCTGGTTAGCAATTTTATCAAACTCTGCTTTTATTTCTGCAGCGGCAGCAAGACTTTCTGTGGTGTCGATCACTATGTTTCCTTCGGGGGTAACGATCAGGATACTGTTGGCGAGGGCGTAGCCGACTGCAACATAGATGTTGTCAGTAACCTGCTCAACTCTTTTTTCGAAGCGCCCGGCCTGTTGGAGTAAGTCCTCAGGTGAAAGCGGTGCAAGTTTTTCTGCTGCGTGCAGCTCATCTTTTAACGGTTGTCCAAATTCATTTCCACGGTACAGGAGTACCGCCGCTGCCAGGATCAAAAAACCGGCCAGGATTAAGATCGTAATCGGGAATCTTTTTAAATTTAACACCCTGATCACCCCACCGAATTATTGATGATAATGATAAGCTAATTCCTCATCCTAAATCGTTAAGGCCTTCCCGGGGCAACTTATCCGGGTTTTTATTATTGCTGAGGCAGCAATTGATTTGGTTGGACAACAGCTGCGAATAGGAGATGATCAGGCCCTGGTTGTTACGGCTAGTATTCTTTAGCGGCCAGGCTGCCGGTCAGAGAAGATCCGGCCTTAAAAACCTCGATCTGCCTTTCAAGCAGGTCGTTGTGGATATAAAAAGGATTTCCTTTCAGATCATACTCAAAAAATTCGCTTTCGTTCTGCGGTTTACCTGCATGCACGGCAGGCATAAAAATTGAACCTGCTCAGCTGGTGCGCACCGTGTAGGTCAGAGTGAATAATTCACCACTGTCCATCATGATTTCCAGGGCCTCGGCGGTAATCCGCACTCCGGGTGCTTCTTCCACAGTGTAGAAGTTAGTCGAATCATCGCTTCCGCAGCCGGTCAGCAGCATTACTGACAGCAACAGAACAAGGAAGCAGATAAAACCAAACTGTTTTAAAAAGTTCATTAGTGATTAAATCCTTTCTCTGCAAAAAAGCTGTAGATACTTTTCCATCGCTTACCTGCTTTGCCTTCCACTTGCCTTAATGCAGCAGTAAAGCGTATTTAATTATAGCATAGTAAAGGATAGTTCAACGCTATCAGATGAACAGAGGGGGTTCATCATGTTTAAAAAACTGCTTGACATTTAGTATAAAATATATTATAAAATAAATAAGTTTATAGCATAAAGTAAATGAGGTGTTGTCATGGATCCCAAGGATCAGGAACTAAGTGAAGTAATTGCCGATTTAAAGTTGATTAAAGAGGCTGTTACAAAGAGCGATAATTTTTTCCGCTTTATTGATACACGCCGGGCGATGAGAGGGGTAATGCTGGTTGCCGGATTGATGATTACCTTTTTTGCCACCCTATTTTATTACTTCATCACCAGTTACGGTTTTTTTCTGGCAATACCTCTAAATATCAGGGCTACCCTTTTTGTACTGGTTGGGATCTGTTGGATCAGCCTTGGTTTTATCAAAGCCGGCGGTTTTATTAAAAGTGGCCGGGCGATTAGCGCGGATATGAACCTGAACAGGCTATTTGATGAGATTTACACTTCCCGGATGCTTAGCCTGATGCTGCCCTACCTCTTTGTGATTGCCCTGATCATCGTTTTTCTCTGCACCAGGGGGCAGTTAATTTTTATTGTTCCGGTTATGGCTATTCTCTTTGGGTTGCTCTTTATAGCCATGAGCCCGATTATCTACTTCAAAGAACTTTATCTGCTGAGCATCTGGTTGATAGCAACCGGACTATTGGCTTTTTTCACAGCCGATGTCTATCACCCTATGGTGGTGCTCGGTTTCACTTTCGGGGTTGGTTTTGTCCTGGCCGGCCTCTTGCTCTATATCGAAATGCCGTCACAACGGTCTTAAGGAGAAAGAGCGATGGTCGAGGGTAAGGGGAAACCTAAAAAAACAAAGCTGGACCGGGTCATCCATGAACCGGCCCGCCTGCAGATTATCAGTTACCTGGCCACCGGAGGAGCGGAAGTTCCTTTCTCTGAACTGGGCGAAAAACTGGATCTCAGTGCCGGCAATCTTTCGGTTCAGCTAAAAAGGCTGGAAGAGGTCGGGTATCTTTTAATTGCCAAGTCTTTTAAAGATAACAGACCGCTGACCAGTGTTACCCTGACCCGGAGTGGTATGGAAGCGCTTAAGCTTTATTTGCTGGAGCTTGAAAAGATGATCAGTCATCTTAAAACCAGCATGCCGGATTAGCTAGATGATTGGAGGTGAGAACTATGCCCTGGTGGGGATGGGTTTTAATTGTCGTTGCTGTTGCCGTGATTATACCGTTAAAGATTAAGGTTTGGAAAATAATGCTTGCGAAAATGAGCAAAAAAGAGCCGGAAGACGATTATTAAGCGGTTAATGCAGCAATACTGCTGTTAAGTAAAAGGGTAAAACCTAACGAGAAGCAGGTGATTGGCGATGGACGAATTTGGCAATGTTTCCGACGGTGAGAACCGCACCATCCCCTGGATGAAAGGCACTTATCGCGGTCAGTTGCAAGCAGGGGTGCCCTCCGGCAGAGGACAATTGCAGCTGCCCGCTGGTGCAGGATACAAAGGCGAGTGGCTGGATGGGAAACCGCACGGAGCAGGCACAATCTATTATGCCAGTGGCGGCTCATTCCATGGGGAATTTCGGGATGGCAGACAGCATGGTTATGGAACCTATACTAAACCAAATGGAACTGCGGTCAGGGGCTATTGGGAGAAAGGACAGTATATCAAGGCTGGTGATCTTGAACGGCAGCTTTCGCAAGTTCTGCAGCCTCAGGAAAAGCAATCCCTGCCGCCGGTGTTGCAGGATGATGAATGGACTTCTTTGGGTCTTAAACCTGAACCTGCAGCTAAATCCGCCCGCTTCTTTGAAACCTTCGAACGTCAGAGTCAGAAGGAACCGCCTCTGCGAGTCCGGCGGGGCGTTCCGGCCATTGCGGTTGATCAACTCAGCCACTGGTATGGCAAATTACATGCAGTTGATGAAATCAGCTTTGAGGTGTACCCGGGAGAAATTCTCGGTTTACTTGGTCCAAACGGCGCCGGCAAGTCGACCACAATCAAGGTGCTCACCGGGCAGCTACCCCTTAAGGGCGGAGCAGCGCAAATCCTGGGCCGTGAAGTAGGGCGTGATGATCCCCGGATTCAGTCGCAGATCGGAGTCTCATTTGAAGAGAAAAACCTCTACCTGGAGATGACTGCTCTTGAGAACCTTGATTTCTTTGCTTCTCTCTTTGATATTAAGAACCCCGGCTCCCTTGAAGCTCTGCAGCGGGTCGGTCTGGCCGACCGGGCCAGGGAGCGCGTAGCCAACTATTCCAAGGGTATGAGGCAACGTCTGATGATCGCCCGAGCTTTCATTAATAAGCCGAAGGTGCTCTTTTTAGACGAGCCGACCGACGGGCTTGACCCGGTTACTGCTACAGCGATCCGCAAAACAATCAAGGAGGAAGCTGAGCGGGGAGCCGCGGTGTTGCTGACCACCCATAATATGTTTGAGGCCGATGAACTATCTGACCGGGTGGCTTTTATCAATGAAGGTAAAATTGTGGCGCTTGATACAGCCGAAAATCTAAAGTTGAAATATGGTAAAAGAGCAGTAAGGGTTAGACTGCGCGACGGCGATGGAGTGCGCGAGGAAGAGTTGCCCCTGGATGGCGGTAGATCATCTGCCCGCCTCAGCGAGCTGGCTGCTTCGCCTGATCTGATGACCATCCATACCGAGGAAGCGACCCTGGAGGCGATCTTTATCCACCTGACCGGCAGGAGGCTGGTGTAATGCATAAACCAATTTCAACCGGCAGGCTGCTGGCGGCGGTGCTTAAAAAAGATATCCGCATTTACAGTCGCAACAGTATTTACCTTTTTCTCACTATCCTCAGCCTGGTATTCTTCGTGGCTATCTTCTGGATCGTCCCCGATTCGGTTGATGAAGAGCTGCCTTTTGCGATTACTCCGCCCTTGTCTGTTATCTTCGCCGAAAGCAAAACAGCGCTTGAGACAGCAGGCATTCCGGTTGACGATGCTACCCGGCTGGCGGAGCTTGAATCAACCTTTAAGGAAGAAGGGCTGCAGCTAATTGAATTTGCCGGCGCAGATGAGCTGCAGCGGGCTATCAGTGGAGAGCTGTTGGTTTACAAAACGGCAGAGGGTGGCTATATCTTCCTTGATCCTGAGCTTGATCAAAAAGCGCCGAAAGGGGCCTCAAAAGTAAACTTAGGGGTGGGGATCTCTTTCCCGCCAACCTTTTTTAGCGCAGTGCTGCTGCAGCAAAAACCGCAGGTAACTGTTTATGCCGATGCTGCTGTTCCGGAAGAAATTCGGGGCGCCATGCAGGGCTTTGTGCGCGAGCTGGCTTTTTCGCTGGCCGGAAAAGAGCTTCCGGTGGAGCTGCCGCCTGAGGACACCATTATCCTGGGGCGTGACCGGGTGGGAGAACAGATCTCGATGCGGGCCAGGATGCGGCCGCTAATTGCCTTTTTTATCATGATGATGGAAACCTTCGCCCTGGCCTCCCTGATTTCCAATGAAGTGCTGCAACGCACCGTTACAGCCCTGCTGGTTACGCCGCTTCGGGTAGGCCATTTTTTACTGGCCAAGACGATCTTTGGCACTATTCTGGCCCTGATCCAAGCGGTTATTGTCCTGGTCCTGGTCGGTGCTTTTACGGTCGACAACTGGCTTTTGTTGCTACTAATTGTTCTTTTGGGTTCACTGATTTTTACCGCAGTGGCCATGCTGGTTGGCTCAGCCGGAAAAGATTTTATCGGCCAGCTGATGTTCAGCCTGCTCTTCCTGATCCCGCTGATGATCCCGGCCTTTGCTGTGCTCTTTCCCGGATCGGTTGCATCCTGGGTCAGGGTTTTACCCAGCTACCCAATAGTCAAACTACTTTATGATGTGACAATCCATGAAACCCTGTGGGCCGACTCACTGGCTTTACTGGGTAATGCCGCTCTTTGGTCTCTGGTTATCTTTGCGGCTGGCTTGTTTGTTTTAAAGAGGAAGGTGGCAACATTATGAACCTGAAACGAGTTCTGCGTATTTTACGTAAAGATTTTTCGATCGGTCCGCGCAAACCTTTCTTTATTTGGGCGCTGGTGATGCCTTTTGCTTTGACGCTCTTATTTCAGTTTGCCTTCGGCTCGCTTTTTGAACCACAGCCGCGTTTAGCCATTGTTGACCTGGGTAACTCGGGGCTGACCACAGAAGCAGAAGCTCTTGAAGGTTTTGCTGTAACCATCTTAGATGATCCGGAAGAGCTCTTTAGCCGGGTTGAAAACCACGACTTTGATGCCGGCCTGGTGCTGTCCGCCGGTTTTGATCAGGCCGTCAGAGATGGAGAAAAACCGCTGCTGCAGTTTTATATGAGTGGTGAGAGCCTGGCCTCGAACCGGATCATTATTGCTGTTAGCACCGTGGAAATGATTAGGGGGCTTGAAGGAGCAGCGCCGCCCGTTGAAGTGAAGACGGTATATTTAGGAGACCCGGGTCTGCCCATTTCGATCCGTCTGGTCCCGGTGATTGTTTTCTATGCCCTGGTGATGGCCGGTATCTGGGTGCCAAGCGCCAGCCTGGTCGAAGAAAAAGAAAACGGCACTTTAACGGCGATGGTTGTAACCGCGGCCAAAGCCGGTGAAGTGCTGGTAGCCAAATGGTTGCTGGGCTTTATTTTTGCCCTCTTCCTGGCTGTTGCCACTTTGCTTCTAAACAGGGCTTTCGGGCCACGACCGTTGGAAGTTGTTGCTGTTATTGCCGTTGCTGCTGCCCTCACGGCCGAGATCGGCTTGATCATCGGTGTTGTCTCAAAATCAGCAACGATGCTTTTTACCCTGATTAAGAGTCTCGGCATCTTTCTATTTGTGCCGGTGATCTTTTATCTCTTTCCCGAGTGGCCGCAGTGGATCGCCCAATTCTTCCCCCTCTACTGGATTATCAAGCCGATCTGGGAAGTTTCGGTAATGGGGCAGCCGCTGAGCTCAGTCTGGTTTGAAATGTTGATTGCCTTAAGCTTAACTATTGCGCTTATTCCGGTAATCATTTTGCTGAAGAGGAAACTTTTTGCCTGACAAACCACTTCGAGTAATGATATAATGAGCACTGTTTTATTACAATTGCGAGGTGGATAATGCTCGGTAACTATGTTAATGCCCTGGCGATCATCGTCGGCAGCCTTGTTGGCTTGCTCTTTCACAAAGGATTAAAGGAAAAGTATAAGACTATCGTCATGCAGGCTATCGGCCTTTCCGTGCTTTTTATCGGGGCTACCACGGCTCTAGGCGGGTTGCTGAACCCGGACAGTGAGCCGATTCTTTTTATTATCAGTTTGGTAATCGGCGGGATTATCGGCGAGCTGGTGGGCGTGGAAAATGCCCTCGAGCGGCTTGGCGCAAAGCTGCAGCAAAGGTTTGGGTCGCCGGAGAACAATGTTGCCCGTGGTTTTGTGACAGCCAGCCTGATCTTTTGTGTCGGGACGATGGCGATTATCGGCTCACTTGACAGTGGGCTGCGAGGCAATCACAACATGCTCTTTGCCAAATCTGTTTTGGACGGCATTACCTCAATGGTGCTCGCCTCATCGCTCGGTTTCGGAGTGATTTTTTCAGCTGTGGCTGTTTTCATTTACCAGGGAGCGATCGTGCTTTTCGCCAATCTGGTCGAGCCTTATCTGACGATTGCCGTAATCCGTGAAATCTCGATCATCGGGGGTATTTTGATCTTCGGCATCGGCCTGAATCTGCTGGAAATTATCAAGGTCAGAACAGCCAACCTCTTGCCGGCTATCCTGATTCCGGTTATCTATTACCTCTTTACCGGTTAAATTATAGTTCACTCGTATATCAGACATTAACCAGAACAAAAAACTAATTTACTTTTTTTCGTCAACACCAGGACAAAATCACAAATGCCACCGGTAATGATCTTATTTTGCATTTTTTTAAGAAGAGGTAGGAAAATCCGACTAAAATGCCGAAAATATGAGCAATTATATAAAGTAGTCAAGGAGGAATTTATTGATGATTTCGTTTCAGCTGACCGAAGAGCAGGAACAGATGCAAAAGTGTGCCAGGGATTTTGCTGCGGCTGAGATAATCCCGATTGCCGCCGAATACGACGAGAAAGAGGAAATCCCCTGGCAGGTGATTGAAAAAGCATACGAGGCAGGGCTGATGAACCTGGCCATTCCGGAGGAGTTGGGCGGTCAGGGAATTGACCCACTTACTGCTGCCATTATTAC
Organism: Bacillota bacterium; assembly: GCA_016874655.1. Classification (GTDB taxonomy): domain Bacteria; phylum Bacillota; class Dethiobacteria; order DTU022; family DTU022; genus UBA993. The sequence continues at coordinate 3,773 of VGTO01000037.1, read as the reverse complement.
TGAAGAGATTGCTTACGGCTGTCTGGGCGTTAATGGTACATTTGGGGCCAACGAGCTGGCGGTGCAGCCAATTCTAATCGCCGGAACTGAAGAACAAAAGAAGAAGTTTTTGCCTGATTTTTGCGCCAAGCCCCAGCTGGCTGCTTTTGGCCTGACCGAACCGGAGGCCGGTTCAGATGTTGCCAATGTGCAGACCAGGGCGGTACGCGATGGCGATTACTATGTTTTAAATGGTAACAAGTGTTTTATCACCAATGGCGATTCGGCAGCGCTTTACACAATATTTGCTACCATTGACAAGAGCCTGGGACACAAAGGGCTATGCGCTTTTATCGTGCCGGGAGATACCCCTGGCATTCGCGGTGGCAAGAAAGAACAGAAGATGGGTGACCGCTGCTCCGAGGTGGCGGAAGTGATTCTGGAAGATGTACGGGTGCCGGTTGCCAACCTGCTCGGCAAAGAAGGCGACGGGTTTAAGATTGCCATGGAAACCTTAGATGTTACTCGGCCCGGTATCGGGGCGGCAGCAGTCGGGGTAGCCCGCAGAGCCTTTGAGGAAGCCAAAAAATATTCGCTGCAGAGGATTCAGTTTGGCAAGCCGATTGCTGCCAACCAGGCGATCCAGTTTATGTTTGCCGAGATGGCCACTAAGATTGACGCTGCCCGGCTGCTGGTCTGGCGGTCAGCCCAGTACCTGGCGATCGGCCTGCGTGCCTCCAAAGAGGGTTCAATGGCTAAGTTTTATGCGGCTGATATTGCCATGGAAGCCACGGTCGATGCCTTGCAGATTATGGGCGGCTCGGGTTACATGCGCGATTACCCGGTTGAAAAGCTAATGCGTGATGCCAAGATCCTGCAGATCTACGAAGGCACAAACCAGGTCCAGCGGATGGTTATTGCCCGGGAAATCCTGAAATAAAGGACTTGATGGTTATGAAACTTGTTGATCAGAAGGTTACAAATGAGGAACTCAAAGAAATGTCAGCCAAAATGTTTGACGGTTTGGTCAAGGCAGTAGTTGATGTTGAGGAAGAGATAATGGTAGTGGATTCTGAGCTACATGCCGATCAGGAGGAGTATTTACTTGAGAGAGGTTCGAAGCAAGAAAACTTATGGGGTATTAACATTTATCCCGAGCAGGTAGGTCAAGAAACCTGGCTTGAGTTTGATTCAATGATTAATCTGCGACCTTCTCAAAACAACAAATCTCGTGGTGTTGAAGACGAAAATATTAGGAACAGGATTACTGCCATTGTTGAGAAGTTGGTGCTAAAGTGAAAATCCACAAAGAACTGGCAAGCGGTCGCTGGTTTGAGCTGTCTCTAATCGAACAGCTGGCAAATATAGGTACGGACGTTGAACGTGCGATCAGGTGGAAGCAAAAAGGTAATGAAGATTACAGCAGGCAGGCGTTTGAACGGGCGCTTGACCTGATCTACCTGACTGTTGAAGACCCCAAAAATAGAAAAAGGCTAAAAGAGATCCTCAGAACCAGGGAAGCGCTGATCGACCATTTTGTTTACGACAATGAGTATAATACCACTGAAGAGCAGTGGCAAAACTATTTCTACCAGTTTAACTATGCTGCCGCAATGAGCATGGGTAGGTAAAAACTAATTTGAAGTACCGGGAATCAATCTATTTAAGGGGAAGGGGTAAGCAGCTTGGATATTTATGAAAGCTTAAGACAGGTTTTGGATGCTCATCCGTCGACAGCGCCGCCGGCTCATTCAATCGACGAGATCCTGAAAATCCTTTTCACCCCGCAGGAAGCAGTTGTTGCGGTCAGGATGAGCTACAAGGTTAAGCCGGTTGTCGCTATCGCCCAAAAAGTTGGTCTTTCGGAAGATGAAACAAAAAAACACCTGGAGGCGATGGCCGATAAAGGCATTATTATCTCACGCAAAAAAGAAGGCGAAATGCATTATGGCCTTCTGCCCCTCATCCCCGGTGTTTTTGAATTTCCCTTCATGAAAGCAGAACTTACTCCGATGCATAAGCGATTGGGAGAGCTCTGGGAAGAATATCACGCCGAGGGCCTCGGAGCGGCATTCGCCGGCAATCCCACCCCGCTGATGCGTGTGGTGGCAGTTGATCAGGCAATCCCCGCCCGCGACCGGGTACACCCCTATGAAGAGGTGGTGCGTTTTATTAATGAATCATCTTTCATCGCGCTGGCTGACTGTGCCTGCCGGGTAAGCGTGCAGGCCTGCGATAAGCCGAAGGATGTGTGCCTTATCTTTGGGCACGCGGCCGAGTTTCTGGTAGAGCGTGGTTTTGCCCGTCAAATCAGCAAAGAAGAAGGGCTCCAGGTGCTCGATAGGGCCGAAGCAGCCGGCCTGGTGCATACCAGCAACAACAGCGCCGACCGGGCGAATTTAATCTGTAACTGTTGCCCCTGCTGCTGCACCGTGCTGCGCGGTAAAACCCAGCTCAATCATCCCCATGCTTTTGAGCCGAGCCGTTATGAAGCTACAGTAATAACTGAGGATTGCAGCGGTTGTGCGAATTGTGCCGAGGAGCGCTGTCCCGTAGAAGCGATCGCCATGGTCGATGATTCTGCCGTGGTTAACGCTGAAGAATGTATCGGTTGCGGTCTTTGCGTTAGCAGTTGCCCGACCGGGGCTATGGTTCTGATTGAGAGAGCTGAGATGCCGGTAACCCCGGCAACGGTTACAGAGATGGGCATGAAAATATTGCAGGAAAAAGGAAGGCTCGAAGCCTTCCTGAAAATCATGAATGAATAGTCTTTATTAACGCTTTGGCTGTTGCTGAGTAATGCAGTGAATGTTGCCTCCGCCTAGGAGGATTTCCCGGGCATGAATGCCGATAACCTCGCGGTCGGGAAACAGCTCTTTTAGTTTTGCAAGGGCTGGCTGGTCAGCGGAATCTCCAAACAGAGGGGCAATAATGGCATCGTTGGAGATGTAAAAGTTAACATAGGAGGCGGCCATCCGGTCGCCTTTTTCCCTGGGGATGGAACCTTCCACGCTATCCACCCCTTCGCACTCTTCAGCGCTGATCAGGACCGGAGAGGGCAGCTTAAGCTTGTGCACTTCCAGCTTTCGCCCCCTGGCATCGGTCGCACTTTCCATCACTGCAAGCGCTTCCAGGGAAATTTCGTGCTGCGGATCATCTTTGTCGTCAGTCCAGGCCAGCAGTACTACCCCTGGCCTGACAAAGCAGCAAATATTGTCGATATGGCCGTCCGTTTCGTCATTATAGATACCGCGAGGCAGCCAGATTACTTTTTGGATTTTCAGGTAGTCACCTAAGTAGGCTTCGATCTCTTTTCGTTCAAGGTGGGGGTTGCGGTTGGGGTTCAGCAGACATTCCTCGGTAGTCAGCACGGTGCCCTCACCGTCAGTATGGATTGAACCACCTTCAATCACAAGGGGGGCCTTGTAGCGATCAACGCCCGCAAGCTCGGCTACTTTGCGGGCAATCAGGTCGTCCTGATCCCATGGAAAGTAGAGGCCGCCGACGAGACCGCCCCAGGCGTTAAAATCCCAATCGACAGCTCTTAAATCTCCTTTATCGTTAACTACAAAAGTAGGGCCAACATCGCGCATCCAGGAATCGTTGTTGGACATTTCAACAACCCTGATCTGGGCAGGCAACTTGTTTCGGGCATTGACAAACTGCTTAGCTGAAACGCACATGGTAACCGGCTCAAAACGGCTGATCGCTTCTGCCACATTAACAAAGGCTTTTTCAGCCGGCTTGCCCCCCAGGCGCCAGTTGTCGGTGCGCTCGGGCCAGATCATCCAGCA
>VGTO01000036.1 GCA_016874655.1 Bacillota bacterium | reverse complement strand
TTATCCCTCTCCGTCTGCAGTCGCCCGATAAACCAGGTGCCGGTATTGGCCAGGCCCTTGTAATCAAGGTCAACCGGGTTCTGGGTGGTGAGCAGGATGCCTAATCCAAATGCACGGGCTTGCTTCAACAACGTGAGCAGCGGAGCCTTGGAAGGAGGGTTGGCTACAGGCGGGAAAAACCCGAAGATTTCATCCATGTAGAGCAGCGCTCTTAAGCTGGTGGTGCCGGTTTGTGAGCGGGTCCAACTTAAGACCTGGTTTAGGAGCAGCGATACAAAGAACATCCTCTCGTTGTCGCTCAGGTGGGCGATAGAGAAGATCGACATTCGCGGCTTGCCTTTCGGTGAATGCAGCAGGGTGTCAATGTTGAGCGATTCGCCTTGCAGCCAGCTGGCAAAACTGGGGGAGGCCAGCAAGTTATTAAGCTGGGAACTTAAAGCAAACCTGTCTTTGGAGGGGAAGAAAGACTCGAGATTCATTACCCCAATCTGGGTAATCGGCGGATTCTGAATCTGCTGAATCAGCGATGCCAGGTCAAGGTCACGCCCTTGTTGCCAGGCTTGAGCCAGGATATTGGAGATCAGGATATGTTCACGGCTGTTAAGTGGGTCGGCCGTGATGCCGATTAGACCAAGCAAGCTGCTGGCGGTGCCACTGACCCGATCCTGGAGCAGTTCGCTGTCTTCAATGATAGCTTTTGATGGTGCGGAGAAAGAGTCAAGAATTGAAATCGGGATACCGGCAGTGCTGCCCGGGGTATAGATGGTAAATTCAGCAGCATTTTTCAAGAAGCCAATTCTTTCGCCATCCTGGCCCCAGGAGGCAAGGCCGTTTCGCCACAGGTCGGCTTGCTGGGCGGAGTAATCTTCCGACGAAAGGCCTTTTTTGCGGGCTTCATCTTCATTAATCCAGGGTCTGAAGTCTTCCGGGCGTAATTCGGGAAAGGTGAGCAATAAATTGGTGATATCACCCTTGGGGTCGATAATAATGGCCGGAATATTATCAATTGCGGCCTCCTCTAAAAGACCAATGCAAAGCCCGGTTTTGCCGCTTCCAGTCATTCCGACGCAGACTCCGTGAGTAACCATGTCTTTTGAATCGTAGAGCAGCAGGCTGTCACCGGACTTCTTAGCCTCGAGATCGTAGTGTCTTCCAAGATAAAAAGCGCCTAGCTTTTCGTAATGTTCCATCAAGCTCTCTCCTTTCATGTTCAATAATAGTCTGAACGCAAGCTGGGGATATAAACTTCCAATAATATTACACAAATCCGCTAATAATCCTGCATCATTTTTGAATTAATAATGAGAGTGATAGAATATTCCGATTGACAACGGTCAATTTATTGGCTAAACTAATAACAGATATCCTATATATTTAGTAGAATATAGGGTTGTGAAACGGAGACTGCTATGATTATTGCCAATAACGTTACTGAACTAATTGGAAATACACCTTTGGTCAGAATATCGAAACTGGGGCAGGACTGCCCGGCAGAGATCTTAGCCAAATTGGAATCGTACAATCCCGGGGGCAGCGTTAAAGATCGGATTAGTCTGGCGATGATCGAGGACGCAGAAGAATCCGGGGTCATTGGACCTGACACGGTTATCATTGAACCAACAAGCGGTAACACCGGGATTGGCCTGGCGATGATCTGCGCTGTGAAGGGCTACCGCTGCATTCTGGTGATGCCGGAAACAATGAGTATGGAGCGCAGAAAAATGCTAAAAGCTTTAGGCGCCGAATTAATTTTAACCCAAGGGCCGGAGGGGATGAGTGGAGCGGTTAACCGTGCTACCGCGATCGCCAGTTCAGACAGGAACTACTTCATGCCGCTGCAGTTTACCAATGAGGCTAACCCGGCAGTGCATCGCCGGACCACAGCAGAAGAGATTTGGTCAGCAACAGAGGGCCGGATCGATCTATTTGTTGCTGGCGTTGGTACAGGTGGAACAATTACCGGCGTGTTGCAGACGCTTAAAGAAAAAAAACCCTCACTAATCGGGGTTGCTGTCGAACCGCAGGCTTCGCCGGTTTTATCCGGAGGAAAGGCCGGTCCGCACAAAATTCAGGGCATCGGCGCCGGTTTTGTTCCTGAAATCTTAAAACTCGATTTAGTTGACGAGGTTATTTGCATTCCGGATGACCTGGCCTTGGCGACAACCCGGCAATTGATCCGGAAAGAAGGACTGCTGGTTGGTATCTCCTCAGGAGCCGCCTGTGCGGCAGCCTTGCAGCTTGCTGCCAGAGCAGAAAACAGCGGCAAGCTGATTGTTACCATCTTTCCCGATCTGGCTGAACGTTATATTTCTACTGCATTGTTTGAAGAGGAGGATCAGGCTTGAAACTGTCGACGAAATCACGCTATGCCTCAAGGGCACTAATTGAACTCGGCCTTAAGTATGGAGAAGGCCCGGTTAAGCTTAAAGATATATCCGCGATTCAGGATATTTCTCTGAAATACTTGGAGCAGGTAATGTTTCCATTGCGGATTGGCGGCTATGTTAAAACCTTGAAAGGAAGCCAGGGAGGCTATATTTTAGCCAGGCACCCGAACAGCATTACCCTGCTCGAAATAGTCGAATGCGTCGAGGGGCCAATAGCCCCGGTCGACTGCGTCGATCGTCCAGGGTTCTGCGGACGGTCGGAACAGTGTGTTACGCGAGATGCCTGGATCGGTTTGAAAAATGTGATCAGAAGCGAACTGGGCAACACCACACTGGACGAGTTGGTAGCAAAGCAGAGACAAATTGACGGCTGATCAGGCATATCTTACGTTGCTGAGTTTGTAAAGTCTGTTTTCCGCGATAATCCACCGGTTAGCCGGAAGAAAAGAGGTAATTAGGATGGAAAAGATCACTTTACTGATTGATGACATGAGCTGTGCTTCCTGTGCCCTGGGTTTGGAAAAAGGGCTTCAGGAAACTGAAGGAATTAAAGAGGCAACGGTCAATTTCGCCTCTGCAAAAGCATATATTGAATTTGATCCGGAAAAGCTGACTATTGAACAGATCCTAAACAGGGTCAGCGATGCCGGTTTTAAGGGTACGCCCGAAAAGCGGTTATCGTTAACTGTCGATGAAGTTCTCGTGATAGAAGGAATGCATTGTGCTTCTTGCGCCATAGGACTGGAAAGCACATTTAAGAACGCAGCGGGTGTTCTTGAAGCAGTAGTTAACCTGGCAACGGAAAAGGCCAGTATCAAGTATGATCGAGAAATAATAAGCCACAAGGACCTGGTGGAACTGGTTAAAAGCGCCGGATACACTATTGCAGAAACCGGCGGTGAAAGAATAGCGCTGAATAATTCAAGCTCGGAGCTTGATCGTGACCTGCGAACTGTGGCCAAGGCAGCCAGACTGATGTGGTTGGCGGTTATCTTTGCCGGAGCGATCATGGTTTTGATGATGATCAACATGTTCGTGCTTCCGATTCCCGGTTATTTCCCCATTTCAGTTTTACTGGCGATCCCGGCAATATTTGTTGCCGGCTGGGCGACTCACCGGGGCACCTTTAAAGCGCTGAAACGCTTTAGCGCCAACATGGACACGCTGGTCACTTTGGGCTCCGCGCTGCCCTATTTTCTGAGTTTGCTCAATTTTTGGTTCCCGCTGACTACCTTTATTGAGATGGCGGCCAGCATTATGGCCCTTCACCTGGTTGGGCGTTTCCTGGAGGCCAAGGCCAAAGGGCGTGCTTCGCAGGCCATTAAAAAGCTGCTGGCTCTTGAAGCAAAGACAGCACGCGTGATCGATAACGGTACGGAACGTGAAATAGCGATTGAAGATCTGCTGCCCGGGATGGTGATGCTTGTCCGACCCGGAGAAAAAATCCCCACTGATGGAATTGTGATTAGTGGCAGCAGCAGCGTTGACGAATCGATGGCAACTGGCGAGTCTATCCCGGTGGAAAAAAGCGAGGGCAGTGAGGTAATCGGGGCCACCATAAACGGCCGGGGAGCTCTGCAGGTCAGGGCTTCCAGGGTTGGTAAAGATACTTTCCTGGCCCAGGTAATCAAGATGGTTGAAGAGGCTCAAGGGTCAAAAGTGCCGATTCAGGAGTTTGCCGACCGGGTCACCGGGTACTTTGTGCCCGCTGTTTTAGTAGTGGCTCTCGCAGCTTTTTTCTCCTGGTTGCTCTTTCCGGGGTTTCACCTTTCCATTGTTGAGTTTTTCAGCCCGCCGTGGGCTAATCTTAAGGCACCTCAGTTAACTTTAGCCTTTATGGCGGCAACTGCGGTGTTGGTGATCTCCTGCCCCTGTGCCCTCGGTTTGGCTACTCCCACCGCTCTGATGGTCGGTAGCGGTCTCGGTGCAGAAAATGGCATCTTGATCCGCAGTGGTGAAGCGATCCAAACGATGAAAGATGTTAAAGCGATTGCCTTTGACAAAACCGGAACCCTGACCAGGGGCAAACCTCAGGTTACTGACCTGGTGCCTGCGGGCGGTTTCAGCAGGGAAGAATTACTATCTTTCGCCGCAGGAGTTGAAGCTGTGTCCGAGCATCCGCTCGGCGCAGCCCTGGTAGAGAAAGCAGCAACCGAGAAAATTAGCTATGCTGCGGTTAGCAACTTTGAATCGATTACCGGGCAGGGCGTTATCGGGATAATTGATCGTAAAGAGGTGTTGGTCGGCAGCCGGCGCCTGATGGAGAGCCACAAAGTTGACCTGGGTGTGTTGCCTGAGCAGATGGAAACCCTTGAAGCAGAAGGGAAAACGGTCGTTCTGGTTGCTGTTGATCGAAAAGCGGCCGGTCTGGTGGCCATTGCCGACACGCTAAAAGATGAAGCCATTGAAGCACTGGCGAAGTTGAAAGATCTGGGCCTGGTAACGGTAATGATCACCGGTGACAACCGGGTTACTGCCGAGGCGATAGCCCGCCAGATTGGAATCAGCAAGGTAGTGGCTGAGGTTTTGCCTGATGGCAAAGTCGATCAGGTCAGAAGGTTGCAGGAGGAATTCGGCCTGACCGCCATGGTTGGCGATGGAATCAATGATGCGCCGGCCTTAAAGCAGGCCAACGTTGGCATAGCGATCGGCACGGGAACCGACATTGCCATTGAGGCTTCTGACATTACCCTGGTCAGAGGTAACCTGAACTCTGTTGTCTCAGCTATTCTCCTGTCGCGGGCCACATTTAAGAAAATCCGCCAGAACTATTTCTGGGCCTGGTTTTATAACAGTTTCGCCATACCGGTGGCTTTTCTCGGTCTGTTGCACCCAATTATTGGTGCCGGGGCGATGGCGCTGAGTTCGCTTAATGTAGTTCTTAATTCCCTGAGGTTGAGGAAAATTGAGCTTTAAATATATCTAGGTCACCCTCCCTGCTTGCTTGGGGAATGAAATACACTTAAAGCGGTTGTCATTTTGGGAAACACCGAAATGGATTAACCGCTTTTTCTTATTAATAACGGCTGATAAAGAGGTTTAACAGGCGAGGATGTCGTATCTCTCTGAAGAACTATTTGCGGGAGGATCTGCTAATGAAAGTTACCGTCGGTGAAATAACGATCGAAATTGTAACAGGTGATATAGCGGCCCAAAAAGATGTGCTGGCCGTGGTTAATGCCGCAAACGCTCAGCTGAGAATCGGCGGTGGTGTTGCCGGAGCACTGCACAGGGCAGCCGGCCCGGGCTTGGAAGAAGAGTGCCGGCCACTGGCCCCTATTAAGCCGGGAGAAGCTGTGATAACCGGTGGGCATAACCTGCCGAATCGCTATGTCATCCACTGTCTCGGGCCAGTATTTGGGGTTGATCGTCCGGAAGAAAAACTGTTGGCTGAGTGTTACCGAAATGCTTTGTACCTGGCTGAAGAGCGAAGAATCAGGTCGCTTGCCTTCCCATCAATTTCAACAGGCGCTTTTGGCTATCCGATGAGGGCAGCAGCAGAAATAGCCTTCAGGACGGTTAAGGATATGCTGAAGGTGTTAAGTGAAGTGAAGCTGATCCGTTTTGTGCTGCACGACCAGTCAGCGCTTACCATCCACGAAGAGGTTATGAAAAAGGTTTTTGAAACAGGATTTTAAAGCTAACTGGAAGATGGTGACTTACTGTGGCTGATGTCAGTATAGAAGAGCTAATCAAGGCGGCAGAGATTGCAAAAATTGAACTTAACGAAGATGAGTTGGCGAGGCTTCTTGCACAGCTCATTGCGTACAAAAAGTGGTTGGAACCGCTGCTGGAAGTAAATTGCTCTGCCTACGAGCCGCTGCTGTTTGGGCATGGAGCGCTGAACGCTATGCGCGAGGACAAGGCGGAGCAGAACACACTTCAAGGTTTGGGTTACTATGCCGCCAACTATGAAGATGGCTTTTATCTTGTTCCGCCAATCATTGAATAAGGAATAGCCAAAGGAGGAACAAAGTGAATTTAAAGACGATAAGCGCCGGACGTATTGCCGATAAAGTAAATAGGGGCGAGCTAAAGGCGCGGGACCTGGCCGAAATAGTTTTACAGAATGCACGGGAACTGAACAACAAGCTGAATATATTTTGCAGCATCGCCGGCGCAGAAGCGTTGGAACAGGCATCAGCAGTTGACCAGAAGATTGAGGCCGGGATTTGCCTGCCTCTGGCTGGTGTGCCGCTTGCAGTTAAAGATAATTTTATGTACAAGGCCTTACCAACTACTCTCGGGTCTTCACAATTTAAGAGTTTTTATCCGCCGTACAATGCCGCGGCAGTAGACAAATTGATCGCTGCCGGAGCGGTGGTTGTCGGGAAAACCAATGTTGACAATATGGGGATTGGATCTACTACTCTTGACTCTCCGCAGGGGCCGACCCTTAACCCCGGTGATCTCCAAAAAGTTGCCGGCAGCGCCGGTGCGGCAGCCCTGGCAGCAGGTATTTGCTCATTGGCTCTTGAAAGCGACAGCGGCGGAGCTTTGCTACAGGGTGCCTCGCATTGCGGTGTTTTTGGCCTTCTCCCTTCGGCCGGTCTGGTATCCCGGCATGGCCTTGCAGTACACAGTGGTTCTTTTTGTCGTGCCGGTGTTTCTGCACTATTCCCGGAGGATCTTCCGGTTGCTCTTAAAGTAATCTCTGGTTACGATCCACGTGATGCCGTCACTGCAGCCTGCCGGGAGGTAAATACCCGGAGAGATAAGACAGATGATCTTTCGAACCTTGTGGTCGGTTACTTGGAAACGCTTTCCGGTTCAGCCGCTGATCCTCGACGGAACCTGGTCAAAGATACACTTAATCGAATAGCAGCGCTGGGAATCAGGAAGGCTGCAGTGCAGCTTAAACACCTGCCTGAAGCTTTAAGGGCTCATCAGGTGATTGCCGCGGCGGAAGCTTCTTCAAGCCTTTTGCGCTATGATGGCATTCGCTACGGACAGGCAATTGAGGCGGAAGATCTCGAACTGCTTTATCGTAAAACGCGTAGAGCTACTTTTAATGGGGAGGCATTAAACCGCAGCATCTTTGGCACCTATTTCCTAAGCAAGGACGGCTACAATCGTTATTACCGACAGGCCCTCAAAGTCTGGACCCTGATCCGAGAGGAATTGAAAACTGTTTTTGAACAATGCGACCTACTGTTGATGCCTGTTGTCAGAACGGGGCCTTTTTTGGCTTCAGGAGAAACGGCTTATAGCGATCTTTTAGAGAATGATCTATTTACTGTTCCGGTCAGCATGGCGGGTAACCCTGCTCTGTGTCTGCCGGCAGGTGATATCAACGGCCTGCCGGTCGGGTTACAATTAATCGGAAAGCAGTTTGAAGATGCGTTTTTACTTTCTGCTGCTTTAAAAATTGCGCCGGCGATTATTTCAGATCTGCAGGGGTTTAACGGGGGAGGTAATTAAGGTGAAGTATGAAACAGTAATCGGCCTTGAAGTGCATGTCGAACTGCTGACCGAGAGCAAGTTTTTTTGTGCCTGCCCCAATCATTTTGCAGCAGAGCCGAATGTTAATACCTGTCCGGGTTGCCTCGGTTTTCCTGGCATTTTACCCCAGCTGAACAAAGTTGCTGTTCAAAAAGCGCTCACTGCAGCCCTTGCCTTAAACTGCGAGATAGCGCTTTTTAGCTACTTTGACCGTAAAAATTATTTTTATCCTGATTTATCAAAAGGGTACCAGATCTCACAGTTCCATGTGCCGATTGGTAGTAATGGTTACCTTGACCTAGAGGACGACCAGGGCTTATTAAAAAGGGTGCGTATCGGCCGGGTGCACATGGAAGAAGATGCCGGAAAATTAGTGCACTCGCCGGCTGGTGATACATCGCTGGTAGATTATAACCGGGCCGGGGTGCCCTTGATCGAAGTGGTGACAGAACCTGATCTTCGCTCTCCTGGCGAAGCGAAACGTTACCTGGAAAAGCTTAAAAGTATTCTTCAGTATAGCTCTGTTTCTGACTGCAAGATGGAAGAGGGCAGTTTGCGCTGTGACGCCAACATCTCGCTAAGGCCGGTGGGAAGCGATACTCTTGGCAGTAAGACTGAATTAAAGAACATGAACTCATTCAAAGCGGTTGAAAAGTCTCTTGAACACGAGATAAAGAGACAACGCGCCATTTTAAATAGCGGTGACGAAGTGGTTTCACAGACCCTGCGCTGGGAAGAAAATAGCCAGGAAACAATAGTGATGCGTGGCAAATTACAAGCTCACGACTACCGCTGTTTTGTCGATCCGGAGCTGGCACCGATTCAGCTGACTATAGAAGAGGTAGAAGAGGCTCGCCAAAACCTGCCGGAAATGGCTGAAGCAAGGGCCGCGCGTTTTGTCAAAGATTACAAACTGCCCGGGTATGATGCGGCAGTTCTGACCGCTTCCCGCAGCCTGGCCGATTATTTTGAAAGCTGCCTGGCCATCTATGACAATCCTAAAGCGGCTTGCAACTGGATCATGGGCGAGTTTACAGCCAGACTGAACAGCGCCGGTATTGAGGTTGATCGCTGCCCCTTTACTCCTCATTTTATGGCGGAACTGCTGAAAATGATCGATGATGGCCTGATTAGCGGCAAGCTGGCAAAAGAAGTTCTCGATCAATCCATAGCCAGTGGCAAAAGCCCGTCTCAAATAGTGGAGAAAGAAAACTTAACCCAGATTTCTGATCACGGAGAGCTGGAGAAAATAATCAGGCAGATGATCGCAGAACACCCGGACAGCGTTGAGAATTACCATGGTGGAAAAACTAAGGCTCTCGGCTTTCTGGTCGGACAGGTGATGAAGGAAACCAAAGGCAAGGCCAATCCGCAGCTGGTCAACGAACTTCTGCTGAAAACGCTCGAAGGTTAAAATTAGGTAGTTGAAGGTTAAGCTATCGCTGTTTAAGAGGCAGTTTATAATTCCATCCGGGAAAACCGGAAGCCGCTCAAGATCACCAGCAAAGCGATTAGAAAGATTGTAACGCCCAGAGGCCCGGCGCTGTCGGCTGCGGTTGCTGTTCCATCGAGCAGAGGTTTCATCTGGCTTAGCAGGGTATTGGGATAATAGTTGGCCGCGGCTGAGTCAGCGATCAGCATATTAATGATGCCGCTTAAGAAAAAAATCAGCAGCGTTATCCCTCCCGCCTGGAGTGGGCTTTTCAGTACTGTTGAGAGGGCAACGGTCAGGGTGGCTATCAATAAAGTAAAGATTACCAGGTTGAAGGTTGCCAGGGCAGATTCTGCCATCGGGGGCTGGTCGATGAGGCTGGTTGTATAAAGGTAGGCCAGGGTGCTGCAGGCAAAGATCCCGGCAATAATAAGCAAGTAAAGGATTATTACTTTGGCGAGCAGATATTGCCAGCGGCTGATTGGTTTGCTGAGCAGCCAACCGGTAACGCCGGTTTCTTTTTCACGGGCCACGCTGCCCATTGACGCAAAAATAAGGACAAAAATGCCAATTTGCGATACATCAGAGAGAAATGAAAAAATTGCATCCTGCGGGGTAGGTTCCGGCATCGTTATTTCTAGGCCGGTGGCAAAATAGCCGAGGATTTCATTCATATACCGGAGCATCAGGGGGTCTAACAGCGCAAAGAACAGGATGACCAGCAGAAACGCCGGGTACCGAAAACTGCGCCAGTTGGATTTTAACTCTTTTTCCAGCAGAACTTTCATCTAGCTTTCTCCAGACGATGATTTTCATCAAGCACCTTAAAAAATGCGTCTTCCAGGTTAGTGCGGTTAGGCATGAACTCTGTAACGGTGATTCCCTGTCTGATCAGTTCCGGCAGCACTTCTTCTGCCAATTTAAGTGATTCCCCAGGTTCTGATACAACCAGTAGCTGGTTCAGATGAGGTGTTACTGCTCTTACCGAGTGATTTTTCCTGATCAGGCTGGCCGCCAGATTAAGTTGATCAGGTTTCACTGTTACCAGGTATTGTTCCATAACAAAGCGGTTCAATAACGCAGAAGTTTTTGCATCGAGCAGTTTTCGGCCCCGGTCAATAATAGTTACCTGATCGCAGACTCTCTCAACATCGGCAAGTATATGACTGGAGAAGAAAACAGTTGCCCTGCCCTTAAGTTTAAGAATGATCTCAAGCACCTGCCGCCGACCGCCGGGATCAAGGGCGGAAACCGGTTCGTCAAGGACTAACAGTTCCGGTTCAGTTAAGAGTACTGCTGCCAGCCCCAATCGCTGCTGCATGCCGCGAGAATAAACACCAATCCGGCGATTGGCAGCAGCGGTTAAGTCAAAGTAGTCGAGTAGACGCCCAATCCGAAGGTGGCTCTTCCTGCGGTCAATCCGGTAAATGTTGGCTACCAGGCACAGAGCTTCCCTGCCGGTGAGCCCTTCCGGAAACACCGGATCCTGGGGCAGATAATTGAGGTACTGTAGAAAATTGTGCTTGCGTCCAAACCAGTGGGGTTCACCCAGCACTTTGATCTGACCTGAATCAGCTGGGATAAGACCGAGGATAATTTTTATGGCAGTGGTTTTTCCGGCCCCGTTTGGGCCCAGAAAACCGTGAATGCTGCCACGCCTGACTTGAAACCCCAACCTGTCCAGGACCAGGTTAGAGCCAAAGCTTTTAGTCAGACCGCTTATTTCAATGGCCTCTACTTTGATGCTATTCCTCTCCCCTGCCGGCAACAAAGTAAATGATCGGGCCGAACAGATTAATTAGGATAATGATTAATGCCCAGGCCCATTTTGGTAATCCTTTTACTTCACGCCTCCGAACCAGATCGATTAACGCCCAAACCAGCAATACAAGCTGTAGGGCTAGCAGCGGCCAGAACATCCTTAAAGTATCGAGAATTTCATTCATTATTATTCCTCCTATCCGATTATTCCTCCTTACCCGGTTGATACCTGATTATAAGCCCAGCCCAGCCATTCAAGCGCCAGGATCAGGTCTTCTTTTTCCACGGTGGCTCCACACCAGAAGCGTAAGCCCCCGGGGGCATCCCGGTAAGATGCAATATCATAGGCCACCGCTTCGGTAGCCATCAAGCTTACCAGCATTTTCAACCTGTCAGCTTCCAGATCAAGAGTCAGACAGACACTGGTGTTGGAACGGTAAGTTTGATCGGCAGCCAAAAAATTAATCCATTTATTGTTCTCAACAAAGGATTCCACGACTTTGAGGTTTTCTGTACTTCTCTTGATCAGGGCCGGCAACCCGCCAATTGTTTCCGCCCATTCCAAGGCATCAAGATAGTCTTCGAGGCAGAGCAGGGACGGTGTATTAATTGTCGATCCCTCAAAAATATCGGAAATTAAGTTGCCGCCTTTGGTCAACTGAAAAATCTTTGGTAATGGCCAGACCGGAGAGTAGCTCTCGAGGCGTTGCACCGCTCGGGGTGAGAGAACCAGCATGCCATGAGCTGCTTCGCTGCCAAGCACCTTTTGCCAGGAAAAGGTAACGGCATCAAGTTTCTCCCAGGGCAGTTCCATGGCAAAGACAGCTGATGTGGCATCACAGAGCACCAATCCTTCGCGGTTTTTAGAGATGAAATTGCCGTTGGGCACTTTAACGCCGCTGGTGGTTCCGTTCCAGGTAAAAACTAGGTCGTGATCCGGTTTAATCAGGCTCAGATCAGGCAGTTCTCCGTACGGGGCTTTATAAATATTGACATTATCAAGTTTCAGCTGGCCGGTTATGTCATCAGCCCAGGTCTTACCGAAGGATTCAAAGTAGATTATGTCAACAGGTCTGGCACCCAGCAGGTTCCACATGGCCATTTCAAAAGCGCCGGTATCTGAGCCGGGGACCAGTCCAAGCAAGTAGCCATCGGGTAGGCCGAGGATTTCCTTAGTTTTAATAATTGCTTCCTTAAGACGGGCTTTCCCTGCTGAACTGCGGTGTGAGCGGCCAAGCAGAGTTTGATCGAGGTTAGCGATGGTATAGCCCGGTCTTTTGGCGCAGGGGCCGGATGAAAACCGGGGATTTAGGGGCTTTTGGTTTGGTTTGCTGCTCATCTAAGGTAACCTCCGTCGCATACAGGCTATGATGCCTAAATCATAAACGAGTAAACGAAATCTGTAAATATGCCCAATTGAAAGGATTTGTGATTTTATATTGTTTCAGTTTTATTGGTAATGTAGATAAAATTTATTCAACGGAAAAGATATAGTAATAGAGCGGTTGACCGCCATATTGCAGCTCTATCTCTATCGAGGAGTGTTTTTCTCCGATTATAGCTGCCAGTTTAGAGGCATCCTGACGGGAGACACCTTGCCCATAAAAAATGGTGAATAAATCGTTCTGATCACCGGTGAGCTTTTCGGCCAGATCAAGCGCGGTTTGCATTAGGTTATCACCGGCGGAAATTATTTCGTCGCCCGCGAGACCTAAAAAATGACCGGTTTCAATCGATTTGCCGCCGATGACGGTATTTCGGTTCGCATGAGTGACCAGTCCGGTGTTGACCCTGTTAATGCCAGCCAACATTGCTTCTAGATTATCTGCGAGTAAGGATGAAGGGTTGTAAGCAACCAGTGCTGCCAGACCTTCCGGCAGTGATCTGGTTTCCAGCACTTCTACAGTTTTTTTTGACAGAATTTGAACCTGCTGGGCGACCATGATAATATTCTTATTGTTCGGCAGAATGATCACTGATTCCTGAGGCAGTTTTTCCACTGCTTTCAACAGGTCTTCCACGTTGGGATTCATGGTTTGTCCGCCAAACACTATTTCATCTGCACCAAGACTTAAAAAGATTTCGCGAAAGCCTTCGCCGAAAGATACTGAAATGATCCCCACTTCTCCGGCCTGATGTTCCAGCGCGCCCGGCAACAACACAGTTTTTTCCAAAGGTTTGCGGGCACTGAAGGCCTGGTGATGCTGGTCAAGCATGTTTTCGATCTTTATATCATGTAAGCTCCCGAAAGCGAGAACAGTTTGCAGGATCAATCCAGGAGTAGCAGTATGAATGTGCACTTTGGCCAGGTTATGATCGATGGCAACTAGTAATGACTCCCCCAGAGGTTCCAATTTTTCTTTTAAACCAAAGAAATCGTTCCTGGCAGAGCGGATAATTACTTCGGTACAGTAAGGAAAGTCCAGATCAAAAAGCTCTGGACCGACCTGGTTTAAGGGTTGAGGATTATCCTCCACTGCAATAGAGCTTACCTCTTTATGGGAAACCAGTTCGCTTAGCGATTTTTTGAGGGAAAAAAGACATCCTTCGAGGAAGACTAGTAGTCCCAGCCCCCCGGCATCGACCACCCCTGCCTCTTTAAGGGCGGGTAGCATCTCCGTTGTTTTCGCCAGAGTTTCTTTGCCGTTTGCAATTGCTGCTTCCATGCTGCTGTAAAAGTTCTCGCCCTTGCGTGCTGCTGCCCTGATCCCGCGAGCCATTTCGCGTGCTACGGTCAAAATTGTGCCTTCAACCGGTTTTGATACTGCCTTATAAGCATACACCACTCCATACTGAAATGCTTTGCTCAGCTCTCCGGGGGTAATAGCTTCCTTTTTTTGTAAGCCACGGGCGATACCGCGCAGGATCTGTGACAAAATAACACCAGAGTTTCCGCGGGCGCCCATCAGCGCTTTATGGGCGACAATCTCTGATAGTTCTCCGATCGATTCGCCTTCGTATTCCAGTGATCCTTCAAGAGCCGATTGCAGGGTCATACTCATGTTAGTACCGGTATCGCCGTCAGGGACCGGAAAAACGTTTAACGCGTTGATGCGCTCCTTTTCCCGGTTAAAAAATATACTGGCACCCAGCAACATTTTTTTAAAATCGCTGGCACCCAAATATTTTTCAGGCAGAATCTGTTCAGTGCCGGTCAAAAAGGGTAACTCCTCAAGGTATCGGATTATTAAAGTTTCTAATCAGAATAATACCATAACTAAAGTCGTCAGGCGAATATAAAAGCATGTTTAACCCGAATGGACTCTGTTGTGCTACCATCTCATACATGATTACGCAGCATCAGTTCGGCCGGGTGCGGTTCTAAGTAGGTTTGATCGGTGAGATAAGAGATCTTATATTTCCGGACATAATGGCTGACCAAGGTTAAAGGCACCACCAGCGGTACGAAGTGACGGGCATAACGTTCGATCTGTTCGATCAATTCAGCCTGTTCATCGGAGCTGTTCTGCTTTTTAAAATAACCGATGATATGATAGAGCACGTTGACATTTTTTTTAACTGTAGCCCGGTACGTGAGCGCAGTCATCAGTAAATCAAAATAGGAGGTCATCAGTTCTTCAACAGACAGTGTTTTTCCGGAAGCGACAAGACGTCCCATGGCTGAGAGAAGTTTAGGGCTGTGGGCCATTAGCTGCAGCTTGTGACGGGCATGAAATCCAATCAGTTCCTTATAGCTTGCCTGGTTTGCGATAAAATCTTTCCAGCGGTGGTAGCAGAACACTCTTTCGATGAAGTTCTCACGTAATTTTGCATCATTAAGACGTCCTTCTTCTTCAAGTGGCAACAGCGGAAACTGGTCGGCAAACGCGGCGGCAAATAAACCACGGCCATTTCTCTGAGCCGGGCCGGTGTCTCCGTAAACTTTAACCCGGTAGAGGCCTGAACTGGGAGAATCTTTTTTAAAGATAAAGCCGCAAAGTTCTGATGTTTCCAACTCTAAAACTTTTCTGTTGCAAAACTTAAGCATCTGATCGGTCATATCCACTTTTGTTCTGGTGGTCAGCAGGCGGGGTTTTTCGGGATCACCAACCAGTCGCATTGTCTCGCGGGGAACCGGTAATCCGCATTCTACTTCAGGACAGACTGGAATAAAATCAAAGTATTGGCCCAGCATGTCAGTTATGTAACGATCATGTTTATGCCCGCCATCATAGCGGACAGGGTTACCGAGCAGACATGAACTAACTCCGATTTTAATCTTCTCAGTCATTTTTTGATCCTTCATAGTAAGTATTTTCGACTTGAGGCTGAAATCTCCTTTAATATGGGGGGATCGGTTTTTGTATAAGCGGGGTTAAGGATCTGCGGCAGCCTACTTTTTTGGTATAATTACCATATCGAAAGAAAGTGATTGTTGTGTGCCGTATGCTGGAGGGCAGAAAAATGTGTGGAAACCTGAAAAAACTGATATTTCCACTAGGCATGGTGCTGCTAACAGCGTTTCTGATTATTTTTTCAATAGCAACTCCCGTCGCTGCCCGTTCCCTGGAGATCTATCAGGTCGAGATCACGGCGGAAGTCCTGCCAAACGGGGATCTAAAGGTTGTTGAGCAGAGAACGATTAACTTTAACGGTCAGTTCAGGGGTGCCGATCATAAAATATATTTTAATGAGATCGAATTATTCAGTGAAATTACAATCCGTGAAGGAGCGAACCTTTATACTCTGGTTGATCAGTTTCCCACTTCAGAACCTGGAACATATGCGATCAGGGTTTTTGGTGAGGATTACTTTATGGTTGACTGGAGTTTTGATGCTTATAATGAGCAGCGGATCTTTACCCTTGAGTACATAGCCCGTGATGCCATCGTTGTTCACAACGATGTAGCGGAGCTCTATTACAAATTTGTTGGAGATGAGTGGGAATTTCCGGCCGGCAGTGTAAGGGTTACCCTGACACTACCTGCCGGGGCAGAGGATGGAGAGGTTTTAGCCTGGGGCCATGGTCCTGCTCATGGCGAGGTGATGATCGATAGCCTGGAAAAAATAACCTGGTATGTGGCACCTTTGGCGGAAAGGACATTCCTTGAAGGAAGGGCAGTGTTCCCCCGCGAGCTGGTTTCGGAATCAACCAGGCTCAGCGGCAAAGAAGCACTGGATTCGATCATTGCAGAAGAAAAACGCTGGGCAGCACAATCTAATATCAGCAGAGCGGTAAAAATATATCAGCCGATCTATTCGCTGTTGCTTTTTATTCTGGTCGGTCTGGGGCTTTTCAGCATGTGGAGCAAAGCTGCCAATAAGAGTAAGGCTTATCAGGGTGACTACTTTCGCGAGCTACCTGGGAATTATCCACCGGAGGTGGCCGGTTATCTCTGGCATAAAAAGAAGATCCAGAATGAGTCATTGGCAGCAGGAATTTTAGATCTGGCCCGTCGCAGTCACTTACAGATCGAACCGCTGCAGAATTTAAGTAGCACCTCTAAAGCTAAGAATGATGATTTTCAGCTTATTGAATTGAAAAACGAAGAGGTTAAAAGCTCAGTGGATAAGATCGTGGTCGAGTTTCTTTTTGGGCCGGTTTATCTGGAATTTAAACCTGAGAGTGAAGTGGATCTAGTAGTAAACGCAAAAAAATCAATTTCTTTCAGTCAAATTCAGGATTTTGCAACAAAAAAACCCCGTGAATTTCACAAATTCCATACTGAATGGAAAAGCACTGTTGAGCGTCTGGGCAAGGGACAGATGTTTTTTGCTGAAAAATCTTCCTTAATCGGATGTCTCCTGCCTTTCGTAATGATCTGTGCAGGAGTTGTGGTGATGATTTTAGGAGAACTTTTCCTTTTTGGCGCTGCCCTGATCGTTGGGGCGCTGTTGCTTTTTTTTGCCTCCCCAAAACTCTACTACACTGCTTATGGAGCCGATCAGTTGGCGAAATGGAACGCTTTCAGACGATTTTTGCTGCACTTCTCTAAGGTGGATCAATCGACTGTTCCTTCGCTGGTGGTTTGGGAACATTACCTGGTTTATGCTGTAATTCTGGGCGTGGCGAAGCAGGTTATCGATCAGCTGGCCCTAGTTTTCCCGCGCCTGGAGCAGGATCCTACTATTAATCAGACCAGCTGGTCGCGGATGAACGCTGCGCAGACAGCTCTGATTATCAATAACATGAATACAATGACCAGATCGCTGAACAATACAGTTAGCAGCGCCTCCAGGACTGCATCAAGTGCTATCGCTGCCGCTTCGTCTACTTCCAGCGCCAGATCTTCGGGAGGTTTTTCATCGGGAGGCGGTTTTGGGGGTGGATTTTCCGGCGGAGGGGGCGGCGGCTTTGGCGGCGGAGGCGGCAGCTTCAGGTAAGATAAACAAAATTCGATGGAACTTATGCTCATATTTGCCTGTCTATGTAGTACAATATTTTAAAGGGGGAACAAATCAATTATGGTTAGAAGAAGATGGATCTATGTCGCCTTTTTAATAGCAGTATTTTCCCTGATTATGATTGTTTCAGGGTGCAGACCAGAACCGACAAACACTGAGTCTGAAGAGGAAAAAATTTATAAAGCCGAAGGTGTCCTGGTTGGCCAGATCGACAATCACTCGGTAGAAATTGAGGTAGAAGGAATTCCAAAAGCATTCAGGCTCAATGCCGGAATGGTGGTCACCGATATCGCTGATGGGTCCAGGGTAGAGATCACTTACGCCGAAGCAGATACCCCTGATGCTGAGAATAACGGTGATCAGCGTCCTTTATTGTTATCAATCAAATCTGTCGATCTTCCTCCGGAAGTGATTGAGGCTTTTGGTATATTTATTGGACAAATCGACAGCCATTCAGTGGAAATTGATCTAGAAGGTGAAACTCAGGTTTTTACCCTGGATAGTGGTTTGAAAGTTGACGCATTTGAAAGTGGAACAGAGGTTTTTATCACCTATAGTCAGAAAGAACTAAGGCAGTATTTGCTGTCTATCGAACCGGTTGCTGGACAGATTGGCGACGGGAACGATCAGCTGGTTGGTGAAGGATTATTAATTGGCCAAATTGATGCCATATCAGTCGAGATTATGATTAACAGGGCTTTTGTTCTCAACCAGGGGATCAGCGTGGAAGGGATCGCTGATGGATCACTGGTGGCCTTTAGATTCAGGGAAAGTGGATTACGTCCAGTTATTGAATCGATTAAAGCAGTTGATCAGCCGCTGGAAGGAGAGTATATGCACGGCACGTTGGTAGGGCAGATTGACAGCCATTCGATTGAGATCGAGTATTTTCAGGCTTTTGCTCTTGGTCGCGGTGTTTCAGTTGAAGGGATTGCAGACGGATCAGAGGTAGTTTTTACATATAATGAAGGTGAAACCCGGTCGGTATTAACTTCGATCCAGCCAAAATAGAGACTGGCCAGACCAAAAAAACGCACCACCGGCTCTTTTATGGGGCCGGTGTTTTTATGTTACAATTTTACTGCCTTTTATTTACTTGTTCTCGGTTACTAGTACATGATAATATGGTTAGGTGGTTTTTTAGACTTTTAGCAGACTCTAGCTTGACAGTGTTATAATTGGTAAAGGATTATTTGCTTGAGAGGAGTTTTTAAGATGGAAGACTGTAAAAAATGCGGTATGAGTTACGATCCAAAAGCATATTATTTATGCCCCTATTGTGGGGAAGATCATGAAACAGAAACTGACACCGCTGTTGAAGCAGTTAAGAGTGAAGAAAAAGGAAAACCGGAAAAAGAGCCGGTTAGTAAAAAAGCAAAACCGCTAGAAGAAAGCAAGCCGGCCAGAGAAAAATCAGGCGGTAGCCTGAAGTACATTCTAATCGGTGGTATTGCTGTAGTAGCGATAATTGCCGCTGTTGTCTTTGGGTTCTCTGCCTTCAGCGGTTCAGGCGCTACCGTTCCTGACAAGTATGCAACTATTCAGGAGGCAATCGATGCGGCGCAGGATGGAGATGAAATTATTGTGCAGACCGGTGTTTACCGGGAGAATATTGATTTTAGCGGGAAAAACATAACAGTTCGCAGCATTGACCCGGATGATCCCGCTGTTGTGTCATCCACGATCATCGACGGCGATGGGCGGGGTCCGGTCGTATCATTCAGAAGTAGTGAAGGTGAAGGTGCGGTACTAAGCGGTTTCACAGTTACCCGGGGTGGAGGAATATTAATATCCGGCGGCAGTTCCCCGTTGATTGAAAAATGCTCAATCGAGGATAACTCTGCTGAGTTTGGGGCCGGTTTGTTCATTGTTGATTCAAACCCGGTCATTCGGAACAACATGATTATTGCTAACAGGGCTTATATCGGCGGTGGAGTCTTTATCGAAAAATCAGCGCCGGTTCTCGAAGGCAATACCATTGCCAGCAATACAGCGGAAATGGGTGCTGGTCTGGCAATATTTTCAAATTCTGATCCGGTCTTGACGGATAACACAGTAGTTGAAAACCGGGCTGCCCGTCTGGGTGGAGGTATTTTCATCACTCTTGATTCAGCTCCTGTCATAAAAAATAATACTATAGGTGGCAACTTCGCTGCACAGAATGGTGGAGGATTTTTTATCGAAGAATCGCTGCCGCTAATTGAAGATAATACAATTATCGGCAACGAGGCTGAAAACGGTGGTGGAATGATTATCGTCTTTATCCTTGATCCCGGCCTGCGGTTAACCGGAAACACATTCGAAAGTAACCTGGCCTACCGCGCCGGAGGAGGTTTGTATCTGATCGGATCTTCGCCAACATTTGAGAGTAACAGCTTCAGGGAAAATTCATCGGAATTCTTGGGAGGGGCGGTTGCTGTTTATGATTCAGCGCCCATATTTATCAGAAACACTTTCGAGAACAATTCTGCTGATCCTGCCGGTGGCGGAGGGGCAATGTGGATTAACGATGATTCAACCTTAGAAATCAGCGACCCAGATGATAATGTATATCTGGGGAATAACCCTGATGATTTATTCAGGGAATAGAGCAGGGATGTTAAGTACTTGCTTTTTGCTTAATGTCAACTAAGAAGGGAGCTATTATCATGTCGAAAAAAAGCGGAAATAAACGCCGTATTATAAAACTGCTGGGCATCATCATTGGGTTGCTGGTTATTGCAGCCCTCGGTTATTATGGCTTCACGCAGTTTTCGCAATCAAGGTATGCTGTGCCGGATAAATACCCGACAATACAAGCAGCAATTGATGCTGCTTCCGATGGTGCTGTCATTGTTGTGGAGCCGGGAGTTTATTATGAACGGATCGATTTCATGGGTAAGAATATTACCTTACGCAGCACAGATCCTGACGACCCGGAAGTGGTTGCTGCAACCATTATCGATGGACGCAGAAGGAGCTCTGTTGTAACTTTTCAAAACGGAGAAAGTTCAAAAGCGGTATTACAGGGTTTTACCATAACTGGTGGTGTCGGAACGAATCAAACAATAACCCAGGTCTATCAGGAAGAAGAAACGACCACCGAAGGATACTATGGTGGCGGTGTTCTAATCACCAATGGCAGTTCGCCAACAATAACAGGTAACATAATCAGGAATAACCAGGCGGGTATGGATGGTGGCGGGATTGCTATTCAAAGTGGTTCAAACCCTATAATTTTGGATAACACTTTAGAAAGCAATGACGCATTTAATGGAGGTGGTATTGCGATCTGGAAATCTAACCCGGTTATTGAGAATAACACCGTACAGGCCAATAAAGCCAACTATCTGGGTGGCGCGATCCTGGTTGATTTTGAATCTGCCGCCCTAATCAAAGGCAACACTATCCAGGATAATACTTCAACCAATGGTGGCGGCATTGCTGTCTGGTTTGCCGAACCCCTGATCGAGGGAAACAAAATCCTTACAAATGCGGCGATTTGGTACGGAGGCGGGATTGCCCTCTTTGATTCAGTCGCAACAATTGACGGTAACGAGATCTCACGCAACTCAACAGACAATAATGGTGGCGGAATAGCTGTTGCGGAAGGTTCATCGCCCGTGATTAGCAATAATGTAATCCAGGCTAACTTTACTGACCAAAATGGTGGAGGAATCGCAGTAATCGAAAACTCTGAAGCGATCATCAACGATAACCTGATCACTGAAAACGCTGTTTTTGCCGGTGGGGCCGGTATATATATTGATAGATCCTCAGCTGAGCTTGATCGTAACAGCATCACCGGTAATCTTACGCAGCAGGATGGTGGCGGGGTTGCGGTAATTTATGATGCAACGGTTATGATGCGCAACAACATGATTGACGGTAATGTAGCCGGGAGAGCCGGTGGCGGCGTGGTAGTTGGCGAAGATTCGACTGCAACGCTGATTGATACAACTATTGCCGGCAATCTTTCGAATACCGGTGGCGGAATGATTGTTTTAAAGTCTAAGTTGGATATGGAGCGCTGCCTGATTTTAGAGAATACCGCTGATACCGGTTCAGGTGGAGGAATACTGCTGGTTGTCAAGTCAGTTGCTGAAATAAGGGATAGCATATTCACCGGCAACTTTGCTTTTGAAACCGGCGGAGGGTTGGTTGCTTTTGAGGAGTCACGGGTGAAACTGATCAGGAACGACTTTACTGCCAATATTGCCCAGGCAGGCGGTGCTTTTATCGGCGTTGGAAATGTGAGTGTTGATGTTAACGATCCGGATGACAACATCTATCGCGAGAATGTACCCGAAGATGTACCTGCATCGCAGCCGGAGGATGAAGAATAAATTGTCTCAATTAAACTAATTAAAATAGATGTCAAAAGGACCTGGCTTTCGACAGGTCCTTTTAAATATCTCTTTTTTGTCTGATATCGGTTAGATAAACAAGTTTACATCCGAACTTTCGGCGGCGTCTAAGTAGGAGGCCACGCCGGCTAATTCAACCCCTTCGATCAGTTCAGCAGCAGTAATACCCATGATGTCCATCGACATTTGGCAGGCAACCAGGCGTACTCCCGATTTTAGCGCCTCCTGCAGCAGCGTCTCCAGTGAGTCAACATTTTTATTCTTCATGACCATGCGAATCATTTTTGGCCCCA
>VGTO01000035.1 GCA_016874655.1 Bacillota bacterium | reverse complement strand
GAATACCAATGGAGCAGCTATCGTGACTATCAAAGCGGCCATAGTGCGCTGCTCGATTATAATTATATATTAAACATATTTAGTTCTCATCGAGAAAAAGCAATACAGCAGTTTAACTCATTTATGAAGCAGGAAGGTCAAGATACTTTTCTTGATCTTGAACAAGAAAGCATTAAAGAATGGTCAGAAGGGGCAGTAATTAAGGAAATTAAAAGATTAAGCGGCCTGAATGATCCGAAGGTTCTTTCTACTTACAAAAAAGAACAACGAGATGAGATACTGCTTAAAATTAGGGAAGCAGGTATTACAATAAGGCAGCTTTCGGAAGTGACCGGGCTGGGGAGGAGTGTGGTTGAGAGGGTTACAAGGTGATATAAGGTCTAGAGTAATCTAATTGATGCGTCAAGAGAACCGTCCCTAGAACGCACAATGATGCGTCAAGAGAACCGTCCCTAGAACGCGCTAGAGGAGGGGTTCGGATACCGAACCGAGGAAGAGGATTGTACCGGTCAGATCATCGACGATGGCAAAGAAGAATGGACGGTCGACAACCATGGAAAAAGTTTCCGGCATTGAGGTAACAGAGATTTCGACCGAGGTTGCCGCTGCCGCCTCGGTGCCTTCTTCGTTAACCTCAACAAATGTTTTATGTTTTACAGCGCTGATATAAAGGCGGGGTGGAACTGGCCTCATTTTACTGAAATCAGCAGTGGCTTGATCAAAAGCCGTCCCCATGCCTAAAGCGATCAGGGCATCATTTAGGGAAGTTTCAAATTCAAACTTAAAACGCGGCAGCCCCAGTTCCCCTTCCATATTGCCAAATGAGCCCAGCCATTGCTTCCAGTTTGCCGGGCTGAGTTCAGCATTAAAATTTTCTAAATTGATTCCCGCTGCAGGCAGGAAAATATACATGCTGATTCTTTCGTTCTTGCCGTAGGGCAGGCTCACTGCCTGGAATAGTTCATTTTCCAGGTAGCTGTAATTGCCGTAGCGAAACATCGTCGGATGGTCCTTTTTGGTGCCACCCGGCAGGTTAAAAGGAATGTCGCGCGTTAATTCTGCCTCAAAAGGTTCAGTCCACTCACCCTTAAAGTAGATTGCGTTGATTAAAAAAAGAATAGTATCAGGATTGATCGGCGGCTCGACAATGTTCTCAATTTTATCCCCGGTTTTGTTGCGGACCCACTCATTAATAGTCTCGGCCGCTGCGGGATCGTCAAAATCCAGCGCTGTAACTTCAGCCTGAAAATAATTCCGGCTTAGTTCCAGAAATTCTTCATAGAAATCAACTTCGGCACGAGCCCACAGGGAGTTAGCCACGTTAAGCTCCACTTTGGGATCCGGGTTTTGGAGGATTGTTAATAAATCGGCGAATGCAGAGTTTACCTCGTCCATACTCATGCCCTCAAGCTGCAGGGTTTTTTCCATTGCCTGCTGTGTCTCGCCGTTTGCCCCGTTGTAAGTCATGGCTAAGGCAGTAATAATGCTTGAAGGGGATATAAAGAGGTTTTCTTCTGTCACTGCTTCAGACAGCTCCTGAAACAGATTTATGCCAAGGCTGTTGTTGGCATCAGTCAGTCTCTGATCAAGTTCCTCGACCGGTGCGGCCAGGCTTTCCGATCCGAACATGGCGCAACCTCCTCCATAAAGCGATAGGAGAGTTAAACTGATCATGGCAAGAATTAAGGCCCCTTTGCTTATTTGATGCATGATTGCTACCTCCTCTTCGATTCTATTCTGAATGACTCTAATTAAGCCGATCTGGTTCCACCAGATTTAGAAAAGAAAAAAGTTAAGGGTAAATGCTCAGCTGGGCATAAAAAAATGGTTCTCATTTTTGGTGGTTACACATGTAATGTGTCCCACAATGAGAACCTTCAGCAGAATCGCCAGCCATTTTTTACCAGGCCTGTTTTAATACTTGTAGCACTTCTTCGGCGTCGAGCACCATCCTCGGGTTATAGATAATCGAAGCGTCTGACATAGAAAGTTCAGCCGCTTCGGTTAAGCCATCTTCCGGTACTCCGGCATCGCGCAGTTTCTGGGTTAGGCCGATCTTTTTGGTCAGCTCCCAGACAGCTGCTGCTGCCTTTTTACCGGCCTCCACATCATCTAAACCACGGGTGTCAAGATCCATGGCCCGGGCAATAAGAGCGTAACGGTCGGCGCAATCTTCAACATTAAAGAGCATTACATGCGGTAGTAAAATCCCATTGGCCAGACCATGAGGCACCCCGAAAAGAGCACCTATGGAGTGGGCAATGGCATGCACCAGGCCAACCTGGGCGTTACCGAAAGCCACTCCGGCCATAGTAGCGGCAAGAAGTTGTTGCCCGCGGGCCAAAAGGTCACTGCCATCCTCAACGCAGCGGGGCAGGTATTGGGTAATTAGCCGAATGGCATGAAGAGCCATGGCATCGGCGATTGGCTGGCGCTGCATGGCATGAATTCCCTCAACGGCATGGGTGAGGGCATCCATGCCGGTTGCCGCTGTAATCTGCGGCGGCAGACCTGCGGTCATGGTCGGGTCAAGGATGGCGATGCTTGGGATCAAATAGTAATCGAGCAGGGTTTCCTTGGCATTACGTTCTTCATTTTTAATAACGGCAGCCCAGGTTACCTCACTTCCGGTCCCGGCTGTGGTTGGGATGACGATATGAGGAATTTGCGGTCGGTTAAGCATCTGCACCCCGGCATAATCCTGCAGCTTGCCGCCTTCGCGCAGCAGGATTGAGATGCCCTTGGCTGTGTCGATCACGCTGCCTCCCCCGACGCTGACCAGGATGTCGGCCCCTTTTCCCCTGGCAAAGTCGGCTGCTTCGTTGACCAGCTGAAAGCCGGAATCCTGAACACAACCATCAAAAGTGCCGGCATACCTGCGTCCGAGGGCTTCTTCAATACGGGCGGTTAGCCCGGCCTTGACGATTCCCTGGTCGGTAACAATCAGGGCTTTTGTGCCGCCGAGGTTATCTACTTCCAGCCCGACATCCTTAACGCTGTTTTCGCCGAATATAATTTTTGTCGGGTTATTGTATTCAAAAGATAAATCACGATCGTAGCTCAAGGCAAACACCCTTTCTGCTCAAAAGTAGTTAAAAGCCAAACTGTTCCCGCAGTTTATTAAACCCGGCAATGTATTCAGAACGCTCTGCCTCGCTCATATCCGCCTGAAACTTAGTATCAACTTCCGCCGCCAGATCGGTCAGGCGGATCGAGGCTTTTACATAGCGGACGATGGTGGGCAGTGATCCTTTAAGCTTTACCTTGCCCTGCATCATAGCCTTGGTTACATCGAGCTCCTTTTTCATGACAGACTGCCAGCGTTCCATTTCGCCGGTTAACACAAAGTTAGCGCTTGTGCCAATATCTTTTGGTACTAAACGCACAAAGCGACAGTCGCCATGCCACAGATCCATAAAAAGGTAGAGGTCGTCGTTAATACCGTTTGCCGGGTTGGCCAGGATATGAATAACGACAGTGCCTTCCCAGGTCTTAGCAACTTTTTTATATTCCTCATCTTCCTGCACCAGCTTTTCGAAGGTGGCTACCCATTCAGGCGTCCCCATAACATAAGGTTTCTCAGCCTTTATCAGCCGTTCTTCTACCATCTCCCGGTAAGCATTCTCCCATTCTTCAGTTCCATAAGTGTAAGCCATTCAGTCATCTTCCCCTTTCGATATAATATTCTTCAAAGTGAAAATATATTGACTTTATTATAACTCTTTTGACAGTAATGGAAAAGAGCAAATTATCTTTTCAGAACCTCTATTTTTTGCCGCCCTGAAAAGTGTTGAAATATTAGGCCGGTCATTGTATAGTGGAATAAATTATGACCATATTGTGTAAGCTATTTTTATTCTCAATTTTCACTAAAGGCTGATCATGTTCCTGGTAAAATTAAATTGGAGGTGTTGTGATGTCCGGCTGTCATGGAAAATTGCTGAGGGTTAACTTAAGCGATGGCAAAATTTCCGAAGAGGCGATCCCTGAAAAACTGCACAAAGAGTACCTGGGAGGGGCCGGGTTGGCCACTAAGTATTTGTGGGATGAGGTCCCGAAAGGCGCTGATCCGCTGGGGCCTGAAAACAAGTTGATTTTCATGGCCGGCAGCCTCACCGGGGTGATTGCACCCAGTACCGGAAGGTATAGTGTGGTGGCCAAATCTCCGCAGACTGGGATTTGGGGTCAGGCCAACTCTGGCGGACGCTGGGGTGTGGCTTTTAAGAAAACCGGCTACGATGGCATCATCTTTGAGGGCGCCGCTGATCAGCCGGTTTACCTGGTGATCGAAGATAACAAGGCCACGTTAAAAGACGCCTCGCATCTCTGGGGCAAAAATGTTGAGGAGACAACCAGGCAGATCTTTGATGAGCTGGGTGATCGTTACAACATTGCCTGTATCGGTATCGGCGGTGAAAAGCTGGTCAAGTATGCAGCGATCATGAATGAATATCACCGGGCTGCCGGGCGCTGCGGTCTCGGTGCCGTAATGGGTTCAAAGAACTTAAAAGCGGTAGCTGTAAAGGGCAGCCAGAAAACAACGATCAAGAATCCGGAAGCCTTTAAGAAACACTCAAAGAAGCAGTATGAGCTGATGGATGAGTCGATGATGAAAATGGCCATGAATGCTTTCGGCACCAGTGTTGTGCTTGATCTGGTCAACGTGCGTGGTGGGTTTCCGACCCGCAACTGGCAGAAGGGGCTTTTTGATGAATCGGAAGCGATCAATGGACCGGCGATTTCCGATAAGATCCTGACCAGAAATGTAGCCTGTTTTGCCTGCCCCATCGCCTGTGGAAGGGGAACCGAGATCAGGGAAGGCAAATATGCCGGCCATAAAGGAGAGGGGCCGGAATATGAAACAGTCGGCACCTTTGGGGGCATGTGTTACGTCAGTAACTTAGAGGCGATTACCATGGCCGGGTACCTTTGCAACGAGTACGGGATCGATACAATATCTGCCGGCAGTACAATCGCGTTCGCCATGGAATGTTTCGAGAAGGGGATCCTGACCAAAGACGATACAGGCGGCAGGGAGATTAACTTTGGCGATGCCGACCTGATTGTCGACCTGGTGCATCTGATTGGCAAGCGGGAAGGATTTGGTGATCTGCTGGCCGAGGGCAGTATGCGGATGTCTGAAAAGCTTGGTCAGGGTAGCGAACATTTTGCGATGCATGTTAAAGGCCTGGAGCTGCCGGCTTATGATAGCAGGGCGGTACAGATGACCGGTCTGACCTATGCCACGGCCAACCGTGGTGGCGATCACGTAACGGCCTACGTTCAGGGGCCCACTTTTTCTGATGTGCCTTTTTTAATTGTGGAAGATAGTGAAATTAAAGATCCCTTTGTGGCTGATCCTTCCGAAGTAAAGGTAGCCCGTGATCTTGAGGATATGCTGACTACCTTTGACTGTGTCGGAGCCTGCAAGTTTATGGGGCTTTGCCTGAACGCCGAAGACTGGGTTGAGCTGGTTAACCTGGTTACCGGTTGGGATTTAAGTGTTGCCGAATATAAAGAGGCCGGTGAAAGAGTCTATAACCTGGCCCGCGCTTTCAGCAACCGGGAGGGACTGACCGCCGCCGGCGATACCCTGCCAAAGAGGTTGCTTGAAGATCCGCTGCCCGATGGCCCGGCTGAAGGTCATGTTAATGAACTACCTATCTTGCTGGAAGCTTATTATAAGCTTAGGGGCTGGGATCAGGCGAGCGGAAAGCCGGGTCCTGAAAAATTAAAAGAGCTGGGGCTCGAATTTGCCGTTCCGGTTCTCTGGGAATAGGGGGGTTGTAAATAATGACGGCAGAAACTCAAAGGCCATGGGTTAACAGTTATCGTCTCGGCCCGTATAAGCTGGCTCACAGCCTTGAACCATACCCGGAAGAACCGCTTTTTGCCCTTCTCGATCAGTCGGCTGCCAGGTATCCGGGTTCAACTGCTATCGACTATTTTGGTAAACGGATCAGTTACCAGGAGCTAAAAGGCTATGCAGACAGCCTGGCTGCTGCCCTGGCTGGCTTTGGGGTTAAGAAGGGTGACAAGGTGGCGACAATTCTTCCGACCTGCCCCCAGTACATAATTGCCAACTTTGGGATTCTGAAAACCGGGGCAACTCATGTTCCATGCAGCATTTTGCACAAGGAACGGGAGCTTGAATTCGAAATTGGCGAATCGGGAGCTGAAACGGTAATCTGTCTGGAAGAGCAGCTGGAGAGAGTGCTCAGCGTTAAGCCGAAGACAAAGCTAAAGCAGATTATTGTAACCGCGCTAACCGATTATACCCCTGCCGAGCAAGCGCAGCCGGAGGCTGCAAGTGGCACCCATCGCTTTAAAACGCTGATCGCTGAAACTGAGCCAAACCCGCCGGCCGTTGAGATCAATCCCCGAGAAGACCTGGCTTACCTTGCTTTTACCGGTGGGGCGACCGGGGTCCCCAAGGGGGTTATGCTGACCCATTATAATCGCTACGCC
This sequence comes from Bacillota bacterium, assembly GCA_016874655.1. Classification (GTDB taxonomy): domain Bacteria; phylum Bacillota; class Dethiobacteria; order DTU022; family DTU022; genus UBA993. The sequence goes on along the minus strand of VGTO01000035.1, from coordinate 16,692 downwards.
AATGTCTTGCAGTCTATGCCCTGGGCCATGTCCAGCCTGGAAAAATCAATCCGGGGCAAAGCTTCTCTCTGTATTGCCGTGCCGCTATTTCACTCCTATGGAGATTCCAGCGTTCTGTTCGGGATTTATTGGGGTTTGCGCCTGATCCTGATCCAGGACCCGCGCGACAGTGATTTTATCATGAAAATGCTGGTCGAAAATCGGCCCTTTATGGCGGCCCTGGTGCCGACCCAGTTGATGAAATTGCGCGATAAGGATTTGCCGCGGTTGCCAATCCAGATTGTTTCAGGCGCTTCTCATCTGCCGGTCGAGGTGCGCGAGGGCATCTCGGAGAAGATCAAAATGCCAATTTCCGAGGGGTACGGGTTAACAGAAACCAGCCCGACCACCCATCTGGACCTGACCGGTTTTTCCAAGATTACCGGTTTTGCCGCGAAACAAAAATACAGTATCGGCTTGCCGGTTCCTGATACCGATATTAAGTTGGTGGATGAAGAAACCGGAGAGCTGAGCCCACCTGGAGAGCCAGGCCATATGTACATCAAGGGCCCACAGGTGATGAAGGGGTATTGGCCAAACCCCGGAGACGGCCTGATTGACGGATGGCTGCCCACAGGCGATATCGTAAGGATGGATGAAGATGGATATTTTTACATTGTTGACCGGATCAAGGATATGGCCAATGTTTCCGGTTTTAAGGTCTACACCAGCAGTATAGACGACATCCTGCATCAGCATCCTGCTGTATCAATGGCAGCGGCGATAGGGGTGCCTGATCCTGAGCGGGAAGGAAGCGAAAGGATCAAGGCTTTTGTTGTGCTGCGGGAAGAATATATCGGTAAAGTAAACGAAGAAGAGCTGATTCAGTTTTGCCGTGACAAGTGTGCCTCCTACGCTGTGCCGCGTCAGGTAGAGTTCAGGGACAGTTTGCCCTTTACCGTTACCGAAAAAATCTTTAAACGGCAACTACGCGAGGAGGAGATCCAAAAGCAGCAACATTAAGGTTTTTAAGCAATAATGGTGGGGGAACAGATTTACTGCAGTTCCCCCCTTGTCTTAATTGAGGAAAGTTCAGTTTGCAGAATTTCACTACCTCGCAACCTTGATGAGGGAACAGTTGATGAAAATTATAGTTAAACCATACCTTTTCTTACGTGATGTTTTAGGTTTCACCGGGCGGGAGATTGAGCTGCCGGATGAGGGTGAAAAAACTGCAGGGGACCTTCTTAACCTACTGCGCAGCAATTTTCAGCTGCCTGATCGGGTTGCTATTTCCCAGGGGCAGCTAATTTTATTTGCAGAAAATCAGCCAGTCGGTCTGGTGATGCTGATTAACGGTCGTAACATTGGCAAGCTCAGGGGGCTGGATACGGTATTAAACGAAGGAGATCAGGTAACCCTTTTCCCTCCGGCGGCAGGCGGTTAATGGCGAGTTCATTCTTAATAAAGGTATTTACAGGCAACATGGTGAAATAGAGACTTCATGTCAGCAATACAGCAGATGGTTTAGTTAACAGCAGATCAAAAAGCGTGCTAAATGAGGCTTACAATGAGCGATTCAGAGAAGACGAACCGACCTCAACCCATTCGGACTGATAGCCGGGAATGGTACCGGACCATAGCTAAAGATATTCCGGCCCTGGTGACCAGGATATCGCCTGATTTCATCATCACCCTTGCTAACTATGCGTATTGTGCTTTTATGGGTGTAAGTGTGGACAAGGTTACCGGAAGCCCCTTAGCACATTTTGTCCCTGAAGAGAATTTGCCGCTAGTAGTAAATCACCTGATCGCTTTAAACCCGCTTAAGCCGATTGCCACCCACGAACATACCAATATTGCCTTTGACGGTTCGGAGCGCTGGATTAAGTGGACGAACCGGGCTTTATTTGATTACGAAGGAGAACTGATCGAGTACCTTAGTATCGGTGAGGATATCACCGATTATAAAAATGCTTTTCAACAGTTAAAAGATAGTGAAGCACAGAAGAGTTCGATTATCGAAGCCAGTCCGGATCTGATTATCTGCCACGACAGTGAAGGCTATTACCTTGAAATCTTAAGCACCAGTGAGGAGTTACTCTTTAAGCCGCGGCAGCAATTAATTGGCAAAAAAATGGGTGATATTCTTCCGCCGGATCTATCAGCCAAGATTGGTAAGACAATCCAGAAAGCCTTGGAGACCGGTGAACTGCAGACTTTAGAGTACACTTTAAAAACTCCCGGTGGAATCTATAGCTTTGAATCGCGGATAAAGGCTAGCGGAGGAAATGAAGTGATCTGCTTTATTCGTGATATGACCGAGCAGAAGCGCACAGAAAAAAAATTACGTGAATCGGAAGAACGATACCGTGAAATCCTGGCTTCTATTGAAGAAGGCTATTACGAGGTTGATCTGACCGGTAAAATTAGTTTTTTTAATGACCGGCTGCCAGGCATAATCGGTTACTCCTGCGAAGAATTTATGGGGATGAGCTACAAAAAATTCTACAAGAACCCGGAAAAGGTTTTTCAGACATTCCATCAGGTTTTTCTGACCGGCCAGCCGGTAACAGGTTTTACCCTCGAAATAATCAAGAAAAACGGGGATATTGTCTACGGCGAATTGTCTGTGTCCCTGATCTTTGACAAAGCTGGTCAGAAAATCGGGTTCAGGGGTCTGGCCCGTGACATAACAGAGCGGGTTAGATTTGAGCAAAAACTAAAGTATCTAAGTATGCATGATCAGTTAACCGGCCTCTATAACCGGGCCTTTTTTGAAGAAGAAATGCAACGCTTAAGCCAGAGTCGTGAATACCCGATTGCCTTAATCACAACTGACCTGGATGATTTAAAGCTGGTCAACGACTCCCTCGGCCATGGAGCGGGTGATCGACTGCTGATAGCAGCAGCCGCTGTTTTGAGTAATGCTGTGCGCGGCGATGATATACTGGCCAGAGTTGGTGGCGATGAATTTGCGGTGATCCTGACCAAAACGAGCGATCAGGATGCAGAGAAAATTGCAGCCAGGGTGCGGGAAGGTGTAGAAAATTATAATCGGCAACAGGGTGATTTGCTCTTAGGCCTTTCTATTGGAATTGCTGTTGCAAGGGATTCTGAAATGTCGTTACATGAGGTTTACCGGCATGCAGACGACCTGATGTACCGCGACAAACTCTATCGCAGCACCAGGGCTCGGAATAAATCGGTGCAGGCGCTTTTAGCTACTCTGGATGAGAGGGATTATCTGAATCAGGGTCATGGATTACGACTCGAAAAGCTTTGCCGCATCATTGGTGAAAAAATCAATCTGAGTTCAAGTCAGCTTACAGATTTAGCGCTGTTGGCGCAAGTCCACGATCTTGGTAAGGTTGGCATTCCGGATAGCATCCTGTTTAAGGAAGGGCCACTGACTGCCGAAGAATGGGATGTGATGCGTTTGCACTCAGAAAAGGGCCACCGCATCGCTATAACCTCATCTGATTTATCCGAAGTTGCTGACCTAATTCTGAAGCATCATGAAAAATGGGATGGCAGTGGCTATCCGATACAGCTCCAGGGCGAAGCTATACCGATTGAATGCCGGATCCTGGCCATAGTAGATGCCTATGATGCCATGACTAATGAACGCCCCTATAGAAAGGGCATAAGCAAGGAGGAAGCCCTGGAGGAGATTAGCAGAAGCGCCGGTACCCATTTTGATCCACAATTGGTTGAGATCTTTCTTGCTGTTGTATAAAGGTTTCAGTTTTTTGTTGTAATACCAGTAAAAAGTTGAGCCTGCCCTGGTTAAGAGCAGGCTTTATTTATGTCGTGAACAGCTAGTAGATAATTAGTTGCTAAGTTTGGCCAGTGTTTTTTCAAGGCTTCTGAGAACAGTATCAATCTGCTCATAGGAAATCACTGCCGGTGGCTCAATCCTGATCACCCTGGCATTGTTTAGGGTGCCGCCAACAAGCACTCGCTGGTCAAACAGATCTTTAGCCAGATTAAAGCCGATTTCGTCTGATGGGAACTCCATCCCTATCAATAGACCACGGCCCCGAATGGCCTGCAACACTTTAGGATATTTTTCTTTGTAAAGATGAAGCCTCTTCATAATGTAGTCGCCCTTTTCGGCAGCCATTTTCGGGATGTCCCACTCCACAGTGTACTTAATAGCAGCTATCGCCGCAGAGCAGCTTAAGGGGTTGCCTCCGAAAGTAGGTGATCCCAGAATCCAGGGGTTCTCAAGCATATTTTGCCATAGGTGTTTGCGGGCTACAATGCCGGTAATCGGCATCACTCCGCCGCCAAATGCTTTACCCATAATTAAAATATCGGGCACAACGTTTACCTGTTCAACAGCCCAGAGGGTGCCAGTGCGTCCCATGCCGGTTTGGATTTCATCGGTGATTAGCAATACTTCATAGCGGTCACAAATCTCACGTAGCGCCGGCAGGTAGCCTGGTGGTGGAACAATAATTCCTGCTTCACCCTGGATTGGTTCTACAATTACTCCGGCCACTGAATCGCCGACGGCAATCAGGTTGCGGATCGCTTTTTCTATTGCTTCGGCATCGGCATACTCCACATGCTGAAATCCGGGGATCAGTGGCAGGTAAGGTTTGCGGTAGACTCCTTTGCCGGTAGCTGATACAGCACCCATTGATTTGCCGTGGAAGGCATTAACTGTAGAGATAAAACAGGTTTTACCGGAAGCCAGGCGAGCCAGTTTTAAAGCCATCTCAACCGCTTCGGCGCCACCGTTACAGATAAAAGAGAACTGCAGATCACCGGGCGTAATCATCTCTACCAATTTAGAGAGGTAGCCGCGTAGCGGTTCCACCAATTCCTGGCTGTGCAGGGCGTAACGGTTTAGCTGGGCCTGGACCACTTCCACGACCTTGGGGTTGCGGTGGCCGAGCATGTAAATGCCAAAACCGCCGAGGCAGTCGATAAATTCGACCCCGTGGGTATCGCGGAAAACAGCCCCTTCATCTTCCCACTCGACAAAAGAATAATCCGAAGACACCGATTTACGAGCAGTCAAGATTGCCGGGTTCACAAATTCAGCATAGTTTTTTACTGAATCGGATACAATCCGGTTTTTTTCCTCAAAGGTCAGTTCATCCTTCAAAATATAATCCAAGATACGACTACTTTCCAATATTACAGCTTCGCGGTCCATTAGTTGATAACTCCCTTCAGAAAATATAGATATTGCCTTATACTTAAGCAATTACAGTGCCAACTGTTTTCTTCAGTAATTCTTTGAACACGGTTTATAAAAAAAAAGCTATTAAAATGCTCTTTGATTGCTGTCCGGGATAAAGTGCAAATTAGCAAGGGAACTTTTTTGCTTCTCGCGGTATCAATAATGAGAAAGCAACATCGTAATTGTTGAATTTTTGAGAATTATGGGCCAGTAAATGTTAATTGGTAAAGAATTACGCTGTGTTATAATTTAGGATGATCAGTGTTTCTCACTCGAACCGGGGAGGTTCCAGCCTATGGCTGAAAAAAAAGTGCCGCTTGAACAGCGACCGGCTGCTTATTACAGGAAGCCAAAGCGCAGCGCTGTTAATGCAGCGTTGATCTTAAAGACTTTAATAACTGTTGTCATTTTGCTCTTGCTGATCGGTGGAGGGGCAGTAGCGGCTGTAGTTTTCAATTATGTCAATGAAGCGCCTCCGTTTGACCCTTCCCAGTTGGCGACAGTTGAAACATCCTATATCTACGACATCGAGGGCAATGAGATTGCGGCTTTGCACGAAGAGCAAAACCGGATTGTGGTTAAGTTAAATCAAATACCGCAGCATGTCCAGGAAGCTTTTATTGCAATAGAGGACGAGCGCTTTTTTAAACATTTTGGTTTTGACATAACGGGCAGTCTGCGGGCAGCGTACGTCAATTTTCAAGCAGGTGAAATTGTGCAGGGGGCCAGCACGATTACCCAGCAGTTGGCCCAAAACGCCTTTTTAACGACAGATAAGACCTACAGAAGAAAGATTCAGGAAATCTGGCTTGCGCTGCAGTTGGAACAGATCTACGGCAAGGAAGAGATCCTGGAAATGTACCTAAATAGGATTTATTTTGGCAACGGGGCCTACGGTATTGAAGCAGCTGCCCAGACTTACTTTGATAAAGGAGTAGCTGATTTGACCCTGGCCGAAGCGGCGATGATGGCCGGAGCGGTTCGCTCTCCCAATTACTATAATCCCTTTGACAACTTCCTCGAGGCAGAAGCGCGAATGTGGGATGTACTGGCCAACATGCAAAGGCTGGGTCTGATCACCGAAAGTCAGAACCAGGCGGCTATGAAGGAACAGCTTGCTTACGCTTTGCCGCAGAGCCAGGACTATGCCTATCCCTTTTTTGTTGATTATGTCGTTCACCACGAACTGATTAAGATTATTAGTGCTATGCCGGGTATTGACTCCCGCCAGGAAGCTTATCAAGCTATCTATACGGGGGGGCTGAGGGTTTATACTACACTTGAACCCGATCTTCAGCTGCATGTTGAAGAAGTTCTTTCCAGAACAGACCTCTACCCTTCGACCATCTACGTTGATCTGCCGCGCGTTAGGGAAGCGGTAAGTGAACTGCCTGCCGGGCGCGACCTGACACGGGCCCAGCTCCAGGAATTGATGGTTGAAGAAGGAGGAGTGGCCCAGCCACAGGCGGCGATCGTTGTTACCGATCCGGTAACCGGTAATATTAAGGCACTGGGTGGTGGTCGAGACTACCGTAAAAAAGTTGATGAAATCTTGCGATTTACCACCCTGCGCCAGCCAGGATCGGCCATTAAGCCGATTATTGCTTATGCCCCGGCTTTTAATGAGGGAGTTTTAGCCGGCGCCGGTTCAACCCTTGATGATTCGCCTTTTACCGGTCCCCAGGGCTGGAAACCGAAAAACTTTGATAACCGTTTCAGGGGGCTGATCTCTGCTCGTGAAGCGCTTTATTTTTCTTATAATGTTCCAGCAGTGCGCCTCTTTCAGGCCTTAAATCCGCGGGTTGGGGCCAGCTATGCGCAGAGAATGGGCATATCGACTATTGCGCCTGAAGAGATCGATAATTTAAGTTTAACCTTAGGCGGTTTTACTTATGGGGTTAGCGCCATTGATATGGCGCAGGCTTACGGGGTACTGGCTAACAGCGGGGTTAAAGTGGATCTGCATACGGTAGAAAAGATCGTTGATTCTAAGGGTAGGGTAATCTACGAGCATTCTAATGATCCACAGCAGATAATCAGCCTCCAGGCAGCCTTTTTGGTCAATGATATCCTCCAGGATTTTGTGACCAAGTACCTGGGCAGGGCTTTGCAGATGGGCCGGCCGGTAGCGGCAAAAACGGGCACAACAGAAAATTGGAAAGATGTTTATCTTGTTGCTTATACCCCAAACCTGGTGGCATCCTTCTGGATGGGCTATGACGAACCTAAAATGGGCAGTATTCAGCAGGGTTGGCGTTACTCAACTGTTTTCTTACGGGAGGTTTTGCTGGAGGCTTTTAAAGATTTAGAAACCAGAAGTTTTATCCGACCTGAAGGCATCGTGCGAATGGAGGTATGCTCTGTCTCCGGATTAAGGCCTAATGATCACTGCCGAGCTGCCGGAACGGTGCACAGCGATTATTTTATTGCCCGGTTCGCCCCCAGCTGGCTCTGCGATTATCATGCAGATCTGTTACCTATTGATGATCCAGTTGAAGAGGAACCGGACCCTGAGGAACCGGACCCTGAGGAACCGGACCCTGAGGAACCGGACCCCGAGGAACCGGACCCTGAGGAACCAGACCCCGAGGAACCAGACCCCGAGGAACCAGACCCCGAGCCGGAACCACCACCAAACTGGTGGGAGCAGTTCGGTAACTGAAGTATTAAAGCGCCGGGTTAATTCCCGGCACTTTATTAAGGATACTAAAGACTCTTAGCTGACCACACCTATGGCGGTCATATAAACAACTGTTTCAGTGCTACCATCAACATCGATTATGGCATTAATCTCTTCATCAAAAAAGGCGCCGATTTGGCAGGATCCGAGGCCACAAGCAACAGCAGCCAGGGCTGCATTCTGACCAATATGCCCGGCATCAAGATAAATATAACGGTAAGCCCGCTGTTCATACTTCCACTTCGAACGTTCGATCATGGCGCTCCAAACCAGGTTAAAGGCCGAGTCCCTGACCATCTTTTGGCTTAATGCCGCCCGAGCCAGCTCTGTGCCGAAAGATCCCGATCTGATTAAGACCAGGCTGTGGTAAGGAACCTGGTAATGATAGATTCCCGGTTCAAAACCCTCAACCTGGTTAATTACACAATAAGTCTCAATCGGGAAAAGCCCTCCGGCCGAGGGCGCTGTTCTGAACTGGTGGTATTCGTTAGCCAGGCTAATGCCCTGCACCGCCCAGAGAATTTGCGAAAAAGTTTTTTCTGAAATAACTGCACCGCTGAAATTTCTTTCCGAACGACGTTCTTGAAGCACGCTGAAGAAAGGAAGACCGCCTGAGGGCTGCGGTTTGGAAAGCTCAAAACGTTCTAATTCCGACGGGTATTTTTTATAAAGCGGTGGCTTGTTTTCCCAGTCAAGTGTTTTACCGCCTAAGGATTCACGCCTGTACTTGCTATGTTTTTGGAAATCGTCACCGTAAGTAATCTGGATCACCCCTTCGTTTTTTGTATTGTAACATAAGCAGGAATTTGGCCATCATAATTGAAAGAATAATAATTAATATATTATGTGGAGGAAAAAAATGGAAAAGAATTGTATCAATGTTGATGGCTTATTCAAAGCAGGGCCCTATTCACACGCTGTTGAGGCCGGAGGAATGCTTTTTTTATCAGGCACAGTTCCGGTTGATCCAAAGAGTGGTCAGCCGGCTGCCGGTGATATCCGTCAGGCTACGGCCCGGGTTTTGGAGAATATCAAGCTGATCCTTGAAGCAGCGGGCAGCAGTCTCGAACAGGTGGTCAAGGCTACGGTCTTTTTGACTGATATGGCTGATTTTGGGGCGATGAATGAAGTTTATAAAACTTACTTTACGGCAAACGAACCGGCTCGGTCCTGCGTGGCGGTCAAAGAACTGCCTGGTCGGTTTCCGGTAGAAATAGAAGTTATTGCTTTAAGATAAAAACAATGGAGGATGATTAAATGGCTATCTGCACAGCCGATCAATACCGAGAACGAATGTATAAAATGCGTAAGAATATCTATATGGGCGGGGAGCTGCTTGGCAGAGATGATCCCCGCCTCAAGCCGGGGCTTGATCTGATCGCCAACAGCTTTGACCAGGTAAACGATCCGGCGGTTAAAAATGTGATTACCACCACATCTCACCTAACCGGTGAGGAGATCCATCGCCTCTGTCATATACACCAAAGTTCAGATGATTTGCTGAAAAAGCAGGAGCTAACCCGTCAGATGTGTCGCAAAGCCGGAGGATGCATCCAGCGTTGCATGGGCATTGATGCTCTGAACGCCATATCTGTTGTCACGAAAGACTGTGACGATGCCTTTGGCACCGAGTATTATCCCCGCTTTGTAGAGTTTATGAAGTATTTTCAGAAAAACGATCTGGTAGGCAACTGTGCCCAGTCAGACGTTAAGGGTGATCGCTCAAAAAGACCATTTGAACAGAGCGATCCTGATCTCTATTTAAGGGTCGTAGAAAAGAAAAAGGAAGGCATTGTAGTACGCGGTTGTAAGGCTCATAACTCCAATGCCCCGTTTTCAGATGAAATAGTGGCAGTCCCGACCCGTCTGATGACCGACAAGGATGCCGACTGGGCGGTTGCTTTTTCGATTCCGGCTGATACACCGGGGATCAGGCAGATCGTGCGGATCACCACCCCGCGCGAGCGTAAAGAGTTTAAAACTAAAAATTTCTTTGGTCTGGCCGATTCGATGACCGTTTTTGATGATGTTCTGATTCCCTGGGAAAGGGTGTTTCTCTGCGGAGAAACTTATTTTGCCAGCATATTGGCGATGCTTTTTGCCACCTATCACCGGCACAGCTATACCGGCTGCAAACCGGCGATGACCGACCTGATTTTAGGGGCGGCTGCCCTTGTTGCCGATTATAACGGGGTGGGCGAAGCGTCTCATGTCAAGGATAAACTGTCGGATCTGATCGCCACCGGCGAGCTGGTCTTTGCTGCAGGCATAGCCGCATCGGTTAAATCAACCCCGGCCAACTCGGGCACTCACATCCCCAACATTATTTACACCAACGTGGGGCGTTATCATGCCGGCGTGAATCTCTATCACGAGTATGAAACACTGGCCGACCTGGCAGGTGGGTTACCGGCTACACTGCCATACGAGGAAGAGTTTACAGCTGATGAAACCAAGGCTTTTATGGATAAGTATATCATGCGCCGGGATGGGGTTTCGGCGGAAGACCAGCACCGCCTTTACCGCACCCTTTCTGATATGCTCTGCTGTGCCCATGCCGGGGTAGCTCAGGTTGGCGGGTTGCATGGTGGTGGATCGCCAATCATGGAAAAAATAGCGATCCGCAATAACTACGATATAGATTCCTGTAAACGCCTGATCAAGATGCACTGCGGGATTAAGAGCTGAGAGGAGTTAGGCTGATGCCTGATTACAGGGTAATTGTTATCGGCGCCGGGCCGGGAGGAACAATTCTGGCCCGCGAACTGGCTACGCGGGGCTTGATGGTGGACCTGTACGAAAAGGGAAACTACGCAGAACTTGGCCACGACTGGTCGGATGCGATGGAACTGGTGGCGTTGAAGTCTGCCGGTCTGCAGATGCCAAGGCTGGAAGGAAAGCAGTGGATTGGCGAGCTGGTGAAGGATCAGCCCGGGGCACCCGGGATATTCGAAAAACACGCTGTGCCCCGCCTGCTGCTTACTTCGCCGGGATTGATTAGCAGCAAAGAAGTTGATTTCAAAATGATTACCACCGACCGGCGCCGCCTGGCTCAACTATTAATCGACCAGGCTTTAGAGGCCGGGGTAGGGGTTCATTACCGGCATGAGGGCAAAAAGCTGCTGTTCCGGGAAAAAGAGGGCTATGGCCCAGATGGGGTCGAGGTGTTTGGCGTTCGGGTGGCTGACCTGGAAACAGGGGAAGAAAAAGAGCTACTGGCAGACCTGATCGTGGAATCTTCAGGGTTTAATGCGGTGTTGCGCACCAGCCTGCCGCTGAAAACGGGGCTGGCCACTAAATTTAGCCCTGCTGATTTTGCCCTGGTCCACCGGGAAGTCAGAGCTTACGACCCTGGTAGTGATTTTGCACATGCTGTTCCCGATTACTACCGTTATGGTTTTCATACCGGTTACCAATGGTCGCATATTCACAATGAGCAGAGCATTGATGTCGGAGCCGGGGTTAAAAATGAACCGGGCAAACCCGATCCGAAGGATCTGATTGAAGAGTTTATCAGTCGTCACCCGGCGATCGGGGGTGACAAGCTAAGAGGTGGCCGCAGCTTATGCATTGTCGGGTCTCCATTGACCAACTTTCTGGCCAACGGTTTTCTGGTTCTTGGTGATGCGGCATCTACTTCAGTTCCTACAACCGGTTGCGGTGCCGGTTCAGCAATTATGGCAGCTCTGTGGGCATCAGAGGTGATCAGCGAGGCGGCGGCAGAAGGCAGAAGTGATCTGCTGCGCTTATGGCCCGTCAACGTTAAGTTTTTCCTGACCGATCAGCGGGGGGTTTCTTTTGCTGCCCTTTCATCATTACGAGCAATGCTGCAGAATTTGACGCATGACGAATTGGATTTTCTGTTTGTAAATGATCTGCTTGACGCAGATACTTTGCAGGATGCAGTTAACGGACGTTTTAAACCGCCTGGCCTGCAGAAAAAAATCAGGGCGTTGACCGGAGGCATAAAAAAACTCAACCTGCTGCTGAAGCTTAACCAGGCAGTCTCCACAGCAGCTTCTCTTTATAATCATTACCTGGCCTACCCAGCGCAGTGGGACCCGGAAAGATACCAGCAGTGGTTACAGAAAGCCGAAAAGCTACATTCTATCTGACAATCTGAAGTATGGAGGTTAACAATAGATGAATTATGATGTTCAGTACATTCGGAAACAGTTTCCGGCGCTTGACCTGATCGTTAATGGTCACAACGCTGCTTATTTTGACGGGCCGGGTGGGACTCAGGTGCCACAGCGGGTAATTGACGCCATGGTTGATTATTTAGTCCGCTGCAATGCCAATGCCGGTGGCAGTTTTTTAACCAGCAGAAACAGCGATGCTGTGCTCAGCAAGGCCCGCCTGGCACTTGCTGATTTTCTCGGCTGTGATGCTGATGAGGTGGCCTTCGGCCAGAATATGACCACTCTTAATTACCAGCTTGCTTTTGCCCTCGGCCGCGAAGCAGGCAGCCGCAACGAGATTCTGATCACCGAAATTGACCATGAAGCTAACCGCGGTCCCTGGCTGGCCCTGGCTGAAAGAGGTTTTATAATCAAAGAAGCAAAATTTGATCCTGAAAAATGCCAGCTTGATCTTGACGACTTCCGCAGTAAGCTTTCGGAGAAAACTTTAGTGGCCGCTTTCAGCTATGCTTCAAACGGGATTGGCACTGTCAGCGATGTACATCAGATGGTGCGCATGGCGCACCAGGTTGGGGCCCTGACCGTGGTAGATGCAGTCCACTTTGCTTTGCACGGCCCGGTGGATGTGCGTGACCTTGATACCGATTTTCTGATTTGCTCAGCTTATAAGTTCTTTGGCCCTCACATTGGGGTCTTTTACGGCAGGCGTGATCGTTTTGAAAACCTCCCGACTTATCGCCTGCGGGTACAGTCGGAGCAGATCCCCTACCGGATTGAAACCGGAACTCTTAATCATGAAGGGATTGCCGGAGCCGGGGAAGCGGTGGAATTTATTGCTGATTTGGGCGAAAAATTTGGCAACTCTGATGATCTTTTAAAGACCGGTGGGAATGGAATTTATTGCTGATTTGGGCGAAAAATTTGGCAACTCTGATGATCTTTTAAAGACCGGTGGGAATTGGTCAGAGCGTCGTCGCCGGATTATTGCCGGGATGAACGCAATGGAAGAATATGAACAACCGCTGGCCCATCAGTTGATTGAAGCGCTGAAACAGATCGATGGGATAACAGTTTATGGCCCTCCAGCCGGTTCACCGCGCACTTCGACTGTTTCATTTGCGATCAAAGGCATTAACTCAGAAAAAGTTGCGGCAGTGCTGGGAGAAAAAGGGCTTTTTGTCTGGGACGGTCATTTTTATGCGATCAGGTTGGTTGAAATTTTAGGATTGATCGACAGTGGAGGGCTGGTCCGCATCGGCTTATCACCCTATAACACGGAAGAAGAGATCAGACGCCTGGTTGACGAGGTGCATCATATCGCTGGCCGCTGATGATTTTTTTATATTGATGATGGCGCTCGACTTTTCTGTAGTTTTATCCTATGTAATTAACTTAATTTCTACTGGCATAGCCTTTCTAAGGAGCGATAACATTGAAGATTATAGAGATTTATGATCATCTGGTAAAATTGGGCATTGAAAAAGACCCTCGTGGCCCGGAAGAGGTAAAGGCTGCACTGGAAAGAGAAAATAAGAAATTTGACGAACTGAAAAAAGAAGAGCAGCAGGAATTTGACCAAGAAAGGCTGACCAACCCCTATGCGGATACAAGGATTCTATGTGGTGATCCCGGGCAAGAGGTTAAAAGAATGCTGGTCGGAATCGACATCGAAGTCGGTGAAATAATTCTTGCCGACCGCTTAGGTGAAAAAGGCAAGCCGGTGGACCTGGTCCTGGCCCACCACCCGGAAGGAAAAGCGCTGGCCGATTTACACTATGTAATGCATTTGCAGGAAGATATCCTGGCTCGTTTCGGGGTACCGATCAATGTTGCTGAAGCACTGATGTCTTCCAGGATTAGCGAAGTTAAGAGAGGTTTGATGCCGGTGAACCACAACCGGGCAATTGATGCGGCTAAGCTCCTCGGGCTGGCTATGGCCTGCTCCCATACGGTGGCTGATAATCAGGTCGCTCCTCGGGCAGGCTATGGCCTGCTCCCATACGGTGGCTGATAATCAGGTCACCACTTACCTGCAGGACCTATTTGAACAGGAAAACCCACGCACGGTAGGCGACATTTTAAAACTGCTCAAAGAGATTCCTGAGTATGCCGAGGCGACTAAATACAGCGCCGGGCCTGATGTCGTGCTTGGCAGTAAAGATAACCGCGCCGGTAAGGTGCTGGTTGATATGACTGGAGGCACCAGCGGTTCGGACAAATCATATGCCAAACTTTCGCAGGCTGGGGTAGGGACGATTGTTGGAATGCATATGAGCGATAAGCACCGTGAAGAAGCAGAGAAGAATCATCTCAATGTCGTCATTGCAGGCCATATCGCCAGTGATTCTCTGGGCATGAATATGCTGCTTGACAGCATTGAAAAGCGGGGTGTGGAGATCATTCCCTGTTCCGGGTTTATTCGTCATAGGAGAGTTTAACGCTCGGTTACGCTGATTCTGACCCTGGTATCAAGGGCGAGGGCACCTTCCCCTTCCTGAAAAACGCGAACAGGGTTGATGTCAAGCTCCTTGATGCCGGGGTAATCAGCTAAAAGCCTGGCTGCTCGCACTACAAGGTCGATAAAAAAATCCGTATCAGCAGCTTGCTGCCCCCGTTGGCCGGAGAGCATCGCAGCTGCTTTAAGGGCTGCCAGTTTTTCTGCTACCTGCTCAGGATGTGCAGGGCAAAGCAAGTTGGCTACGTCCTTAAACGTTTCTATATAGATGCCGCCCATCCCAAAATAAACAACAGGTCCAAATGAGGGGTCGTGCTTACCGCCGACAAAAAGGTCAAGCCCTGGTCCGGCCATCTTCTGGATTCTTACCCCGCTGAACAGGGCTTGTGGGTTAATGTGGCGCAGGTTATTCTTAATGGTCAAAAAACCATCTGCTACTTCCTGATCATCTTTTAAGTTCAACAGAACACCGCCGACATCGGTTTTGTGTAAGGCGTCAGGCGAAATTACTTTCATCACTACCGGGTAGCCCAAGGCGCGGGCATTTTGCACCGCTTCATTTTCATCAATTGCTGTTCGTGAGGCGGCTGTTTTGATCCCATAAGCCTCCAGCAGCTCAAAAGCTTCCTCACCGTACTCACCCTGTTTATCAAGCATCCACTGGCGGGCAGCTTGCTGATTGATATTTGAGATGGGCGCAGGTGCTGCCCTGTCAATTAGCAGTCGTCTTTTTTTATAAAATCTCATCTGTGCTGCCAGTGCTTTAATCATCTCTTCCGGGCTGTTAAAAATCGGAAACTCTACAGTTCGTTTGGCCTGTTGAATAACACGCGATGGCCCGAAGAGGCAGATACCCAGAGGTTTGCCGGCAGAAAGAATCGAACCCCAGGCTTCCATAGAGATATCGGCAAGGAACATTTTTTGAAAAACGTTTTCACCCTGCGGCATTTGCGGCCTCTGACTGATATAGATTGAACCGTCAACCTGGTCCGAATGCATTACAGAAAAGATAACATGAGCTGTCAGCCGCGGGTCGTAGATGTCTCCCATATCAAGCGGGTTGGAAAAATTAATAACCCCAGCGTTGCTAAATTGTTTCAGGCTATCGTAAAACTCCTGGCCCATATCAGCAAATTCGAAACCGGCTTTTTCGCAGAGGTCGGCGCCGATCACAGCGAAGCCACCGGCAGGGCTCATCACCATTATACGTCGGCCTTTCATTGGCGGTAACTGAAAAGCCTTGGTTATTTCAATAAATTCGAGAAAGTTAGTGATGCGGATGATTCCGGCTTCCTCAAAGGCAGAATCAATGATGGCCTCATCACTGCTTAAAGCAGCAGTATGACTGATAGCTGCCTGCTTGCCGGCGCTTGTTGTGTTTGACTTGTAGATCACAATCGGTTTATTGATCTTTTTTGCTGTTTCGATCAATTTGCGGCCCCGGGTGATGCTTTCAAGATAGAGGCAGATTACTTTTGTTTGCGGGTCTTTTCCGAAATATTCCAGAAAGTCAACTTCGTCCAGGTCGAGCTTGTTGCCTATGCTGGCGAACTTAGCCAGGCCAATTTTTTCGTCGGCCAGGTAATTGAGCATGCTCAGGGCCACGCCGCCACTTTGTGAGATAATTGACATTTCGCCCTTTGGCGCCTTGTGCAGGGCAACAAAAGGCAGACAGAGCCCGTTGTCAGTATTGGCTATAGTTACACTGTTTGGGCCGACAAAACGGATTCCGTATTTGCGTGCAGTACTGAGCAATTTATTTGCCAACGACTGGCCTTCTTCGCTGTATTCCGAAAAACCGCCTGATGGTATGGCTATTCTCCGAATGCCATATTTGCCGCAGCGATCAACCTCATCGGGAATTAAATGAGCCGGAATCATTAAGAAAGCAAGGTCGGGTATCTCCGGTAAGTCTTCAACTCCTTTATACATCCTGATGCCGTCTACATGTCTGTCTTCACTGCGGGCATTAACGCCAAAAATTCTGCCCCGATAACCCCAGCGCAGCAGGTTTTCCAAGGTTAAGCGCGGTATGTTGGTTGGCTTCGACGAGAGGCCGATAATGACTATCGATTGCGGATAAAAGATTTTTTCCATTTATTACTCTTCTCCCTTCAGAATCGGGCTTTACTTAAATTGGTATCTATGCCAGAAGTTATTCGCATTATGCTTTTATATACTTGATATGTCTTGAATCTATCCTTCTATATAAGGTTTTTGTTGGAAAGTTATACATTTT
>VGTO01000034.1 GCA_016874655.1 Bacillota bacterium | reverse complement strand
AAAGACCAACAGGGCTCCATATTTGTGGCAGAGCTTTTCCACCCCTTTGTTAAAATCAAAATTAAGTGGCCTGGTGCCGCTTTCCGGGCCGACCGGTTCAATCAGAACCGCTGCGGTTCCTCCCCTAAGTTGGTTCAGGCGCAGCTTTCGTTCCAAATCATTTAAATCATTGGGGAAAAACTCCCCGGTATTTTTGAATATATAACGGGGCACACCACCAGCCTGGGTCCACTTGGAACCGGGTATCCGAATGCTGTAAGCCACCTGATCGCTCCACCCGTGGTAGGCGCCTCCCATCTTCAGAATCTGTTTCTTTTTAGTCGCCAGGCGGGCCACCCGGATTGCTGCCATTGCGCTTTCAGTCCCCGAATTGAGCATCCGGAACATTTCCACTGCGGGCATTAGTTCGCTAATTTTCTTAGCCAGCTTATACTCATATTCATGAAATAAGCCGGTAGAGGGGCCACAGTCATTTAAGAGTGCAATGACTTTTTCCCTGACCGATGGGGGGTTTGATCCGAGCAGGGTCGGGCCACCGGCCTGTAAAAAATCGTAATACCTATTGCCGTCCAGATCATATAAAAAAGCCCCTTCAGCCTTTTTAAAGACCAGGGGGAAGGGATAGTTAAATGCCAGGTTATGCTGAACCCCACCGGGGATGATCTCGACAGCTTGCTCGATCATCTCTTTTGATTTTTTGCATTTTTCAGTGTAATATTCTTCTTCGTAACGTTTAAGGGCATCCGGTCTGATCGTGTAAATCGGCTTTTTTATGAGCTCATCAAGTGCTTTTATTATTGCTGCCGTGTCATGATACTCAGATATTGCGTACTGATGTTTCATATTATTAATCCCCTCCAGCAATCAGTTTAACGCATTTAAAATGCTCTAGCAAACATCTGTCGACCGCTTAATATCTATTAATTATCATTTATATTAGACATTCATAACTTTAAGTGCTACAATGCAGCAGAAAAGCCTTCGTGCTTAATTCCTTTGATAACCCTTTAGAAAAGAGGGATCGAGAAAGTGACTGCTCGCTTATCGGTTAAAGAAAAGCTTGGTTACGGCTTAGGCGATTTATCAGGAAATATCATGTTCTCCGCTATCAGTTTTTTCCTCTTATATTTTTTTATCAATGTTGGCGGGTTGAATCCCAAACTGGCGGCACTTGTCTTTATCATTGCCCGATTTTGGGATGCAGTAACTGATTTTTGGATGGGCAGCATTTCCGATCGGACAAACACCCGCTGGGGTAAGAAGAAAGTGTACATGCTGTTCGGCGCGGTACCTTACGGCCTGATGTTTATCATCCTCTGGCTAGTGCCTTTCGGGGAAGATACCGCTCAAACTGCCCGCTTTTTGTATTATACTTTTGCTTACCTGCTCTACAATACAACCTGGACCATCGTTTACATCCCTTACAACGCTCTAACAGCCAACATGACCGGTGACTACGACGAAAGAACATCTTTAAATGCTTACCGCATTGTGATGGCCAATATCGGTATTCTGCTCGGGGCAGCTATATTTGCCTTATTAGCTGACGGAACAGCGAGTGTTTTTTATCAAATCTTTGGATCAGAAAAAACCGCCTATGGTCTGGCCGGGGCAATCTTCGGAGTTTTAGCTTTGGTCATTATGCTGATTTGTGTTTCAAGCGTTACCGAAAGGGTGGATCACCAGGAACCGACCGGCAAAAATCTGCTGACAACACTAAAAGAATTTTTTCGCCTGAAAGAATTTCGAAATATCATTACCTTTTACCTTCTAAGCATGATTGGTTTCGATATTATCATGGCGATCTTCATTTTCTTCATCAACGATACCATGGCTTTTGGCGGAGGCAGCGATTCGATGCTCTTTGTGGCGATACCTCTGGTAACCGCCATCATTTCCGCGGCTCTCTGGGTTTATTTAAGTGAAAAATATTCCAAGCACAAAGTCTACGCTGCCGCAGCAGTATTAATGTTTGTCGTACTGCTGGCCTGCCTATTCATCCCGCCCCAAAACTATTTAGCTTTGATCAGCGTCTGCATTGGTGCAGGGATCGGCATGTCAGCCATCCAAATCCTACCCTTTGCCAGCCTTCCCGACGTGGTGGAAGTTGATCAACACGTTTATGGCAGCAGACGGGAGGGTTCATATTACGGCATTACCCAGTTTATGTACAAACTGGCATCCGGTATATCAATTGCTTTTGTATCATTTATGCTGGGAGTCTTCGGCTATCAGGAAATGGCTCCGGCCGGTTTTATCCAGCCTGATTCAGCATTAACCGCCATCAGGGTGATTTTGGGCACTGTTCCCGGAACCATCTTTCTGGTTGGCATTTTCTTTGCTTACCGGGCCGATCTCGGCCGGGAAAGATACAACAAAATAGCAGCGGAAATTAAAAGCAGGGTTGAAGATTAAATTAAAGAGGGTTGCAAATTTACTTTACTGAAAGGTTATTTACAGCTATTTAATTCATTAAAACTCTTTTTGTTATCCCGGTATAAATTTTTGAACACCTGATAGTGACGGTCATAGATACTTTTGTTACCCCGGTTCGGAGTAAAAGTTATAGCCACCGGAATCAGCTGTCGGGCTGCTTCGAATGAGTCGAACGACCCAAGACCGATTGCCGTAACAACCGCAGAGCCGACTGCACCGACATTTTGCGGATTTTCTACGGTTTCAATTTTCCGCTGTAATACATCAGCCAGAATCTGGCACGTCACTTTTGAGAGAGCGCCGCCCCCAACGAAACGGATCGAATCAGAGGTTCTTACTTTCTTCTCCTGGGCTTCAAGCATCCAGCGCAGGTGGAAGCAAACTCCTTCAATAACAGCCCTGATTAGCTCAGACTTTCCGGTCTCAAGCCCGATATTAAAAAACATACCTCGGGCAGCAGGGTCTTCAAAAGGACAGCGGTTTCCGTGCAGCCAGGGGGTAAAAATGACTCCCCCGCTACCGGGCTTCACCTTCTCAATAATACTCGTTAAATACTCATATAGGCTGGTGTAAACAGTCTCTTGAGATTCGTGAATCAGCGTACCTTCAAGGTACACTCCAATCTCATCTAAAGCCAGATGATCTTTGACCCATTCGAGGCATTTTCCCGCCGTCTCAAGCTCCGCAAAATAATTATATTTACCGGGCTGGACCCCGACTATGGAAGCAATCATCGAGCTGATATCTAACACAGGTTTATCGATCACCGTAGAAACCCAACCTGAAGTGCCGGCGTAGATATGGGTGTCTCCGATTAAAACAGAGCCCGCCCCAATACCAATCAGCGATGCGTCGACTCCCCCGCCAAAGACCGGCGTCCCGACCTGCAGTCCTAGCAGGGAAGCCGCCTCCGGGGTGATTGTCCCTGCCTGATCAGTTGATTTTATAATAGGCGGCAAGTGATCCCTGTTAACACCAAGCAATTTACAAACAGTTTTGCTCCATCCTTCTTTTCCCTTACGGATTGAGTATAGCAGGGTAGCAAAGGCGCTGTCTTCCGTCATAATAAACTTATCCGTACACTTGCAGATTAAAAACTCCTTTACATCGAGCCACTTATAGATCTTTTTGAAAACATCCGGTTCGTTCCTCTCAACCCACTTATATTTCCAGACCGGATCTTTAACACTGGCCGCTACAACACCGGTTTCCCGAATCGATAGCAGCAGCTTGAATAGATTAATGCCGGAAATTTTAAGACCCCGGCTCATAACTTCCTGCATCTCACTACAAGCCCGCTGATCCATATAACTCATCATGCGCCGCAGTGGTCGACCTGCCATGTCGACAAGAACCAACCCCTGCCCCTGTGAGCAAAAGGATACTCCGGCGACATCTTCAGGAGCAGTACTGGTTTTTTCGAGTAGTTTTTGCGTAGTTGCGCACATCGCATCCCACCACTGATTAGGTTCCTGCTCTGCTCCGCCGTTATCCAGGATGTAGAGGTCGTAGCCCACCATCTCCGAAGCCAGCAAGGTCAGTTCATCGCCAAAACTAAACAGGCAGGTTTTCAACCCGGTTGTCCCCACATCATAGGTTATGATTTTTTTAAGTGGTTTTTTCAACAAAATCCCTCCGGATATCTCTTTCCCCATATAATGTATTGAGTGACCCTAAATTTATCCGCTGCCAAGCAACCTGCTATTGACTAACCATTTTCCGGCCGACCCGACCGGTTAGGACGACTGGGTCGTAGACCGGCGAAAATGGCGGGGCGTAGGCCAGATCAAGATGAAAGATTTGATCTAAATTCATGTTAGCCGTTATCGCCGTTGCATAAACATCAATGCGTTTAACGCTGTCTGCCGGTCCCGCAATCTGTGCTCCCAGCAAGCGACCGACTTTCCGATCTGCTATTATGACAAAAGTCATCGGACCCTGGCCGGGATAATAGTGGGCGCGGCTGTTTGCTTCCACCTTAAACTTAAAGGCATCAAAACCACTTTTTTGTGATTCTTCCAGGGTCAGTCCTGTACGAGCTAAACCATGATTACCAAACTTAGTGATTGCTGTGCCGAGCACTCCGGGAAATGCTTCCTGCCCGCCGGCGATGTTGATGCCGGCCACTACCCCTTCCTTATTTGCTTTCAAAGCCAGTGGGACATATTCTGGCTGGCCGGTAACAATATTCCTGGTTTCAGCACAGTCACCGGCTGCGTAAATATTAGGAATGTTCGTTTGCAATAATTCACTGACCCTGATTGCCCCTCTTACACCAGTTTCAATACCGCATTCCCGGGCGAGATCGCTGTTCGGCTCAACGCCTGCACCAATTACAACCAGGTCGTACTGCAGCGTTCCCTGGTCAGTTATAACGTTTATCGATCGATCATTGGCTTCAATTTGCTTTACTGCATGATTTAGCTTCAGGGTAATCCCTTCATCAGCCATAGCTGATAGAGCAATAGTTGATATTTCCTGCTCAAAGGAGCGCGAGAGAGCGTCGCGGCGATGGATCATGTGGGTTTCCAGGCCCCGTGAGTGAAGAGCTTCAAGCATCTCAAGCGCAATGTAACCGCCGCCAATAACCGCACATTTTTTTGGCTTTTGTTCTTCAAGTAAACTGCGCAGGGCCTGAGAATCATCCAGAGTATGAACTGTATAAATAAGATCCGACAGACTGTAATCGATTGCCGCTTTTACAGGGCGGGCTCCGGTGGCGATAACCAGGTAATCAAAACTCTCTTGACCCTCTTTACCGTTTGCAAGATAGGTGACCGTTTTAAAATGCGGATTGATCGCAACTACTTCGTGCTGCATCCTTAAATCAAGTTTTCGCTTACCAACCGCGTCTTCTGGTGTAACCGTCACCAAGTCGCCAATCTTATTAACCAAACCTTCAATATGGTAAGGTATGCCACAAGCCCCGTATGAAATATAAGCGCCCTTCTCAAAGACTATAACTTCCCAACTCGGTTGTTGTCTTTTAACCTGGCTCGCCGCACTCATGCCGGCCGCATTGCCACCAACCACGATTACTTTTGCCAAATTAAAACCCCTTTCACTAGATTCTTTTCTTCCTAATCATAAACTTTTGTTACACATCTGTATATTAATTATGCAGGAATTATGCAGGAACAAACGATAATTAAGCGGAATAATAAATTATATTTCTACTGATGAGGATTGTGGCTTGAAAGATAATCGGCACGATAAAATAAATCCTTTGGGACTGGTCCCTAACATAATAGCTTTTGCCACCAGCCTGGCCATCGCCTTTTTTTTAAAGTGGGAAGTACGGGATCTGGTCTGGAGTCTCTGGTTCTGCAGTTTGGTCTTGGGCTACCTGACCCTGCTGTCATATCTTGGTGCCGGCGCCTATATCGGCCTTTTGGTAATTAAGCATCCGGATTTTGAACGTAAAAAGCGCATCCCGGCACTTGCCATCGGAACAGCTGGCGGTTTGTTTCTTCTGACTTTTTTTTCAATTCATTTTGGAGGCTTCCATGCCGTTCACTCAGTATTCCTGCAAAGTTTTTTTCCGGTCGACGGGCTACCCACTGATGGTTTCGGCAGAGCATTTATCAATCCCCCGTTACTGGTATTAATGGCTTTTAAATATCTGTTTGTACCCTATGGATTATTTCTAATCCCTACCATGATAGCAGAACGAAATCACGTTTTTAAGCCCTTTTATACATTATATACCGGATTCAAAACGCCTGAAACAATAATATCTCCCACATTCACCAGTGTTGCCGGTAAAGCCAAACTGGGCAGGAACCCTTTAGGCGCTTCAATGTTAAGACCCTATGTCAATGTTGTACGCATGCATCTTTTAATCTTCTTTTTCGCAATCAGCTATGCCTTAAAAATCGATTCCTTTATTGTTTACGGGGCTGTATATTTAATTTACTTCTTTCCCTGGTCAGATATACGCATATTATTCAAGAAAAACAATTAGCAGGTCAATAATGATAGTGATGACTCTTACATCCTTAATCCTGTTCTTCACCCCAGCGGTATCTCTTGTTTTGTCGTAACAGATCAAACTGGCAGTTCAGGCACAACCCGTAATGGCAACAAATTGCTGCGCCGCAATTATTGCAGCGCCATTTAGACTGCTGATCGGCAAGAAAAACCTCCAACCCCTGCTCTTTGATCTGCTTCAGGTTCTCAATCATGCTCAAGTGATATTTAGTGCGGTAACGCTTGTCTAAGTTTTTTAACCGCTTGCAGGGAAAATCAGGGCATTCATGACAAAAGCGAACCAAGCCTTCACCCACCAACTTGCAGTGTGTCTGCAGATGAAGGCAGTGTTTACCGCGCGGAATACAGCCCGGGCAGTATTTACGGTTGAGGCCTTTTTTCTTTAGATCAGACTTTTCTGCCTGATAGGCAACACATAAGCTGCAATTCATCCCGCAGGGGGCAATCAGCTGTTCTTCCAATTCTATACTCCCAAACGCTTTTATATTTAATTCCACTTTTAATTACATAGCATTCTGTTCTTCGCGATCAAAATTACCAAGGTCGGATGTCCAAATGATTGCATCGACAATATACCAGATGCCAAAACCCCCTAAGGTAACCAGTTTAAGAATACCTAAGCCAATTTCGCCTTTGTAAAAGCGATCCGCTCCGACATAGCCCAGCGCCCAACTGAGGATCGTCCCGGTTAAGAGATATTTACTTTTGTTCATTCCCTTTCAACTCCTATCGATGTGGTTTAATCATCCTATTTCTTATCTATCATACACCCATTTTGAATTCTTGAGTATCACTTCTCATTACCTTTTTAAATTCCTTCTACTGCCCAGCGTTACCAACACTCTGCAATAAAAGATTATTTATGATCGTTTTTACCCTTTATCAATTTCTAAAATGCTATAATCTAATTATTCATCAACTAAATCAAGGAGAGGCGGGAGACTGGTGCCAACCAGAAAATTTACCATTTTACATTCCAACGATCTGCACGGAGACTTTCTGGCCGAATCCAGCGGCGATTCTGGTGAGTTAATCGGCGGGCTGTCTTTACTCTCCGGCTACATTAACAAAGTACGGTTGGAGGAAGAAAACGTTCTCTACGTAATCGCCGGTGATATGCTGCAGGGCTCGATCATCGACACTGAATACAAAGGTATATCGACCATGGAAATCATGAATTACCTGGCCCCTGATGTTGTTACCCTGGGCAACCATGAGTTTGATTACGGCCTCCCCCACCTTCTCTTCCTGGAGAAGATGGCCAACTTCGTCATCGTCAATGCAAACCTCTATATTGAAAAATATAACAAACGGATCATGCAGCCCTATAAAATAATTGAGCTGGGCGGCTACAACATTCTTTTCACCGGTATTATTACCGAAAAGGTGATGGATTCAATTTCAACCACTGATAAGTTGATCAGTACCTTTGTAACGCTGAAAGATGCTGCCGAAGAAGTGGGCCGCATTACCAACGCCTACCAGAATGACCGGATCAATCTGACAGTTTTACTGACTCACATCGGCCTGGAATCGGATAAAGAGCTGGCAGGCTTACTGGATCCCGTCTGGGGAGTGGACATGATTATTGGCGGACATTCACACTCAATTCTTGATCAGCCAGAAGAAGTTAACGGGGTATTGATAACCCAGGCCGGCGAAGGCACTAAGCAAATCGGCAGGTTTGATATCGTTGTTGAAGAATCCACCAACTCCATCGTGGAATGGAAGTGGCAGCTTGTTCCCATCTCTTCAAGATCTGCTGAGGAAGACTACGATCTGCTTGACTTTATCCATTCGTACAAAGCTGATGTGGTAGCCAGATATAACTCGATAGTCACGAAGCTAGCCTTAAAACATACGCACCCGGCCCGCGAAATTGAAACTGCCCTGGGAAATCTTTTTGCAGATGGCCTGGCTGAGATGTCCGATACTGATATAATGCTGCTCGGCAGCGGTTCGATCAGACAGAAGGAGTTTGGTCCACTGGTAACACTTAGTGATTTTGCGACCTGCTTTCCCTTTAATGATAGCCTAAATCGCTTTACCGTCAGCGGCGCCAAGCTGTGGCAGGTCTTTAGTCACTTTATGAAACCGGAAAACAGAAACGGCGAAGGCGAATGTTACCAGGTTAACAGTACTGTAAAAGCAACCTACTCCGACTCTGAGCGCAAATTACTAGCGCTTGAAATTAACGGGCAGCCGGTTGACCTTGATGAAAAATACAGGATCTGCATCACCGGGTATCATCTTAAAGGATCTAAAGCCTATCTCAGCTTTTCGGAAGAAGAATTGCGGGAAGATGGTCCTTTCTTGATAGTGAGCACATCGATGACCGAAGTACTGCAGGAGTGGTTGCAAAATAATCAAAATGCCTTTAGAAAAGTTGAAGGCCGGCTGACTTACCTGCCTTAATCCTTATACTTTTATTAAATGATGATGAGCGGCCAAACCAGCCGGGGCAGATAAATAAGTTTCGCAGCTTTCCTGAAGGCTAAAACCTAGAGCTTTAAAAACCTAAATTAATAAGAGGGGAGCACCAAAATGGCAGATATCAAGGAAAGGTATCATCAATTACTACAGGCTGATCCAACCGCTGCTAAACAGAGTATTGATTATTTATATGCAGGCATTGCTGATAAGATTGTCTACAAGGGCAAGCCGATTCCCATAGTTCTTGAGCCAGGTTTTACGACCCCTGAAAAACTGGACTCCTACAAGAGCATGTTAACCGATGCTCAGCAGGCGCTTGAACAGATTATCGACATCGCTCTTGACAGATATAAACCGCAGGCCAAAGAAGAGCAGCTTTGCAAGGACATAAAAGAGATGTTTAATCTGAATGAAGAAGAGCTCGCCCTGATGACCCTGGACTGCGGCACCCCAAAGCACATAGTCATCTACCGCCTGGATTTATACTCCAACGGCCAACCTTATATTCTGGAATTCAATAGCGACAGCGCCGGCGGTATCATGGAAGCGTACTGCGCAACTGAACTTTACCTGCAGCTTCCTCAGTTTAAAACTTTACAGACTGAAGGCTTTTCTTTTCTGCCTGATGATGGGCCTCACCGAGTCCTGAAAGCCCTGCTCGAAACCCGTTATCAAAACAAAAATGTTAACACCAAACCAACTATTCTGATTACCGACTGGCGAGATGTGGGTTCAAAAATCGAGCAGGAAAGACTGCGGGAGTTCTTCGAGGCACAGGGCTACCGGACGATGCTGGCCGATCCACGGGACCTTGTTTTTCGAAACGGTTTTCTTTCCTACAATAGCGAAAAAATTGACATTGTTCACCGTCGCGTAATCGTTAAAGAGCTAACCCAGAAGTATAAGGATATCCAGCCATTTTATGAAGCAGTACGGGCCGGCGCGGTTAGTGTGATTAACCCCTTCAGCTCTGCTTTGGGCAGTAATAAGGCAATCCTGGCTATAATGAGCGATCCCCGGTACCACAATCTCTATCAATCTAATGTAATCTCGTTCATCAAACAGTATGTTCCCTGGACCCGAATGTTTAACTACAAACCTGAACCTGCTCTTGTTGAGATGATCTGTCATCATAAAGACCAATATGTGATCAAACAGTGCAAATCTTATGGTGGCGAGGCTGTAGTGGTCGGCCGCAGCAAGAACCAGGATGAATGGTTAGAGAAAATCGATCAGATCCTCAAAATCAAAGATGAGCTCTGGATTGTACAGGAATACGTGGATCGCGCTTTTGATATCTTCCCCTTTGTGGAAGGAGATAATGTCATCCTAAACAAAATGGTTTTTAACATTAATCCTTTCATCATTAACAGTGAATATGCCTGTGGTATTGTGCGCCTATCTCCACCGGATACTTTTGTAATTAATGCAGCCCAGGGTGGAGCACAAATACCGATGCTTCAGTATCTTGACAGCTCTGCCTGATCATTAAGCAGAGAGCTTTAACCAGTAAGGATCAATCCTGGAGCTGGTTCTACCCGGGCTGTGTTTTATTTAGGACCGTTTATTGATTACCTTCTGCAGTTTGGTCGCAGGAGAGGTGATCTTGGCCGTGACAGCTCTGGTCGCCAAGCCCGCTATAGGGGCACCCGGAACAGGGCCCTCCTTTTTTTCTGTCACTAATCAGTTTAGCTGCAGCTCCGGCAACAATAACCGCTATGATCAAAACAATTATTAAGTTAGTTAACATTAAACCGCCTCTTTCAGCTCAATCTTCGATTTGTGATCATTCCTGCGAATCAGGAAGACAATAACACCGGCAATAAACATAACGCCAAGCAGGCCCGGTATGACACCAGCGCCAAAATTGCCGGTTGTCATTAGCGTGCCAACCTGGTAAACGAAATAAGCTACTGTATAGCCGACCCCAAACTGGAACCCGATGCCGGCCCACAGCCAGTTTCTGCTATCCATCTCGGCATTCATCGCCCCGATTGCCGCAAAACAGGGCGGAGTAAATAGGTTAAACATCAGATAAGCCAGGGCGGCAACAGAAGTAAGACCCATAACGGCCGCCACATCGCCGGCCCCGGAAAGCAGGACAAATTCTTCAGTGTCAATAAAATTGGTGATGCTATAGACAACAGCCAATACCCCAACAACATTCTCTTTGGCAATAAAACCGGCAATAGCTGCTGCGGCAAGCTGCCATGCTCCAAAACCTAACGGAATCAATAGAAAGGCAAAGGGGCTGGCAATACCAGCCAAGATGCTTGTGTTTTCCATCCCGGGTTCAACAACCTGGAAGCTCCAGGTAAAGGTTTGCATCAGATGAACCACTGCATTACATAACAGGATAATTGTAGCCGCCCTGATAATAAAAGCTTTTGCCCTGGAGATCATCGAAATAAAAGCCCGCTTCAGGCTGGGGAGGCGATAATCCGGAAGTTCCATGATAAAATAAGACTTTGCTGAACCTTCATTGGTAATTCGCTTAACAATCAGCGCACCCGTTATGATGATTAAAATGGCCACAAAATACATCGCTGTTCCAACCCACGCTGCATCGCTGAAAAAGACTCCGGCAAAAAGAGCAATAACCGGGAGCTTGGCCCCGCAAGGCATAAAGGGGGTAAGCATCGCAGTAGTGCGGCGCTGGCGATCGTCGCGGATCGTCCTTGTTGCCATCACCCCGGGGATTGCACAACCGGTACCAATCACCATTGGGATAATTGATTTTCCCGATAAGCCAACCCGTTTTAAGTAGCGATCCATCACTACGGCTACTCTAGCCATGTAACCGCTGTCTTCCAGAAGCGCCAAAAGGAAAAAGAGCACCATAATAAGAGGCAGAAAACCCATTACCGCACCCACACCGCCTATAATACCGTCTAATAAAAGCGAGCTTAACACAGGTGAAACATCAGCGCCCATCAGGCCTTCCACATACTCGTAGAAACTATCAATCCAACCAACCAGGTAATCAGCAAAAAGAGGTCCTACGTGGGTTTGCGAAATCGAAAATACAACATAAATTACCGCGGCAAAGATCGGAATGCCTAAAACCCGATGAGCGATAATACGATCAGCAGCATCCTGCCCGGTTTGTTTATTGCTTGCCACATTACGCATTTCCACCACTTTTACCAACTGTTCAACAAAAGCAAATCGTTCATGTTTAATTCTATCATCTGCAGCATGATCTTTAACGTTTGCGTTGAGACCAGGAAAAGGTGCAGTTTGCTGATGACCATAGACGATCCTGGCCTGCTCAATCAGTTCGGGTAACCCATGCCCCTGGGTCGAAGCTGTTTCAATAACCAGGCAGCCAAGTTTCTCGGCCAATTCCGCCCTCTTGATCACAATCCCTTTTTTATGTAAAAGATCACACTTATTAAGCGCAACAATCACAGGAATGCCAAGTTCCAAAAGTTGAGTGGTAAAAAAGAGACTTCTGCTCAGATTTGTGGCATCAACGATATTAATGATCACATCAGGGTTCTCATTCTTAACAAATTCGCTGGTGATACTTTCTTCCCCGGTAAAAGGTGACAGGGAATAGGTTCCGGGGAGATCAACCACCCTTATTCTGCTCTCTCCCTTATTCAGAGCCTTTTTAACATCGCCTTCTTTTTTGGCAATGGTTACACCGGGCCAGTTGCCAACATATTCTATTTTACCAGTAATTGCATTGAACAATGTTGTCTTTCCGCTATTAGGGTTTCCTGTAAGGGCAATTTTCATCATAAACCTCCTGAAATAATATTGTTAGCTATGGCTAACAATTAGTGCAAAAAAAAGCCCGGCCGGTACAGTTTAAACCAATATGGTCCGGGCTAAATCTTTATCAATACTGTATCTTGCATCTTTTACGCTGATCACGTAATTATCGGCCAAGACCGAAATCACCGTTACTGTTTCTCCCTCGTAACAACCTAAAGTAAATAGAAAATCCTTCATGTTCTGATCGGTGGTATTGACCTCTTTGATTATGTACGGCACATTAATTACGGCCTCTGATAAATTTGGTCGCTCACTGACCAAACTCAGTTTCTTGTTATGGTATCTGCTCTTTATGATGTTGTTTACAACTGCCAGCTCCATCTTGACCTCCTGCTATAAATTAATCTAATTATCACTTTCCATGCACTGCTCAATAGCTTCCAGCATAGCATCAGTGATGATGTGTTCCATCCTGCAGGCATTTTCTGATGCTTCACTGTGATTAAGGTTGAGCGATTTTTCAAGATACCTGGTAATTAAATAATGCTTCCTGTAAATCTTCTTTGAAATCGCTTTACCCTTTTGAGTCAGGTTAACAGGCCCATAACTTTCCTGGTTGATTAGATCTTCCCTTTTTAACTGCTCCATAGCCTTCGATACGCTTGGTTTAGTTACACCCAGTTTTTTTGCGATATCAGCAATATGAGCATGACCGTGAACATCTTCAAGAATGTAGATGGTTTCAAGATACATTTCGCTTGATTCACTGATATTCATCCCTGAACACTACCTCTTACTGAGCAATGTTTCACAAATAAATTGTTTGCCAAGACTAACTTTCTATTCCAATTATAAACACCGCTGATCAGGTTGTCAAGCACTTATTTTAAATTTAAATGTTTTTGCTCAGTGGTTATTTCAACCTGAGTTATGGCGGGGACTAAAATATCTGATATCAGATTAGGCTATCACAGACCCCAGGTAGCTATTTTTGAATATTTCATAAAATTTCATAGCTATCCGTTATAATTTTGTTATAATTGCAATAACATAAGAAACATTCCATTTATATGCTTTGAAAGGAGTGCGCTGATGGAAACTGTCCGTAATGAAAACACAAAAAGAAAAAGTTTATTTGTGCCGCTGGTGATTATTTTGGTTTTGATTATATTGGTATTACTCTTTCTAATCAGCCCTCTAAGCGACCTGATCTTTTCTCCCGACACTGAACCAACCCTGGTCCTTGCGGTGGTAGAAAGCAGCGGCCCCGATTCAGTCACTGGTCTTTACCGGGTGGTGGTTGAGGCGCAGGTAGACGGGAAGCCGGAGCCGCAGGTTACCTTTAATCGCAACGATGGTGTCGGTAAAGTGCTTAATAATCAAACCCTTCTGCTGTTGGAAGATGAAGAAACCTTTCTCTTGAAAGCCCTGGCATCAAACCCCAAAGGCTCAGCAGAAGCTGAACTTGAGCTTTTTGCCGGGATTGTGGTGGGCACTGCCACGGGGCCGTCAGGTCCGACCGGTCCTCCGGATTCGGACGGCGGCGATCCTGAACCAGATGCCGGGGGTGGTGACGGCGAAGATGAGGCAGCCCCACCACCTGCCGGAGACGGCAATAGCGGTAGTAGTAATCGGTCACCTGAAATCGTTAGAATTTCAATTAGGGCTGAGAACATTACCGATCGACTTGATGAGCCTTTTCGACTTTTCTATGAAGAAAGTGAACATAGTTTTAATATCTTGATCGAAGATGAAGATGATGATGAGATTGAGCTGGAGGTTGAAGCCAGTCACGGCGTAATAGATCATATTGGCGAAGGTATGTGGGCAGAATCGCGTCCGCCTAATATGAGAGCCAAGACCTTTTCATGGCTATCGCCGGCCAACCCGCCAGGAAATTTGGAACCGCTAAATGTCAGCCTGAACGTTATT
Source organism: Bacillota bacterium (assembly GCA_016874655.1). Classification (GTDB taxonomy): domain Bacteria; phylum Bacillota; class Dethiobacteria; order DTU022; family DTU022; genus UBA993. Next base: position 9,204 of record VGTO01000034.1, on the reverse strand, counting down.
GCCCGCGACCCTTCCGGGGCCAGCGATAGCGTGATTGTAAAGCTTGCCTTGTGGCCGGAGCCGGATGCAAACGGAGGTGATCCGGGTGAAATCAGGCGGGTCCAATCTGCGAGGGCTTCTGTTGTGGCCAGTGCGGATTTAAGCGGGTCGGTAACATCTGCAGGAGATATAATTTCAGGTGATGTTATGGTGGGGGATAATTTACTTAACCGCCAGTTCAAGGGGTTTCTTAACTTTTACCTGAGCACACTTAGAGATCAAATAATCGCAGTTGTTGGCGATAGGGACTATACCATAACCGATGCTTACCTGGTATTTACAAATATAAATAGGGTAGGAAATCCGGTTGGCCTGGCCAGCCTGGTCGATTTCAAGGTCTTCCCATATGGTTCTTCATTAGTGGCCGCTGACTTTGCCCCCGGGGGCAAGCACATCTTTAACTCTGCAACTGACAGCTTTAGCACTGCCGTCGGCAGCCCGCTTATCTTAAGGTCTTCCACCTTCAAGACTGAATTGATCAATTACATCAATGTACCATCGAAGACCATGCAGATCAAGTTAGGGTTAAACAGTGCAACAAACAATAATAATGCCGACGACTTTTTCCGCGCTCATTGCAGCACAGTTGCTATTGTGGTGGAATTTGAGTATTAAAACACTTGAAAATATGGGGGGCTCACTATGCTCGCTGTAAGGATTAGGTCAGCCCAGTTGGTGACGATTATCTGCTTAACTCTTTTACTGGGCTTAAGCCTGTTATCAGGTTGCAAACGAACAGATACTCCGGGCAGTGTTACGGTTTGGCTCGATGTGCCGCTAGATGGCCTGGTCTTTGCCGACTTACAGGACATTAACATTAAAGGTCACGCCGAGGCAAAGGGTAAGGTAGAAAACGTGGAAATCTGGATTAACGGCGATCTACTGGCCACCATCAGCAACCCGCCCATGCGGGCTGGCCTGGCCGCATTCCACACACCGTGGACACCGGGCGAGCCAGGAGTCTACACTATTCAGGCGGTAGCTTATTGCTCCGACGGGACAGCCAGTGTGCCCGATGCAGTGCGCATAACCTTCGGTGAGGAACCGGAAGAAGAACCTGTTGTTGCCGAACAACCGAAGCCGCCAGATTCTCCACCTATCGCAGACGAACCACCAGCCACTGAAACTCCACCAACTGAACCAAAGGCCACAATCCGGTTTTGGGCCGACCCACCACAAATTGAGGCCGGAGACTGCACCACCATCCACTGGCAGGTTGAAAATGCCGACCGGGTTATCTTTGAAGGTGCTGAGCAACCATTAACCGGCGCTTTCCGCGATTGCCTCTGCGAAAACAAACTTTATACCATGAGGGTCTTTAATCTTGATGGTTCCGAAGAACGCAATTCCCTGGAAGTCAGGGTCACCGGATCCTGTGTTACACCCCAGCCTCCCGCTCCTCCGCCTCCGCCTCCGGCAGACACCACACCGTCGCCTGTGCCGATACCGGCAGTACCTACTGACGGTTTATCGATTAACTGCAAAGCGGCGCAATCGATGGCCTGGCTGCCGGTGACCGACCCAAGCGGCATTTCAGAATACCGGGTGGAAGTGCAAAGGCATGCCGGCGATAACAACTGGCAGCCTGCACCCGGTGGCTCACAAAGCGGGCTCCAGGTCAAGGAAGCCACTGTTAATGTTGAGTGTGGTTGGTACTATCGCTGGCGGGTGCGCGCAGTAGACGGGGCCGGCAATATCAGTCCCTGGTCGAACTGGTCACACTTTGCCATCTTGCTGATGTAGGAGGCCACTATGGAGAAGAAAAATAGTTTTCGCCGGGCTGCCCGGCTACTCATCGTATTAATGCTGGTTTTATGTGTTATTATGTTGGCCATTATCTATGTCAGTCAAAACAATCGCGCCCTCGAATCAAAACCGCTGGTTTTGATTCACTCACCGCTGAGCCGCGAACCGTTTCAGGTTGGCGAAAGAGTAGCTGTTCATGCCACCGCACGGAGCGGCAATGGCTTAAGCAGGGTGGAGTTGTGGGTGAACGATACTTTTGTTGACGCTCAGAACGCACCCGGAGAGGGACCGAACACCTCGCTGGTTTTATCCAGCAACTGGCTGGCCACGGATGCCGGTAATAACGTAGTGATTGTCCGCGCTATTGCTACTGACGGCACTGCAGGTCAGGCTTCGGTGGTGCTCGAAGTAAGCGCACGCGAAGGGGCCGCCGCAGGAACCCACAATGCTGTGCAAGGTGATACACTCCGCTCAATTGCCGATGATTACAGCCTTGAGCCTGACTTACTGGAGTTAGCTAACCCGGTGTTAGATCCTGATCAGCTCGACCCGGGGGATGAAGTTATCATCCCCGACGTAGAAGAACCGCCAGCCGGGGACGACCCTCCGGCTGATGATCCTCCCGCTGGCGATCCTCCATTACCCGAGGGGGCTGCGCCCGGATCCGGTTTTGCCGTGCCCGGGGTGATCGATGACTACATCCTCCGCCCGGTGCAGGATTTGCTCCTCCTCCCGGCGCAGGATTACATTTCGGAATTGCTCGGGACCGAGCGGGCAGAAGATCAAACCAGGTTGCGCCTGGAGCTGCTCAGCTTAACAACTTCCGCCCCTTTTGAACAGCTCTATCTTTATGTGAGCTATGCCAACTTTCCTCCGCACCGCTATCCCGACGGACGCGACGACCCGGGTGCAGAGGAATCCTTCGCTGTTTTGGCCAGTGAGGCAGATGGCACAACAATGTGGAATGTCTCTGAACTGGCGGATAGCACTATACCGGCATTTAATTGGTCGCATAATGTTGACCTGCCGATCAGCCTTAACCTGGTGGGCGTCATAGAGGGTGGCACAGACTCTGTAGAACTTGGCCACTGGGGAAGCAATATCGCCCCTGAATTCTGGACAGGTATGACTTTAAGCGGTGGTGTAGATGGAACTTACGAATTTACTTTTAGCGTTTCACCGTCTGAAGGGGGCGGACGAGTTGTCCCCCTCTACACTGATATCAATATGACCCCACCAAGTAACGCCCGGCTCGACAACCGCCGCAACTCACTGCGCTGGGACTACGAACCACAACCAGACGAAGAACCAATTGACGGTTTCCGGATCTACTTAAATGGTAACCTGCAGTGGGTGGAACCGGCAGATGCGCGTGAAAGTATGTTGCCTTACGAATGGTTCAACCCACCCTGCGGCACAACCTACATTTTTTCGGTTACCGCTTACCGCATCGGTTTACCCGATGGGCCTGAATCACTACCTTCTATTGTCAGGCTGGAGCAGGAAGCCGAAAACTGCCAGCGCGAAATTATGATCACCTTTCTTGAACTCGAAACCTTTGACTTAGGTGGTGATGGGCGCCGACCAGCTCATCATGGTGATGTTGGGCCAGTTTACGGATATTTCTATGCCAATGAAAAGCGCATTGCTTTCGACACCCGTGCCCCGGATAGCGGTGGCGGCAGTTTGGATATGCCAAACGGCTTGCGTCATAACACAGTTTACAATCTGGCTGAGATGGCTGCTGACCCAACCTGGCATTTCAACCCCAGGCTGCCGGTGTTGCTTGTGGATATTCCGGATGACGGGGCCTTCGAATTCGGTTTTCATCTAATGGATCAAGACCAGGGGCGCTGCCGCGACTCCAGTGACCCTGGATGTGATGATCTCGTCGCCGAAGGGCTATCTTCTATCTACGAGCTAGACAGCAGCATGGCCTGGATATTTGATCAACAAAATGAAGGGGCTTTGGTCTCTGAAAATGGGCGCTGTCGGGTAACCTACGTGTGGGGCCCTGCCTTCGGCAGCCCGGTCGGTTCCGGTGTGGAGGGTTGGGAACCGCTGCCCTGGATTAACCTGGAAGATTTCGAAGTTGACGAGAGCAGCGGCCAGGTTCGGCTTCACGTGCGCAATACCGGTTCAGCAACCTGGCCCTGGCGCGACTTAAAGATTGAGCTCTTAAGCCGCGATGGGGTTTCTTTTGGTGTTTATACCTGGCCCGAATTCGTGCTTGAAGCAGGTCAGCGCACGGTGTTGGAACATCCAGATATGCGTCTTGACCCACCTTTCGATGCTTGTGTGGTGATAGATCCCTTTGATGATGTTTTAGAAGAATATGAGCGCTCCGGGGCGATGATTCATAGCCCTATTTGTTCACAGACCCCTGACCTGGTGATCACCGATGTGCATTATCTTCCCGGGGAAGACACCGGTCAAATGGCTTTCACGATCAGAAATATGGGTGAAGGACCGCTTGTCAACCGCTCCGTATCCTTTGAAGCATTTGCCGGACGGGCGGGTCAGCTTGATATCGGTGATTCATCAAGCACATTTGCCCCTAATGTTACCCTCGAGCGCTTTCAAAGCAGCACCCTGATCGTTGGTGAAGTGAGCAACTCGACTCGTGAGCAGATGAGGGAAGGCTACCGGGTTGTGGTTAACTCAGATGGTAGTATCTATGAGCGTGACATGAGCAATAACAGCTTTGAGGTGCCGGCGGCCGACCGATTGATGATTAGAGTTATGAGCTTGTACGCGCCCTGGAGTTTACGTAACAATGTTGATTTTCGTCTTACAGCCCACGCTGTTTCGGGCGCTGCCAGGCGAGAGGTGGCAAACCTCTATTTTTCTGATATTAACTGGAGTAGCAAAACCCGTGAAAGAGGCTGTTTGATAGTCCTTGACCATGGCAACCGCAACAACTCAGTCAGTTGGTTTCCAATTTTTGGCGATGAAAGCCTTGAAGTTACCGTGCGCAGCTCCCACCGTAGTAGCAGTTGGAGATACACTGATACTTACCTGCCTCTCGACAACTGGCGAGCCAATGGCTGGGGCTCTACGCGCGGTTGCAGTGACTGGAACAATGGTACGCCCGGATGGCACCCCTGGGTAATACATAGGGACGACGGGCACCAACTGGGCTTAACTTTCCAGGTATGCCGGGATAGCCCGTAAAATCATATACTTTGCCATTTCAAATGAAAAGCCAGGCAACTTGCTTACGGTATCATAAGTTAATAAGTAAATAGCCTGGCTTAAGTTTTATAAAGTCCTGTTCTTTTAGGAATTCTTAATTATACTTAAATATTTTTCATCCAATTGCTTTTCAATATATTCTTTCCCGGCAAAACGGCCGGGAGCGGCGCTGTGCAGGGCATAGCCACCCACAAATGTACCTCCGCTGCTTTCCACGATTTGACGAATACGATCATAGGTTACCTTAGTTCCTGCTCCTTTTTCATCTGCCTGAAAAGTGATTGCTGTTACCATTTTCCCCTTAAAGTCAGCATTCTGCATAAAAGCATTCATTGCCGGGGTGGTTTTACCGCCCCAAATAGGCGTCATCAGGTAAAGGGCACTGTGTTTATCGGCTTCTTTCCAGGGATCTCCTATTAATGCTGAAGTTTTACCGGAAACAGCCTGGTAACCGCTTTTGATAAAACCTCCCAGCCCTTTTCGCCCATTTGCTTCAGTCAGTTCTATTAATTCTGCTTTCACCTTGCCTGCGATGTACTCAGCCCCGGTTCTGGTATTATTACTCCTGGAATAAAAAACAACACCTAAAGACATTTTATCCAGCTCCTCTTTCCTTTTTTTTATTTGACTCAATCACACAGTTCTGGCATGCTTTTTTAAGGGACAAGTTGCGCCGTAAAGAAATTGCGGGCAAGCCCAGGGCTGAGAACACTATTACTCTGTTGCACTTAGCAGAGCGTTTTCAATAGCCTTAAGGATTACCTTAGAGCTTGAGGTAACGCCGCTGATGATATCTACCTGTAATGATTGTGCTTCAATTACATGGTCGGTAATTACTTCAGCCGCTTCGCCCTGACCGTGCCGGTGATCGAGCTTAATATTAGTAATGCGATGATCCTGTACGGTTACTTCTACCGTCGCCCCGACCCAAACAGCCTCAGAGGAACCGGTATAAGTTCCGTCGGGAATTGTCGCGAGATTCACTTCACCGATCGTGATCTCTTCCACAGCCTGGCGGTAGCTGCTTAAGTCGGAAAAATATTTGGCGGCGAAAGCCCCGCCAATAACCAGGATCGCTGCCAGAACAATAAAAATATTCTTTTTGTTTTTTTTCAATTGCCTTTCTCCTTATTATTTAATCAGATACCCATATCCCTGAGAATCCGGGCCAATACAAATAGGCGTTCACTGATCAGTTCGTCATCTTTGCTCAGGGCTTCGCTGAAAAGTGCAATATCCTTATCAATCATATCGTTCTCAGTGCAAATTGCAACACTCATTGCGTCACCCTGCAGACCAATCCGTTCAATTAGAGGTTGATGCGGGTCGTAGAGTTTCTCAAATCGATAGGCCTCCTGAAAGTACTTTTTAGCCCGGCAAATTAATATGGCCAAATCAAGAACCCGGTGCAGGGGCATTTCTTCGGATTGGCGAGACCATTTTCCACCGGTATGGCGCCATACCTTGGCTGATATATCCAACTTGCCCCGATCGTTCCATTGGGCCAAGCCGAGCGAGAGGCCTTTTGCATCAGATTCATAAGCAAAGCGTCCGTCTACTTTCTCGTAATCTTCAGTTACGATAACCGGTTTGTGCTTTAATGCGGTTGGTATTCTCACCTTTGACACTCCCTGTTTTAGTATATTAGTAATTTACTAAACCAGTATAACAGCGTTTCAGGTCAGGATCAACTGTTATCCGTCAAAGTGTCACATTTCAACTTTAACTTGAATATTGCAGGAATAACTGTTAAAATTTAATTATGATTAAACGAGATATCGAAACCGAATTAGTTAATTTATCAACTCAATACCCTGTTGTTACAGTCACGGGGCCCCGTCAGGCTGGCAAAACTACCCTGACGAGGATGGTATTTGCTGATTACAATTACTGCAACCTTGAGCTTCCTGATATCAGGCAACTAGCAGTCGATGACCCACGAGCACTTTTTTCTTCATTTCCCCCTCCTGTAATTATTGATGAAGTGCAAAGAGTTCCTGAACTGCTTTCTTATATCCAGGTTATGGCAGATGAAAACGATCAAGCTGGGCAATTTATTTTAACTGGCAGCCACCAATTATATTTACATGAAGCTATCACTCAATCTTTAGCAGGCCGTACAGCACTGTTAACCCTGTACCCCCTGTCGATTAAAGAGTTGTTTCAGTCAGGTTATAAATTAAGCCGTGATGAACTTATCTTCACCGGCTTTCTCCCCCGTATCTATAAGGACAAGCTAGAGCCATATAAAGCTTACCGAAATTACTATCAAACTTATATTGAAAGAGATCTACGACAGGTCAGTAATATACGCAACCTCGATCAATATGAGAAATTTCTACATTTATTAGCCGGTCGAATTGGTCAGTTGGTTAGCCTCAATGCTTTATCTGGCGATATTGGTGTCTCTAGCACAACTCTTGCGGAGTGGTTGTCAGTTTTGGAAGCTTCATTTATCATCTTTAGATTAAAGCCTTATCATGAAAATTTTGGCAAGCGCCTTGTTAAATCACCGAAGCTATATTTTACAGATGTTGGGTTGGCAGCATATCTGTTAGGTATAACTGAAGTTGATCAGATTTCAAGAGACCCCCTGTTGGGAAATTTGTTTGAAAACATGGTTATTTTGGAAGCACTCAAAACAAGGATGAACAAGGGTATGGAGCCGAACCTGTACTTTTACCGCGATGCAAACCAAAAAGAGATCGACCTTCTGTATAAGAACAGAAATGAGCTTATACCGGTAGAGATAAAGGCAGCAATGACTTATAACAAATCACTGCATAATAATATAATCTACTTAAATAAAATAACCGGCGGTGACAAGGGATATTTAATTTATGCCGGAGATCTTGAATATGAAAAGAGTGAAATATCAGTTCTAAACTTTGCCAAAACCTACAGCATTTTTGAATAACCATTAATTCTATCTGCCCCTCACATGGTAACTGCATAATCACTGCTTTGCCGGGAAATGTATTCAGGCCATGCAGGTTAGTGCGAACTCTCTTTACTGCTCCCCTTTTTACACTTCTAGATCCCGGTATCGATTTGGGGCAATATTGATCAGTAAAAGATAGAGCAGTGCCATAATGGTCAGTGATTAAGGTAAAATGCAAATACCAGGTCAGGGCGACTATGACCAGTCCGAGCAGGGCAATAATCACTATGTAGGGTGGCCGTTTCTCGGAATAAATTTTTCGTTAAAGCTATTTTCATCCCAGGGTAGTAAGTGCATGTAAAAAAGTTTCAGAAATGCGGCCAGCCCGAAAACAATACCGAGTACTTTAAAATAATTCATGGTCAACCTCCTCAAACGCTATTTCTATATCCTAATTCACTGCTTTCTTGCTTTTGTAATCACTTAAGCAATCCTTTTAGTAGAGCAAAAAGCCGATCAGCAGGCAGCCGACACCTAAGAAAAAGGCAAATAGATTGATCAGGTTTAAAGTTTTGCGATCCTTTTCCAGCACCTGCACTACAAAGGGGCAAAACAAGATTTCTCACCACCCACAATATGAGATCAGTTAATTGATCCGGCGTACCGGGCGGGCTTCGATGTATCCACGGTAGCCCTGCGGTTCGAGCTGGAACCTGGGCCCATCTTCATCAGCCCATTCAAAGCCGTAAATCTCAGGCTTATACTTTTTCATTACTTCCCAAAGGCTTTCAATTGCTGCCCCAAATTTTTCTTCATCGAAAGGCTCGCCCTGAAACACCATCATCTTACATGGAGCCAGCTCAATAATATCTAACCCTTCCGGGACCTGACCACTAAAATCCATCGCTACTTCAACCCCCATTACATAGGCTGAAGTCCCTGGCTTCACCAGGCTATCCGGAAGCCACATCCCAGCCGGTTCATACATGGCCTCCTTAATAGTGGAGAGGATCTCCCAGATGTCGCAGCCTACTTCTTCACAGTAGTCAAAATAGTGATTGGCTTTGACTCCTCTTTTTAAGATTAACATCCGCTGCGGCCTCTCCACCACCTGAACAAAAACAGTATTCGTCTTTTCGTTTTCAGTCATCTTTAGATCTCCTTTTTGTAAAGTAAGGTAATAGTCACGGATGCGATCGGGCATAAAGATGTTGGCGGATCCGCTGCCCCGGCTGTAGTTTTTCGGTGTTTCGCCAAACTGCCTGATAAACGCCCTGGTAAAACCTTCATGCGAATCAAAAACAAAATCGAAGGCCACATCAACGACCCTTGGTTGTCCGGCA
>VGTO01000033.1 GCA_016874655.1 Bacillota bacterium | reverse complement strand
TAAAAAAAAAGTAGCAACTGCTGGTGTTAATCTTTAAGCCGCTCGTATAAGCCTTCTAATTTCCCCCATAGTTTAAATAAATCTATTATATGTTAATAGATCCACCATAAAAACTCAATCGATTAGCGCTTCCCTATCGTTTCAGTCATTTTAGGTGATTAGAACAAGACGAAGCAGCAGGAAAAAGATCAATGACAAGAATCCTACTTTGGTATGAGTGCAGAATCAATCTGCAGGACCTTCATGACACACCAGAAAGCTGCTAAGGTTTAAGTAGCAGCCTTCAGTTAGTGGACGCTGCCAAATGACAGAGAAGGGAAAGATAAACATGAAACGTCAAATTTGGGGGGTAATCTTGCTTCTGCTTGGGATCCTGGTTTTGCTGCAGGTAATCGAAGTCTTTAATTTTGGCCTTGCTTTTTGGCCGGTTGTGTTGCTTCTGATCGGAGTGGTAATTATCTGGGAGAGCCTCAGCTTTGGTTGGACATCCTGGGTGCTGCTAGGTTTGGGGCTCTGGGTCGGAGCTATTGGTCTGTTCAGTATCCTGAAGAATGCCGAAATAGTTGCCATTGGCGGCGGGGATATTGCCCGTTATGGCTGGCCCCTGATTTTAGTAGCCATCGGCCTTTCAATCTTGCTGGGTGACCGCTTCAAGGGCAAACATTCCTGCTGGTCCGGCCGGGATGCAGAAAATGACGGCTGGAAAAAATGTTCAAAATTTGGGCACATCGGTGATCTTTATCACGGCCGGGCGCCATGGATCTTAGATACTGATCAGGAATTTCACCATGGCATCGGCGATGTGGTAATCGATTTAACGACGGCAGAAATCCGGCCGGGTTTACATAGAATTCTGGTCAAGGTCGGCATGGGTGAGGTTATCGTCAGAGTCCCGGGTGGTGTTAGCTTAGATATTCAGGCTGCAGTCAGGATTGGAGAACTGCGTCTTTTTGAAGATGAGCGCTCCGGTATTTCGGGGCTTAACCTGACAAGAGTTGTCGAAGTGGACGGAGCAGAGGCGACCCTGCAGATTGAAGCGTTACTGGGCATCGGTGAGATGGAGATCCTTTATCTGCCGGCGTTAGCAGGAGTTGTTAAATGAGCGCAGAGCGCAGTTTTGGGTTGCAGTGGCGTCTGGCGGCAATTTGTCTAGCTGCCGGCGCCACTGGCGCGTTGGTCAGCTTGATTTCCTACGTTGCGACTGTTTACCTGGGCCTGCAATCACAGGTTGCCATAATCATTGCCCTGTTAAGCGGAATACTAGTCGGTTTTTTAGCAGCAATTGCCGGTTCGCTGATTACCCGCTCGGTGAAACTCCGCCTCTGGGAAGCAGGCCGAATGGCTGGGAGCATCGCCCGCGGTGATTATCAGGCCAGGCTGGATAAAGGCCCTGAGGATGAAGTCGGCTGGTTGGAAGAACAGCTAAACCTGATGGCGGTTCAGCTGGAAGAGGCTATTGGCGCTTTAAAAACCCTGGCTGAAAGAAATCGCCTCCTCTCTGAAGAAGCGGGGCGCGGTGCGGCTCTTGAAGAGAGAATGCGCCTGGCCCGCGATCTTCATGATACTGTTAACCAGCAACTTTTTGTCCTGGTGTTGAGAGCCGCAGCCTTGAGGAAAAAGATCAAAGATAATGTTGACAATAGCGAGGCATTGGTTGAGGAGAGCGAAACCCTGGAATTGATTGCCCGCCAGGCACACAGTCAGATCCGGGAGCTGATCATGCAGATCAGGCCGATCAGTCTGGAAAGGGAAGGTCTGGGTAAGGCCCTGCAGGAGTATGCTACTAACCTGGCCGAGCGGGAAGGCTGGAAATTGGTTGACCAGATTGATCTCACAGTTGGCCTCACTGGTGAACAGGGCGAAGGTCTTTTTCGGATCGCCCAGGAAGCGCTGAACAATATCAGCAAACATGCACAGGCAGATCAGGTCAATATCCGGCTGTTGCAACAGGGTGATTCGGTCCAGATGCAAGTACACGATAACGGCAAAGGTTTCGAACCCCGGGCACGAGTTAACATAACAGCTGTCGGGCTTTCTGGAATCAGGGAAAGAGCAGCGGCTATCGGTGCCCAGGTGATCGTCGACAGCGTATTTGGCCGGGGAACCAAACTTACAGTGAAGCTGTCCTTAGCTGGAGAGGGAAGTGATTGAAGATGATAACGGTTATGCTGGTAGATGATCACGGGCTGGTCCGTGAAGGGTTAAAAATCTTTTTGGAAACAGAATCTGACTTGCAGGTGATTGGTGAAGCGGCAGATGGCGCTGAGGCAGCAGTGTTGGCCGGACGTCTGAAGCCGGATGTAATATTGATGGATCTTTTAATGCCCGGGGTTGACGGTGTGGAAGGTACCAGGAGATGCCTGGAGGAAAGCCCGCAATCAAGTGTTATCGTTTTGACCAGCAAGGTGGAAGACGATCTGGTGTTACCGGCAATCCGGGCCGGTGCGCTTTCTTACCTGTTGAAAGATGTTGCTGCAGCAGCACTATCAGAGGCAATTCGCAGCGCTGCCGCCGGAAATCCGACCTTGCATCCCCTGGCTGCAGCTAAGATGTTGCAGGAAGTTGGTGGCGTTAATAAAAGTACCGGCACTGCAGATCAGATCAGTCCGCGTGAGATGGAAGTATTGGAGCTGATTGCACGTGGACTGGGCAATAAAGAAATTGGGGAGCAGCTATATATCAGTGAACGCACAGTTAAAACTCATGTAACCCATCTGCTTGAAAAGCTGAATCTGCGCGACCGCACTCAACTGGCGATTTTCGCTTTACAAAATAAACTTTTCGATAGCTAAATGCATTGCCACTGTGGTGCGGTTTTTTAACCATGATGCTATAATCTACGGAGGCCTAATCAGTCTAAAGATGATGATGCCAATGATAGAAGGAAGCTAGCCATAAACGGTAAAAGGGGTCGAAAACAGATGCACGAAAAAAGAAGAGAATCTACCCTGGGAGCCTGGATCAAACAAATTGCCCTGATCGTTGTTGTTACAGTGGCAGTGAGCGTACTGGTTATTCAAACCTATGATATTGTTGATCGATCGATGGAGCCGACTTTTGATCGGCAGGGTAACCGGGTAATAGTTTTTCTTACTCCTTATCTGTTAGGATCAATCCCTGACTATGGAGATATTATTATCATCGACAGCAGGGTTGAACGGCAGCGTACCATTATGGATCGATTTATCGAAAGCCCATTGCCGGCGCTTTTCATACAACAGAAAAGAGATCATATGTGGGTAAAGAGGGTAATCGGCCTACCTGGTGATAACCTCGAATTTATCATGGGCAGCGTTTACCGCAATGGCGAACTTTTACCGGAGGTCTATATCAAGAACAAGATGGCCAGCGAGCATGCTCCGGTAGTTGTTCCGGATGGCTTTGTTTACGTTTTAGGTGATAACCGCAATCACAGCAGTGACAGTCGGCAGATCGGTCCGGTGCCACTAGTGAATATTCAGGGCCGTGTAGTTCTGCGCTTCCTGCCGCTATCTAAAATAACGACATATTAATAGCAATTAACTTATTATCGCGCCGGTTACTGATGGTAGGATCATTTTTGAGGAGCTGCTAATAGTGGCAAGGAAAAGAAGAAAAAAAAGAAAAGGTTCATTTCTAAAGAAACTACTGCTATTTATTTGTGCGATTTCCATTATCGCCCTGTTGCTAATCGGTTATTTCCCGGAGAGAGTTTTTACCGGCAGGCTTGCTATTTCTCCGGATGAGGGAGTTGATTATCTTAAGGGTAATACTTTAAACATAGTACTACTGGGTTTTGACCGGTCGGCTGACCGTGAGGAGCATATGAGCCTTTTTCGACCTGACACAATTATGGTTGCGGCAGTAGATCTTTCATCACACCAGGTATCGCTGGTCTCCATTCCACGTGATAGTTATGTGCGAATCAGCGGTTCTGACACCGATGACAAGATAAACCACTCTTATATGTACGGCTATTACCGGAAGGCTGAAGGTGAAAACCGCCACCAGAGTGGTGTTGATACGGTAATCAGAACGGTTGAAGATTTCCTCGGCAGCATTCCAATCCATGCTTACCTGGTTGTTGATATGGATGGAGCCAAAGAGATCGTGGATGCAGTCGGAGGGGTGGTAATCGATGTTGAAAATGATGTTCGCTCCAACTACGGTAGGGGTGATATCCAGGTTGCTGCAGGCCGGCAGCGTTTGGACGGGTCTGCTTTTATGCAATACGTGCGTAGCAGGGCTGATAATCTCGGTGGTGAGCGGGGGCGAACCCAAAGACAGCAAAAAGCATTAATCGCCCTCTTTAGCCAGCTTCTTTCGCCCCGGGGGATCTTTTCTCTGCCTACCTTTTACCGGGCAGTCGACAGCAACATTGAAACCTCATTTCATATATTGGAGCTTCTGGCCTTAGGACTGTTTGGTTTCCGGGTCGACTATGACCGGATTGAAGGTTATGTGTTTACCGGCGAGGGAAAGCTCTCAAACAGGGATGGCAACAACATTTATTATCTGGTCATTGATGATGATTATCGGTTAGAAATAATTAAACAGGTCTTCGGTCTTTTGGTAGAGAGGCTTGATCCGCCATATCTGCCGGGTCCGGTTGCTCCGGAACCCTCTCCTGAGGAGGAAACGGAGATTATTCCAGAGCTTATTCCCGAAGGACTGCCGCTAACGGAGGAGCAGCCTGAGCCTTTGCCGGATCCCGAACCGGATCCGGAAGAGGAATCTGAGCCGGAAAGTGAACCGGAATTGCCTCCGGATCCTGGAGTTGATCCCCTTCCGGACGAAATTCCGCCAGTTGAAGAGGCACCGGCGGAAGATAGTTAATCATAATCGAATAGGTAAGGGGGCCCTTATGCAGGATCAAATAGTTAAGCGAATTAGCAGGGAAACAGGAATAGCTGTAAATAAAATCAACCAGAGCGCAGCTTTACTGGATGAAGGCAATACGGTGCCTTTCATTGCTCGCTATCGTAAAGAGATGACCGGTGGGCTTACTGATGAACAACTGCGCCTGTTGCAGGAAAAAATAACGCAGTATCGCAATCTCGAAGAGCGGCGGATGGATGTTATTCGCCTGATCAATGAACAGGATGCCTTAACTCCGGAACTACAGGGAAAGCTTGAAGCTGCTGCAACTGTCACCGAGCTTGACGACCTATACAGGCCATTTAGGCCTAAAAAGAAAACCAGAGCGTCAGTAGCTCGTGAAAAAGGTCTGGAGCCGCTGGCTCAGCTCATCCTAGGGGGCCGGATCGATCCTCAGGCAGAAGCGGGTGAATACCTGAAAAGTGAGCAGGATCTACTCACTGTAGAAGCTGTATTACAGGGCGCATCCGATATTATTGCCGAGATGATTTCCGACGATGCGGCAGTGCGCAAAGTCCTGCGCGTTCTTTACCGTAAAACAGCGTCCGTTGAGATTCGTAAAAAAGCGCAAGCTGAGGATAAAACATATGATGATTATAGCGAGTACAGCGAACCGCTGATTAAAATAAAAGATCACCGGGTTCTGGCCATTAACCGCGGGATCAAAGAAAAAGCACTTGATCTTAAATTGGTGGTCGATAATGAAACAGCCCAGGCAATCATTACGACGGTTTATATTCCGGAAGCATGCAACGAGAAATGTGCAGATTTGATAATGGGGGCAGCAGCAGAAAGCCTGAAACGCCTGGTTCACCCCGCACTGGAAAGGGAACTGTGGCAGGCGCTGTTAGAGAAAGCTGTTGCCGGAGCGCTGACAGTTTTCCGGGTTAATCTAAGGAAACGTCTCCTGGTGCCCCCAGTTCGCAATCGAAGAGTGCTTGGGTGGGATCCCGGGTTTCGGACCGGCTGTAAACTGGCTGCTGTGTCAGAAACCGGAAGCCTGCTTGAAACGGCAGCCGTTTTTCCCACTGCTCCGCGCAATGACCAAAAGGACGCAAAGCGAAAGCTGGTGGAAATGATCGACCGACACAAAATAGATTGTATCGCCATCGGTAATGGCACAGCGTCGCGAGAAAGTGAAGCTTTTGTCTCAGCCCTGATCAAAGAAGAGAAGCCGGTTGTTGAATATACTATTGTAAACGAAGCTGGAGCCAGTGTTTATTCTGCTTCACCGGTGGCCCGCAAAGAATTCCCGGATCTAGATGTGGCAGAGCGCAGTGCTGTATCGATTGCCCGTCGGCTTCAGGATCCACTGGCCGAACTGGTTAAAATCGAGCCGAAAGCAATCGGTGTAGGCCAGTACCAACATGATATGCCGGCTAAAGATCTGGATAGCTCTCTGGCCGGAACCGTGGAAAGTTGTGTGAATAGTGTTGGTGTGGATTTAAACAGCGCTTCAGCTGCCCTGCTTTCCTATGTGGCCGGCATTAACAGCACTGTTGCCAGTCGGATTATCGAGCATCGTGACCAAATTGGAGCCTACAGTACACGTGCTGAACTGCTGCAGATAAGCGGTTTGGGACCAAAAGTATTCAAACAGTGTGCTGGTTTTTTGCGACTGCCTGAAAGCCCGGAGTATCTTGAGCGCAGTGCAGTTCATCCTGAATCCTACGATTTGGCCAGAAAAATGATGGAGAAACTTGGCTTCAACAAAAACGATCTTGGTTCACCGGAAAAGATTGCTGCTCCCGGATTTGAAATGGTTGCCGAACTGGCCGCAACTTTTGGCGCTGGAGAGCCCACTGTTCGTGATATTCTGGAGGAATTCAGAAAACCCGGCCGCGATCCCAGAGAAGATTTACCCAAACCAATTTTTTTGAAATCTGTTACCGAACTTGATGATCTTGAGCCTGGAATGGTCATGATGGGGATCGTCCGCAACATCGTAGATTTTGGGGCCTTTATTGATCTGGGTATACATCAGGATGGACTGGTGCATATTTCAGAAATCGCCGATCGTTTCATTAAACACCCCCTTGATGTTTTACAGATTGAAGAAGCGGTGACTGTCAAGATCCTCTCTATTGATCGGGAGAGGAACCGGGTTGCTCTCTCGATCAAACAGGCAAAAGCCGAAAGCGAGACTGTCTTTTAGCAGAGTAATTACCTTAAATTTGTAATCGCTTAGCGAATCGCTTACAATAATTTATAGTTGAAATTATCTGCTTAAATCATGCCACCGATGAGCCAACTGAATTTGGCAGGGGAGAATCCAGATGTTTATGATCCTTGCTCTTAATCCGGGGTCTACTTCAACTAAGATTGGCTTATTTGAAGATGATCAGTGTCTGATCAAGGAAACCCTCCGGCATACCGCAATTGAAACTACTGCCGACCTTAACCGTGAAAAACAGGCTGCTTTTCGCCGGACTGCGATTTTAGAATATCTGAAGAACAATAATATTGATTTGACAAAGCTGGCGGCAATTGTAGTGCGCGGCGGATTGCTTAGACCACTGGCTTCCGGCACATACCTGGTTGACGAACGAGTCTGCACCGATCTCAGCTCTGCCAAATATGGATGGCATGCCTCAAACCTCGGCTCGATCATTGCTCTGCCACTGGCCAGTGAACTTGGTATCCCCATTTACACTGTTGATCCTGTAACTGTTGATGAGTTTGAACCGGAAGCTCGTTATTCGGGTTTAAAAGGAGTCCCCCGCCTCAGCATGTCGCATGCCCTGAATATGAAGGCGATGGCCAGACAAGCTGCAAGGCAGTTTGGCAGGTGTTACGAAGATCTAAATTTGGTGGTTGTTCATCTTGGCAGCGGGATCTCCGTGTCAGCTCATCAACGCGGCAAGATGATCGATGTTAATAACGCCAACGAAGAAGGGCCTTTTTCCCTGGAAAGATGCGGTACTCTGCCGGCTTTGGGCCTAGTTCGTCTCTGTTTTGAAGGCTCTAATAACCAGGAGGAGATTACGCGCTTGCTTACCGGGCGGGGCGGGATTTTTTCCTATCTTGGAACCAAGGATTTTGTCAGTATTGTACAACGGATTAAGGACGGCGACCAGGAAGCACTGCAGGTTGTTTTGGCCATGGCTTATCAGGTGGCAAAGGAAATTGGGGCGATGGCTACAGTCTTAAGAGGCAATGTGGATCTCATTGTGCTCACCGGGGGAATGGCCAATGCAAAAACCTTAGTAGATCTGATCACCGAAAGAATAGCATTTATTGCGCCGGTGCAGGTTCTGGCCGGTGAGGAAGAACTTGAAGCCCTGGCTGCGGGGGCGCTGCGTGTTTTACGCGGAGAGGTAAAAGCCCTAAAATATTAGGGTTTAGATCTGGAAGATACGGCTTATTGCTTAATAAAGGAGAGGGTTCAGGGTGTCTTTTGAAAACTTTTATCAGGTAATTGCTGCGGTTAAAGAGTTACCGCCTTGTCGCCTTTGCGTTGCCGCTGCGTCGGAAGAGGCAGTTTTGGAAGCGGTTAGAGACAGTCGAAAAGAGGGCCTGGTCGATTTTATTCTCATCGGACCGGAAGAGCGGATCTGGCGACAGGCGATGACTGTTAGTCTGAACCTTCAGGGCATAGAGGTGATTGATGAACCCGATCCGATTCAGGCTACTCAAAGGGCAGTCAGAGAAGTGGCCGCCGGTCGGGCTGATATTCTGATGAAGGGTATGGTTAACAGTTCCGATTTTTTAAGGGCGGTGCTTAACCCGGAAGATGGAATGAGGCGCGATCGGATTTTAAGCCACCTGGCAATTTACGAAGTGCCCGGTTATTACCGCCTGATCTACATGACCGACGGAGGGCTTAACGTCAGTCCCAACCTGGAACAGAAAAAGGCGATCACGCAAAACGCTGTTGAATTTCTGCAAGCTGTGGGTCTTGATCAGCCGAAAGTGGCCTTTTTAACCGCCAATGAGAAAGTTGATCCGAAGATGCCCTCAACCGTGGATGCCCAGGCTTTAAAAGAAATGGCCCCGCAGGCCTTTCCGGGGGCGATCGTTGACGGCCCCACCCCTCTTGATATAGCTGTTAGTCTGGAAGCTGCCTTACATAAAGGCATAGACAGCCCGATTGCCGGCAAAGCCGATCTTTTAATGGTGCCCAATATTGAAGCCGGTAATTTGCTAGGCAAAGCGATCATCTACTTTGCCGGTGGGCGGATGGGTGGTCTGGTCCTTGGTGCATCAAGGCCGGTTATCCTCACTTCTCGCAATGAACCGCCGATGGGTAAGATGGCTTCGATCGCTCTGGCTGCCTACTCGATAGCTAGAAACCGCTAAAATTTATTTAGCAGCTACTTTGTAATTAAAAACATTTGTGTTAGAATAAATTAAGCCGACCGACCGACCGGTCGGCCGGTTATATTCAGAGGGAGGCAACGCCGTTTGAATCTATCGGCATTAGCGGTCAGAAGACCAATAGCGACATTAACAATTCTGCTTGTCATATTGGTGATCGGCCTGGTCAGTCTTTATCAGAGCCCGCTTGATCTGTTGCCTGAGATTCAGGCTCCGGTGTTGGCGGTGATTACAGCTTTTCCGGGTAGCTCGCCCCAGGAAACACTTGAGCTGGTTACCAAACCGATCGAAGACAGTGTTTCTGCAGTCAGCGGTCTTACCGGCCTGAATTCATTCTCTCGTGAAAACCTTTCTTTGGTCATTTTGCGCTTTAACTGGGGCGCCGATATAAAAAAAGTGCGGGAAGACGTCAATGTCCGCATGGACCTGATCAGCTTCCCTGATGGTGTGCAACGGCCACTGCTGTTTGAATTTGATCCGACCCTTTTGCCGATCATGCAGGTTTCGGCCAGTGGCTCAGATGATCCGATTGTGCTGACTAACTGGCTCGAGGAGAAAGCCCTTCCCAGGCTTGAATCGCTGTCCGGGGTGGCCAGCGTGC
Organism: Bacillota bacterium; assembly: GCA_016874655.1. Lineage (GTDB taxonomy): Bacteria > Bacillota > Dethiobacteria > DTU022 > DTU022 > UBA993. The sequence continues at coordinate 14,413 of VGTO01000033.1, read as the reverse complement.
AGATTCAGGGCGGTGCCCGTCAGGATCTATTTATCAGGACCACGCCTGAGGTGATGGCGGAATATGAAATTTCTTTTGAACAGATTGCCAACGTTTTAAGGGCCAGCCTGATTGATCTGCCAGCGGGAATCATTGAACTTGATGACCGCCAGGTTAGGGTCAGGTTTCTGGGTCGGTACGCTGATAGTGACCTTTTATCAGATCTTATTGTTGGTTTTAAGGTCGATCAGGATCAGCTCACCAAGCTGGTCGGGCAGGAAGTTGATATCAACCTGAACCAGTTTCTATCAGGGCAGAATGGTGGATTGGCAGCAGGTAGCAGAGCCGCTTCAAGGCCGGTTCCGGTAAGTGAACTTTACTGGGATGATCTGTTTAGTTTTGATCAGGCAATCTTTGCCGGAGGAAACCTGATTCTACCGCTCGATTCAGATTGGGTCGCACAAAGTGATGGCGATATGGCCTCCAGTTTACTACTTTTCACAGTCAACCCCAACGTTACCTACGACCAGGGGTTGCAGAGCCTGGTCATGTCAGTTGAGGGTCTCGGCAAGATCCCCCTGACTGTGGAGAACCCTTCAGCCCTGGGGGAAGAAGGAGTGGTCAGGCTGGAAGATATATGGCGGATAGACCAGGCAGAACTGGATAATGGTTATCTAATTGTGCCTCTCGATCAAAACCGGTTACACCAAAATGAAATAACTTTCGAACAGGTCAGGTCGCTTGTTGTTAATTATCCGCTTATTGTCGAATCCAGTTCTGAACAGATTAAGATTGCCTTTCACCAGGATTGGGAAAGAGTCCGACGTGAACCGATAGTTGCAATTCCTGATTACGGGGCCTGGCTGGAAGGGGTCCAAAGTGATGTTCAGCAGGGGATCGGCGATACTTCAAGGTTGCTGGAAGATAGCCTTAACCAAATTGCCACAACAATGATTCTCAACTCCATGATGCCTGGAGGTTCTTCGCTTGGCTCGATCAGTTTTGACGACGATTTTCCTATTGAACCGATTTCACTTGGTACTCTGGCTGAAATTAAACAGGACACGTATAACCCGACAACAATCAGCCGCTATAACCAGTTACCCAGTATCGGGCTGGTAATCCAAAAAGAGGGGGACGCCAACACTGTTGTTGTCTCCCGCCAGCTGCGTGCTGAGTTTCAAAAACTGACTGATGAGAGCGAAAATGCCGAGTTCCAGGTGCAGTTTAATACGATTTTTGATCAGGCAGCAGAAATTGAGAGCGCTCTTGCCGATCTGGCCTGGTCGCTGATCGGTGGATCGATTCTGGCTGTTTTGGTGCTGATTTTTTTTCTTAAGAACTGGCGTACTACTTTATTTATTGCTATTAGTATCCCTACGGCGATTATTACCACCTTTACGCTGCTTTACTTCGCGAACATCACCATCAACTTAATGACTCTGGGCGGGCTGGCTCTGGCTGCAGGGATGCTTGTTGACAATGCAATCGTTGTTAGTGAAAACATCTACCGCCATTACCAGATGGGCAAAGAACCGGCCGAAGCTGCCATGGAAGGTGCCCGCGAGGTTGGCGGAGCCGTGACGGCCTCAACCCTTACCACCTTAAGCGTTTTTTTCCCTGTAGTTTTTTTAAGCGGCCTGGCCGGTCAGTTGTTCTGGGAATTTGCTTTAACTGTAGGCTGTGCGATCCTTGCTTCGCTGCTGGTGGCCCTGACAGTGGTTCCCCTGATGGCCTCCCGGTCTCTTAGCCGTGATCATAAATCCGCAAATAATGGGCAGGTATTTGATAGAGAGCCGACCTACCACCGGCTGCTCGGTCTTGCGGTGCGCTATCCGTGGTGGGTTCTCCTATTTGCTGCATCCTTTGTCGTGGTGGGTGTTTTCGCCTACGGCACGCTTGGCAGCGAACTATTTCCTTCCCCCGATGAATCTGCATTCCGAATCGATATTACCCTGCCTCCCGGGACGATCATGCAGTCAACGGATGATTATGTTTTGGAGGTTGAGGCGATCCTCAGTGCCAGACCGGAAGTATTGTCTATTTCTACCTCAATTGGCGGAGGCGGTTTTATCGGAGCGCCTGGTGAAGGAGGTGTTGCCAGCGAAGCCCAGGTTAGAGTAGATATTGAACCTGAATTTGTTGGTGAAATCAACATGCTGATGGATGAGGTTAGAAAAGAGTTGGAAAGTTTACCGATTGAAGCAGAAGTTACATTTACCCGGGAATCGCTGCTTGACGCTGCCGGTCTGGAACCCAGCCTCGACCTGGTAATCAGCGGCACTGACTTAAGCGAAGTGATCAGCTTAACAGAGCAGGCGATAATTATGCTTGAGCGGCATCCATCATTTTCAGATATCCAGTCGTCACTTGAAGAGAGCAGGCCGGAGGTCCATATCAGGTTGGATCACGGTCAGGCGCTGCAAAAAGGGGTAACCCTGATCCAGGTGGCGACAGCAGTGCGGCAGGCGTTGGAAGGGATACCGGTGAGCCGTATTGAGACTGACGCTGGAGTGCTGAATATAGTTCTTGGCTACCAGCAACGGGATATCAGTAGTATTGAAGATCTTGGCAGCATCGGTTTTTATTCGCCTACCAGCGAGTACCTGCAGTTGAATCAGGTGGCGGAGCTGAGCGAAGCTTTCGGACCACAGAGTATTCCCCGGGAGAACCAGCAGATAATCGGGCAGATTCAGATCCAGTATGGTGACGTCGATTTAGGCACAGCAACAGAAGAAGCCCTTACCATACTTGAGGATTTGAGCTTACCTCCTGGATATGAAGTAAGAACAGCTGGCAGCTCCAACCTGATGGGCGATGTGATGTCTGAGCTACAGCTGGTGATGATCATTGCTGCACTCCTGGTCTACCTGGTTATGGCCGCCCAGTTTGAATCGCTGCTGCATCCCTTTATCATTATTTGCAGCCTGCCTCTGGCTTATACCGGCTCAGTGCTGGCTTTGATCATTACCGGCAACGAGGTTAGTATTCCGGCAATGATTGGGGTGGTGGTGCTCTCCGGGATTCTGGTCAATGACGGCATCATTATGGTTGATTTTATCAACCAGCAGCGCCGGATTCACGGTTTGCCCCTGGTGGAGGCGATTGTGGAAGGAGCTGCTGCCCGCTTACGCCCGATCTTGATGACAACCGCAACCACCGTGCTCGGCCTTGTGCCCCTGGCGATGGGTCTTGGCGAGGGAGGTCAGTTGCAGGCTCCGATGGCAATCACGATCATCGGTGGCCAGATAACCGGCACTATTCTTTTACTGCTGGCCATTCCGTCGATCTACAAGGTTGTTAACCGGGAGAAAAAAACCTTGCAGCACAATGCTGTCCAATCAAGTCACAAATATTTAGCTTCCGGAGTCAATGGTTCAGGTAACGGCCGGGATCGCCGCTTTATTAAGTTGGTTTTACGGATGATCGTGGTTTTAGCGATTTCCGCCCTCTTTCTATACCTGATTAAAATTTACTGGTAGAAGATCATCTTGCAGCAAGCTCCACTAATTTTTGGGCATTCAGTGATCGGAGGCTTAACAATGCAAACACAATTTGTTAAAACGAAAGAACCCGGCAACAAAAGAGAACAGATTTTACTGGCTGCTGTTGAGAAGTTTCTGGATAAAGACTTTTACCAGGTTACAGTAGTTGAAATTGCAGAGCAGGCCGGAGTTGGCAAAGGAACCGTTTATGAATATTTTTCTAGCAAAAAAGATCTTTTCAAGGAGTGTTTTTCATACTGTGCCGATTTTTACCTGCAATCATTCCGCCAATATTTACTTAAACCCCAGTCGGTAAGAAAATCGATGGAGGATGTGATCTTTGCTCATCTTGAGCTGATTAAGGATAATCGTAAGCGGCTACACCTGCTTTATAACGAAAGACCGGTTTATTTTCAGGAACTCCAGGGATGGATAATCGGCAGACGTCAGGAACTTTTACAGGAAGTGATCGGCCTGCTTGAGGAAGGAATCAGACTAAAAGAGGTCCGTTCCGATATTAACCTTGAAATGGCCGGCCGTCTGTTTTTGTCACTCACCTATGTCGTAATGGGTGGTATGATCATCATTGATAACCTGGAGTTGAACCAAGATCAGGTTTCCGGGTTGATCGATCTTTACTGGCATGGTATCGGTACCGAAAAATAAAACCGGAAGTGTAACTCCATGTAAAAGTTACCTTCCGGTCTGATCATACTTTTCTTGGTGGTTTACTTCACTGCTTTGCCGACCTCACGGCCCAACGTTTTTGCTGCTTCTACTGCTTCCTGATCGGGATTCCAAAGGACTTTAAGCCCTTCTTTGCTGATCAATTCAAACCCGGCTTCTTCAAGCAGCTGGTTGACTACTCCCACCGATTCACCACTCCACCCGTAACAGCCGAAGGCTGCTGCTTTTTTCTGTTTAAACTTCAACCCTTTGGCCATTTCCATCAGGGAAGAGATCGAGTGGAGAATGCCCTTATTGATGGTCGGTGAGCCGATAATGATGGCCTTTGATTTGAATATTTCGGTTATAATGTCATTAACATCGGAACGGGCGGCGTTATAAAGCTTAATATTCAACTCTGGATTTTCTTCTTTCAGGCCAAGGGCAATGGCTTCCGCAGTCTTTCGGGTGCCATCCCACATTGTATCATAGATGATCGTGACCTGGTTTTCCTGGTAACTGTCTGCCCATTCAAGATACTTATTGACAATCTGCAGGGGGTCATCACGCCAGATTACTCCGTGACTGGGGCAGATCATCTCTACCGGCAGATTCATGCCTACTACTTCCTTGATCTTGGCCGTAACCAGTGGGCTGAAGGGAGTAAGAATGTTGGCATAGTATTTAATTGCTTCAGCATAAAGCTCTGTCTGATCTACCAGGTCATTAAACATATACTCAGTGGCATAGTGCTGCCCGAAAGCATCGTTCGGAAAGAGGATATGATCACCGGTCAGATAGCAAAACATGCTATCAGGCCAGTGCAGCATCTTTGCTTCAACGAAAACCAGCTCCTTACCGCCACCCAAATCGATCTTGTCCCCGGTTTTAACCGGAATAAAGTTCCATTCTTCGTGGTATTGTCCCTTGAGCGATTTTACTCCGGCATGGCTGCAATAGACCGGTGTGCCCGGAATTTCACGCAACAGCTCCGGCAGCGCTCCGCTATGGTCGGTTTCACCGTGGTTTGCTACGATATAGTCGATCTTATTCAAGTCGATCTCTTTTTTCAGGTTTTGCAAGAATTCCTTGGCGAAAGGACCCCATACGCTATCAATCAATACCGTTTTTTCAGGCCCCCTGACCAAATAAGAGTTATAGGTGCTGCCTCGATGAGCGCTGAGCTCTTCTCCGTGGAATTTGCGCAACTCCCAGTCTACCTTGCCGACCCAGGTTACATTACTATTAACTTTAAAAGACATTAAATCCACCTCCTAATTACCTTTACCATTATTAATTATACTATATTATGAGCGGATCATGACCAACATCATTTTAAAGCGCTTGTTGGCTTTTAAAGCATGCGGCTCACCAGCCGGCATGATGATCATTTCACCTTCGCTTACCTGGTGAGCATTGCCGGAAATAATTATTTCCGCTTCTCCGTCTAGGACCTCAACCAGGGCGTCAAAAGGCGCAGTATGTTCACTTAAGCCCTGCCCCTGATCAAAGGCGAAAACTGTAACTGTTCCGGTATCTTTTTTAAGCACTTCCTTACTGACGACGGCACCGTCTTGGTAGGCTGCAAGATCTTTCATTTTGAGGGCTTTGGCTAAAAACTCTTTCATTTTATGGACAGCTCCTTTACAAACAAAAAATAAATATAACCAAATAGGTTATTTTTATCTTAACATATTTTGTTTGAAGGCACAACTATAAACCGGAAACGTTACAACTTTCTTTTAGAGCCAGTTGAAAATACTGTTCATATCTTCTGAAGCTTGCTAAAGAATATGACCCCCGATGGCTCACTATTGCCACGAATCGGTTGGCAAGGTAAGATTAACATCAGAATATTATCGAAGCAACCTAACCAGGGAGGCGGCAATTTGAAAAAAGGTTATGTTCAGGTCTACACGGGGGACGGCAAAGGCAAAACTACCGCTGCCCTGGGTCTGGGGTTAAGAGCTGTCGGTTGGGGGCTGAAAGTCGTAATGTTCCAGTTTCTGAAAGGGGCTCTCAGCGGGGAACTGATAAGTACGCTCCTTTTGGAAGGACGCTTTAAAATCATCCGTCTGGCGGAAACCAGGAAATTCTTCGATTTGATGGTGGAAGCGGAAAAAGCGGAACTTAAAACCATGCTTAAGACAGAGCTCAAGCAGGTTGAAGAGGTCCTGACCGATGGATATTATGATATCCTGATTTTGGATGAGGTTATGGCAGCTTTACATGGCGGCCTTTTGACATTAGAAGAAATTCTTACCCTGATTGATCAGAAACCAACCTCTATGGAACTGATTCTGACCGGGCGTGCAGCTCCGCCGGAGATAATTGCCCGGGCTGACCTGGTAACCGAAATGCGCTCGCTCAAACACTACATGGACAAAGGAGTTCCCGCCCGCGTAGGCATTGAAAAATAATATTTTCCACATTTAAGCGGGAACCGAAAAAAATGGACAGTTATATTGAAATTAAAGCCTTAAGCAAATCATTTGACAATAAGCCGGTAATCGTAGATTTAAATTGGCGAATCGACCAGGGGAAATGTTGTATGGTTGCCGGGCCAAACGGTTCAGGAAAATCCACGCTGCTTAAGATGATCTGTGGTTTGCTTCAACCTAAAGAAGGCCGGGTTGATTTTATCCTTGCCGGTAAAAAAATTAAACCGCACGTTTTATTCAGGTATGTTGGATTGACATCTCCCGATCTTAATCTTTATGGCAAGCTTACTGTTTTTGAAAATCTTGTTTTATTTGCCCGCCTGCGAGATGTTCAAAACTGGAAAAAGAAAATAACTGAACTATTGGATTTCTTTGAACTTGAAAAATTTGCTTTTCAACAGTTTTCATGCCTGTCAACCGGAATCAAGCAACGTTTAAAACTGGCAAGTGCGCTGGTTCACGAGCCTTTGTTTTTAGTTCTGGATGAACCGGGTGCCGGACTTGATCACACCGGAAAACTGATGATCTACAAGGTATTGGATCAGCAGTTGAAAAAAGGTTTGGCGGTTATGGCCACCAATGATGAAGAAGAGGTAAAAAAATATGGCAGCGAGACTATTCGCCTCAATCCGTTTAGCCAGCCTGGTGGCTAAAAAGGATTTGATCGAAGAGCTTCGAACCGGTTATACTTTGCTGACAATATTCCTATTTGTAGTTGCTGCGGTTGCCATGACCAGCTTTGTCATCGGTCCTGTTTTGATCCCTGCGGAGCTACACGCTGTATTGTTATGGATCATCATATTTTTTGCTTCACAGTTCATTTTTAATCGTAGTTTCGTCAAGGAAGAAGAACAGGGGACGGCATCAGCATTAAAGTTATCTACCGCCCCTCTAAATGTCTACCTGGGTAAACTGTTATCAAACCTCACCCTGTTAAGTGGATTGGTATTGTTAACACTTTTTTGCTATTATTTCTTTGTTGCACCGCCCGGGGGAGGTTTCTTATTGGTTGCTGCGATTGCCATCGCTGCATCCACCTGTTTGGCAGGAGCATCGACGATCTTGTCTGCTCTTGCCGCAAAGGCCGATGCCGGTAATGCACTGTTTGTTGCCCTTGTATTTCCGGTAATCTTACCGATTCTTTTTACAGCGGCGAAGCTGACCGAAGTTGTTTTTCGCGGGGCCATCTTTCAGGAAATTATATCTGGTCTGCTGTTTTTAATATCGATCGCTGTGGTTTTGATCACTTTATCTGTTTTACTTTTTGACTATGTCTGGCGGGATTAAAGATTATTGGTGATCGTTGCCTGCTATTTTAGCGATTTTAATCAGGAGTGAGCCGGAAAGTGTTGTTGAAAGTGATACTGGGTGTCTGGGTGCTTGCGGTGATCTATACTGCGTTTTACCTGCCAATTCCTCAAACCGGTCTTGGTGATTTGGCCAGAATCATTATATTTCATGTTCCTTTGGCCTGGGTTGGGGTCATTTCATACCTGGTTTCGATGATCAACAGCATCCGCTACCTGAGAAAAGAAGACCGTTTCTATGACATAAAAGCGCGATGCAGCGCGGAGTTAGGGTTATTATTTACGATGTTGGCGACGATAACCGGCGCTATCTTTGCCCGGAGTACCTGGGGGATGTTCTGGAACTGGGACCCCCGGCAGACAACTGTTTTGATCCTGCTGCTGGTTTACGGTGCTTACTTCGCTCTGCGTTCTGCTTTGCCGGATGAGAAGGTTCAGGCGCGCCTGGCTTCCGTTTATAGCATTTTTGCCTTTGTTACGGTCCCTTTTCTCGTATTTATCATTCCCCGGCTCTATCATACTTTGCATCCTGACCCGATCCTTAATGTAAGTTTACAGCTCAGGATCGACAGTTTCCTTTTGTTAACCCTTATTGCTTCGCTGGTTGCTTTCAGCGGTCTATTTGCCTGGATCTATAATTTGCAGGTCAGGCTGATGGTTTTAAATGATGTCAACAGGCAGGAAATATTGCGGGGTGATTAAGTGAACCATTTATTCCTGGTCTTCACCGTGACAGCTGTAGGTTGGATTGGTCTGTTTTTCTATCTCCTCAGGCTTGATCTGCGTATTAAGAGGTTGGAGAAGAAAAAATGAGCAAAAAGCTAGTCATTGGCTTAATCATGATCATAATCTTTTCAGCTTACGCATTTTACAATTTCCAGTCTGCCTTAAGTCCCTACAGTACTTTTACTCAGGCGGCATCCAGGGATGGACAGACTCAGGTGCTTGCCTTTCTGATCGACAAGGAGAATATTGCTTATAACCGCCAGACCGGGTCTCTTAATTTTACCTTACAGGACGAGGAAGGTACGCTGGCTTTCGTGACTTATAGGGGGGCTAAGCCGAACAATTTTGAACATGCCGAAAGTGTGGTTGTCATCGGCAGCTTTAAGGGGAATCATTTTGAGGCGGAGCGGCTTTTGGTAAAATGTCCTTCAAAATATGAAGAACAAGTAGAGGGAACAAAATAGGTGCCGGGCATAGTCGGTATTTACATCGCTTTTGTTACGGCCATCCTCTCCGGGATGCTCTTTTTCTTTTTAGCGGTCAGGGATACGCAGATCAACTCGAAACAAATAAATGCTGCACGCCTCTTGTATCATCTTCATGTTTTATCGCTTGTAATTGCCGGTATTTATCTGTTTTACGCGCTTTTAACGCATAAATATGAATATTATTATGTTTATGCTCATAGCGGCAGTGAATTGCCGGTTGGTTATTTAATATCTGCTTTTTGGGCTGGTCAGCAGGGTACTTTACTGCTCTGGGCGATTTTATCTGCTCTTATCGGTCTTATCCTGGTCGAGAAAAAAACTCTGCTTCCGCCGCTGATGGTTTTTTATCTTGTCAGTCAGATTTTCCTCAGTCTTTTTTTGTTGCTCGACAGTCCCTTTAAGTCAGTTGCCCCGGTGCCATCTTCAGGGTCTGGCCTCAACCCGTTACTGATGGATCCTTTCATGGTTGTTCATCCTCCGATTATATTTGCCGGTTACGCCCTGCTTGCTGTGCCCTGCTGTTATGCTCTCGCTGCCCTGTGTAAAAAAGAATTCCGCCAGGGTGCCATGGAAGCCCTCCCCTGGGCTGTTACCGGTTGGTTTTTCCTCGGGGCTGGTATCATCATCGGCGGAGCATGGGCTTACCGGGTTTTAGGTTGGGGAGGTTATTGGGGTTGGGATCCCGTTGAAAATGCTTCCCTTGTTCCCTGGCTTACTGCCGGAATAACTGTTCACTCTCTTCTCGCCTTGCGTGCAGGTCTGAGGCAGATCAGGTCAAGTCTTTTCTTCTGTATTATCACCTATATCCTGGTGATTCTGGCTACAGTGATTACACGCAGCGGAGTGATTGCAGAGTTCTCGGTTCATGCTTTTACCGAGACGGTGATCAGCCCTTTTCTTACAGCCTTCTTTTTATTTTATCTGCTGCTGGGGCTGATCCTGTTTGCCAGGCGGTTTCAGGAATTGGGGCACATTAGCAGCGACTGCAAAATAACGCAGCGTAATATTTTATTTCTCTGCCTTACTATAATTTTGTCGTTGATGGCGCTATTAATCCTGATTGGCACCCTGTCGCCGCTGATTGCTGGGCTTACTGGTCAAATCGCCGGAGTGAATGAAAACTACTATCTTAAAACCGGCTATTTGCCGCTATTGCTGTTTTTTATTCTACTGGCAGTATGTTCACAGCCGCGATGGAATCTCAAGAGAAGTAATTTGCGTAAAACCCTGACAGCATTAGTCATTCCAATCATCTTCGTTCTGTCTGTTTTATATCTGGCGGTTCTTTATGGGCTGCGTTCATGGTCGGATTTACTCTCACTGACGGCAATTACAGCGGCATTCTGCCTGGCCGGTATTGATTTAATTAAAGCGATCAAATACAGCCGGCGAAAAGCGGGCGGCAAGTTGGCTCATATCGGTTTAATCTTAATGTTTGCCGGAATTTTATTTTCGTCAAGTCTGCAGGAATCTAAAATTATATTTCTGCCAAAAGATGAAAAAGTGGAGGCCCTCGATTTTAATTTTGAATACCAGGGCTATTTTGAAGAAACCGGAAAAGGCGGCCTGCAGGTGCTGGTTGAAAATAGGGGGGACGGCTTCCTGGCTACCTTGCCTTACTACTTCCAGGGAGAGCGTCTGATGAGGGAGCCCTATATTAAGCGCTATCTGGTTCGCGATCTGTACTTAAGCCCTTTAGAACTGCAAGGAGTTAGCGAAACAGAACAGCTGGTCATTGAAAAAGGCGGTTACCTGGTATGGAAAAACTACCGTATTTATTTTCGTAATTTAGCTCTTAACAAAGGGGATCAGTCTGCATTAATGATTGAGGCAGTTGTGGATCTGATCAGTTTTGATCAAGTAACCTCAATTTACATTGCTTTGCGACAGGTCGATGATGGATGGGAGCCTGTAACGGCTACCCTGCCGGGAGGCGAGGAATTCGTACCCCTGTTGATAGACAGTAACCAGGGGGTCATGGTCTTTAGGATTGAAGAAAATGATTGCTGCACAGAGCAGGAGATTTTTGTTATGGAAGTAAAAAGCAAACCAATGGTAGGATTACTGCTGGCCGGCTCTATACTCTTAATGCTCGGTACAGGCCTGGCAGTCTGGCGTCGGTTTACTTCTTTCCCACTCAGCTAGCTCGTCAGTTAAAAAGATCTAAAATCTGCAGGGCATACTCTTTAGATTGGTCAAAAGCTTTCCTGGCTTCGGTCGGGTTATGAAAACCATAGCTGTTTTCAGCCGCTACAAAGTCCCAGTAGAAAACTGCTTTCTGAAAATAACCCCGTGCTTCCTCTAATAATAAACTGTCAACACCTTCAAGTTCAGCATCCTGAATGGCGAGGCCGGCTTGAGCCAGCAGTTCCAGAATGGCTCCCTGCTTCTCTTTGATCTCATTCTGGATGGCTTTGGTCTGCGCCTGGATCTGTGCAGTATTTGTATGGCAGGAACTGCATGATTCCTCAACGTGCCTGAGCGGGCTGGTCCACCAGTGGGATCTAATCTCTACACTATTTTGCGGCATCATCGGCATATGACAATCGACACAGCTCATACCAATCCGGTCATGGGGGTTGGTTCCACCGGCTTTGAACATTTCAAATTCAGGATGTTGGATTTTAATCAAATCCACAGCGGCGGTGGGATTATGAAAGTCAGTAAAACCGACTGTACCGTCGGGCATTACGTAGTTCTCATAATAGTATAGGATATCCTCACTTGAAAAGCCGTTATCCCATGGCAAAGTTACCTCTAAGCTGCCGCCGGGTTTAAAGTAATACTCTACGTGGCACTGCGCACAGAGGAGGCTCTTAAAATTGTTTTCAATAAAATCTTGATCAATTTCCTGCTCTGAGAGCGCATCAGTTAAAAAGGTTCTGGAGATCCTTCGTTCGTGGCTAAGCGGGTCGTGGCAGTCAATGCAGCCAACAGGATTGGAAAAATCGCCTGAAGCCGCAGCCTCATCCCAACTGACAGTCTCCCATCCTGCGATATCATCAAGATATAAATTTGCCGCGACAGCGCTTTTGCAGGCATAACAGACCGCTCCCGGTTTAAGTCGCAGCGATGCTTCGGTATCAACAACCGACCAGACATGGCCACGAGGTTTATTATAATCTTTGGAGAACGCAATCCCATCCCAGATTATCTGCAGGCCAGGGTAATGATCAACATAGGAGTATAGTTTCGGAGGGTATTCGGGATGCCGGTCACTGAAAACCTGTTCATTTTTTAAATAACTCGCATAATGGAGGGGGTGAAACTCTTCCCATGCTTTGCTTTCTGCGTTTAGGGCTGCCCTGTTGGGAGCAGTAAGCGTTGCTAATGCCAAGACAGCTATGACAAGCACTGCCGATAAGACAATAAAATACCTCAAAATAATCCCTCCTGAAAAATGCGTTTGAAATATCAAACTCAGCCCTGATTATTCTTGACACAGATATTATAGCATCATTACTTTATACCCTGGTAGCCTAAGTTAAATATTTATTTAGTGGAAGGATCTTTGATTATATTATATAATGTAACCAATCAGGTTGTAAATACCTAAATAACAATTATACCCAAAATAATCTAGAAAGGATGATCATAGTGAGAACTGAGAATTTTGATCAGCAGAAAAAAGTAATCAAAGAAATAATATTAGGGCTACATGAAGGGCTGTCACTGGAAGAAGCCAAAGCGAGAATGGAAAAAGAGGTCGGCGAGATCTCTTCCCTGGAAATCGCCGAAGTTGAACAGTCACTGATTAATGAAGGCATGTCTACAGATGAGATAAAGAGATTTTGCAATGTTCATGCTCTACTTTTTGAAACAACTTTGCAGGAAGATATGGCTAAAGAAGAGAATCCTGCCCATCCGGTAAACCTCTTCAAAGAGGAAAACCGGGAGATTGGAAAGATAACAGCAGCGCTTAAAAGTTTGGCTGATATGTCCGACCAGGCTGAGGCGGAGCAATTTCGCAAGAAGGCAGGTGGGCTGCTTGAAAAATTAAGGGATATCGAACTGCACTACACCAGAAAAGAGCAGTTGCTGTTTCCCTACCTTGAACGTTACGGCTTTATGGGTCCCTCCAAGGTAATGTGGGGTAAACATAATGAGATCCGAGATCTCTATAAAGCGGCCATAGCGGAGCTGGAAAAAGGCAGCGAAGAGCCTGCTGCCCAAAAGTTTGCCGAAGAACACCTCAACTTGTTGATCGAAGAAGTGGACGGCATGATCTTCAAGGAAGAAAATATTCTTTTCCCCACCTCCCTCGAGAAGCTGCAGACCGATGACTGGATAGATATCTTAAAAGAAAGCGACCAGGTCGGTTATGCCTATATTACCCCGCCCGCAGAAACAGCACACTTAATTGATGCTCTTAAACAAGCTGCTGCCGATAAACCGGCATTAGTTGACAACAAGATTAAGCTTCCCTCCGGACTGATTTCACCGGCACAGCTGATGCACATGCTTAATGCCCTGCCGGTTGATGTGACTTTCGTGGATCATGATGATACAGTCCGCTATTTTTCTGAAAACAGGGAACGGATTTTTGTACGTACCCGGGCTATCGTGGGGCGCAATGTTCAGAACTGCCACCCGCCGCAGAGCGTGGACCAGGTGGAGAAGATCCTCGACACCTTCAAGGATGGGAGCCGCGATCAGGCCGAGTTCTGGCTGAACCTGAAAGGGAAGATGATCTATATTGTATTTTATGCCGTCCGCGATGAGAATGGCAGATACCTGGGCACCCTTGAAGTAGCCCAGGATATTACGGAGCTTCAGAAGCTGGAGGGCGAACGGAGGCTGCTCGATGAAGGAACTTGATCTGAATAAAACTGTTTATGACTTGACCGAGGAATATCCCGAGTTGATTGAAGTCTTAAAGGATCTCGGTTTTGCCGGTCTGGCCTTTCCCGCCGTGCGTAAAACGCTGGGTAAAAAAATGACCCTCCAGGCAGGGTGCGAAAAGCAAAAAATAGAGCTGGCCGGAGTGATTGGCCAGCTCGAGGATTTGGGTTACAAGGTCATCAATAAACCACTATAGCAATAACTGATACGGGGACTATATGATCTTCAGGAAGCATCAGATGCGTTAGCCCTGAGATAAAAAAAGTTCCCTTCAGCTTATATTCTCATGAGTACCTGCTTTCAAGCTTGGTGGCCTGCGCTCGGGAAAAGATCAAGATCCGTATGGGGCAGAAACATAGCAGAAATATACTCATCCATGAAGCTGTTTCCGGTAGCCAGTTCGATGTAGGTAATCTTCTGCCCCAGATCCACCGCTTCCCGGTAAGCATCCGCTGACAGTAAGGCCAGGCAGGCTCCTT
>VGTO01000032.1 GCA_016874655.1 Bacillota bacterium | reverse complement strand
GTAACGCAGGACTTTGCCGATGAGATTGGGGCGGACGGCTGGGCACCAGATGCGGCTTCGGCTAAGGATTTGGCCCAGAAGCTGGCCGGCTAACTAAGACTGACCTTAAACCATGTTAAGAAAGGAGAGTCAGAATTAATGAAAAGTTGTTACCAGGAGCAGTCATCAAACCACCTGCGGGTTCTCTCCGATGACCAGTGCCGCAGACTGATTGCCGCGGCGATGGAAGTTTTGGAAAGAACCGGGGTCACCTATTTAGATGATGAAGCAGTAGACCGGATGAAAAATGCCGGCTGCTACGTTGATGGACGGCGGGTCCGTATCCCCTTCCGCCTGGTCGAAAAAGCACTAAATTCAGTTCCGCGTAAGGTTACCCTATGCAACAGCAGAACCGGGCAGCGGGTGATGGAGATGGAGGGGGGCAACGCTTACTTCGGAACCGGTTCCGACACCCCCAATTTTATTGATCCTTACACCCAAAATCGGATAAAAGCCAGCCGTAAGACTGTCGGTATGGCTACCAAGTGTATTGACGCTCTGCCGAACCTTGACTTTGTTATGTCTCTCGGGATTGTCCAGGATGTTCACCAGCTGGTCTACGATCGTTACCAGTTTGAGGCGATGGTTTTGAACACCTCTAAGCCAATCGTCATCACAGCGATTGACGAGCCCGGATATGGTGATATTATCAAGATGTGTGAGATTATCGCCGGTGGTGAAGAAGAGCTGAGGAGCCATCCGTTCCTGACCCTCTATGCCGAGCCGATTTCTCCGCTGCAGCACCCGAACGACTCAGCTCGTAAGCTGATGTTGGCGGCTAAGAAAGGCCTGCCGGTTGTTTATACCCCCTGTATCATGGCGGGCGGCACCGTTCCGGCAACACTGGCCGGAGCAATGGCCAACGGATTGGCTGAGAGCCTCAGCGGTCTGGTCCTGAACCAGGTTACAGCAGAAGGCAGTCCCTTCATCATGGGTGGCGTCTTTACTGTGATGGATATGCAAACTACGATCTTCTCATACGGTTCACCGGAATTCGATCTGATGATGGCAGCACTGGCTGATATCCATCACTTCCTCGACATTCCGATGTTTGGCACCTGCGGTTGCACTGATGCCAAGGTAGTTGATGAGCAGGCTCTAATCGAAGGAGCTATGTCAATTTTGCTGACGGCTCAGTCCGGAGCCAACCTGAACCATGATGTTGGTTACATTGAGCATGGCAATACTGCATCACTGGAGTATCTGACCATCTGTGACGACCTGATTGGGATTGCTCGCAAGATTGTCAGCGGGATTAATGTCAATGCGGACACGCTAGCTCTTGACGTTATTGATCAAGTCGGCCCTGGTGGACATTTCCTCGGTGAAGAACACACTATGAGGCATTTCCGGGAGGAGACCTGGTATCCGCGGCTCTTCCAGCGTCAGATCTATGAGAACTGGGCTGCCGAAGGCTTCAAGACGCTCTTCGATAAGGCTAATGACAAGGTTATTGATATTCTTGAAAACTATGAGCCCGAACCTCTCCCGAAAGATGTTCAGCAGAAAATTAAGGATATCATAGCTGCTGCTGAGTCGAAGTTGAATAAGTAGCAAAAACTGATAACAGGTGGGGAAAGAGCAATGGCCAATCTGGCCCTGGGGATTGATACCGGAGGCACTTTTACCGATGGTGTAATCTTTGATCTTGATCAAAAAGCAGTCTTAACAACAACAAAGGTCGAAACAACCAGGCATAACCTGACCCTGGCGATCAATCGGTGTCTTGACAATCTGGTTGATAAGTTGCAAAACGAGAAGCAGGGTCGTTATGATATCAGACAGGTTAAAATGGTTTCGCTCTCCACTACCCTGGCAACCAATGCCATCGTTGAAGGGCAGGGAGCAGAGGTAGGCCTGATCCAGATCGGCTTCGAGCCGACTGCAGGCCTGCCCACCCCTTATTTCTCCGTGATCAGGGGTGGCTGCACAATTAAGGGCCGCTTCAAAGAAGAGTTGGACCTGAAAGAAGCAGAAGCGGCGATTCTGGCGATGAAAGACCAGGTTGACGCTTTTGCTGTTTCCGGGTACTTAAGCATTCGCAATCCGCTCCAGGAGATCGAAGTTGGAGAGCTGATTCGTAGTTTAACCGGTTACCCGGTGGTAGAGGCTCACCAGTTAAGTACTGACTTAGGGATGCAGGAACGTACTGTAACCGCAGTGCTTAATGCCCGCCTGATGCCACTGATCACCGACCTGATGAACTCGGTTAAGCAGGGGATGGAAAGGCTGCAGATCGAAGCGCCCCTGATGGTGGTGCGTGGTGATGGCAGCCTGATTAGCGAAAAGAAGGCCCGCGAAAAGCCGATTGAAACAATCCTTTCCGGACCGGCGGCCAGCATTATCGGTGCGCTGACCCTGACCGGAGTCCAGGAAGGGATCGTTATAGACATGGGTGGAACAACAACTGATGTTGCTGTTTTAAGGGATGGCCGCCCGGCGTTGAACCGTGAAGGAGCGGAAGTTGGCGGTTGGCTGACCAGGGTGAAGGCGGCAAAAATTACTACCATTGGTCTTGGCGGTGACAGCTTGATCCAGGTATCCCGCAATGCAGTGCTTAAGATAGGGCCACAGCGGGTTTTTCCACTTTCCTGGATTGCCACTCAATATCCATACCTTAACGATGAACTTGCCATTATCGAACCCCTTGATTATGCCACGATGGATAGCCATCCGGCAACGATTCTAACCTACATCAGAGATCCGCTGAACATGAGGCTTTCGACAACCGAAAACCGGATCCTCGATCTGATTCGGGAAGGACCGCATACTCTGCATCATCTGAGCCGAAAACTGCAAAAAGAAATTGATCTTTTACCCTGGCAGCGCCTGGTTAATACTGCGTCAGTGCATCGTGCTTCACTGACGCCAACCGATATCCTGCATGTCAGTGGTCAGCTGGCAATCTGGGATCGCCGGGCGGCAGAGCTGGGTACCGGCATGCTGGCAGTACGGCACCGGGTCAGCAGCGAAGATTTTGTGAAGATAGTGTTGGATGAAATCCTTTATAAACTGGCAGCGATTACCTATGACCGCCTGTTAGCGGAAGAAGGACTTAAGTTCAATTTCAGCGAGCAGGAAAGCGGAAAATACGTAATCAGAAAAATATTAGGCATCAGTTACATAGGGCCAGATGAACAGTTGTCTTTTAACAGTAAACTCAACTATCCGCTGGTTGCTGTCGGCGCCCCGGTTGAGGCTTATTTTCCGGCACTGGCTGAACGGTTGCAAGCCGAGCTGTATATGCCCCGCTATGCCGACGTGGCTAATGCCGTCGGCACCGTAAGCGGAAAAGCGATAGAAAGGATCACAGTTCTGGTCAAACCGGGTGAAGGGGGGGGCTTTATCGTCCACACCCCGCAGGAAAGGTTAACCTTTGTGGTTTATGAAGAAGCGATTGATTTTGCCTGCAAAGAAGGCCGGCGCCTGGTTAATGAACAGGCGGCTGAAAGTGGTGCAGTCGATGTGGAGACGATGCTGGAACGACAGGATCGCTACAGCGCTCTGACAGCAACTGCTGATAAGAATAATCCCGATCAACGGATCTTTATTGAAAGTATTATTGAAGTATCGGCCATTGGCAGACCGTGGAGCAGTTGATTAATTAAATCTGAATAAAGCACAAGCCGAATCCGACCTGTGATAAGATGAAAGAAATAAAAATATAGGAGGTTTAGCTGCCGGGAAATCCCGGTAAGGTCAAAAATGATTATTATTGGTGAATTGATTAACTCAACCCGTAAGGCGATCAAAAAGGCGATTGATGAACAGGATGTTGCCTACATCCAGGATTTAGCGATGAAACAGGAACAGGCAGGTGCCAGTTTTATTGATGTTAACGCCGGTGCCTATGTTCATGATGAGGCAAAACACTTGATCTGGTTGGTCGAAAAAGTTCAGGAAGTGGTCGAAAAGCCGCTGGCCCTTGACAGTCCTGACCCTAAAGCGCTTGAGGCAGCCCTTAAGGTTCACAAAGGGGTGCCGATGATCAACTCGATCAGTCTAGAAAGAGAACGGTACAGCCAGGTCGTTCCTCTTCTTAAAGATTCTGGGGCAAGTGTTGTGGCACTCTGCATGAGCGACGAGGGGATGCCGGAAACCGCTGACGATCGTCTGCAGGTGGCAAAAAAGCTTTTGGCTGAATTGGATAAAGACGGAATCGATCTGACCAAAGTTTTTCTAGATCCACTGATTAAACCAGTGTCGGTTAATGGAGAATATGGTCCTCAGGCGCTGGAAGCGATTGAAATGATTCATAACCTTAAATCAGGAGCGCATATAACCAGTGGTCTCAGTAATATCTCTTTCGGCCTACCACACCGGGCTCTCTTAAACCAGGCCTTCATCGTAATGGCCATGAGCCGTGGTATGGATTCGGCGATTATCGATCCCCTTGATAAAAAGAAGATGAGCCTGGTCAAGGCTGCTGAAGTAATTCTAAATCTCGATCCCTACGCTATGAACTATCTCAAAGCTTCCCGAGCGGACATGCTGATCTAGCCAGTGGGCCTTAAAACCCCTCCCCCCAACTGAAAGAGGTCCTAAAACCCCTCCCCCTTGAGGGGGGAGGGTCAAGGTGGGGGTGAAAAAAGTTGTAACAGAGATTTCTAAATCTCTGGCTTCAAGGAAGGGTTGTTCAAATGATAAAAAGAGAAATTAAGCACCTTGATTACCTGGAACAGAGCGAACTGGAAAAAATTCATCAAGCAGCACTCACTGTACTGGAAAAGAATGGTGTCGAGTTTCACTCCAGGGAAGCAAGAGCTATCCTGCAGAAGAACGGGGCTAAAGTAGAAGGGGAAAAAGTATTCTTTCCTCCACAGGTGGTCATGGAAATGGTCGGTAAAGCCCCTTCGGAGTTCACCCTGCATGCCAGAAATTCTGAAAAGAGTGTTACCATTGGCGGCAACTGTACAGTTCATGCCCCGGGTTATGGATCTCCTTATGTTATGGATTACGTGAACAATACCCGGCGCAATGCCACCTATGATGACTATATCGCCTTCACTAAACTGGCTGGTAATAGCAAGCATATTGATGTAGTTGGCGGGGTTCTAGTTGAACCAAACGATCTGGCTGACCAGATCCGTCATGGCAAAATGTTTCAGGCTGCCGTAAAACATACTGATAAATGCCTGATGGGCAGTGCTATGGGTGGCAAAAAGGCGATGGAGAGTATCGAGATGGCTGCAATTGTCTTTGGCGGTATCGATAACGTTAAGAATAATCCGGCCCTGATCTCGTTGATCAATACCAATAGCCCGCTGCAGTTTGATCCAAGAATGCTTGATGCTTTGATGGTTTACGCCCGGCATAGCCAGCCGGTAATTATCGCAGCGCTGGCGATGACCGGGACAACTTCGCCGGTAACTCTGGCCGGTTCGTTGGTTCAGCAGTGTGCTGAAATATTGTCAGGCATTGTTTTTGCCCAGATGGTTAACCCGGGTACTCCGGTTGTTTTCGGTTCAGCCTCCAGCATTGTCGATTTGCGCAGCGGCAACCTGGCTATTGGCAGTCCGGAATCAGTGAAAATGTTTTCCGTTATCGCCCAACTGGCGCGCTTTTATGACGTACCTTCCCGTGGTGGCGGATCGCTCACCGATGCCATTATTCACGATTCCCAGAGCGGATTCGAATCAATGATGGTTTTAATGAATTCCGTGCTCTGTGGTACTAACTTTATGCTGCATTCTGTAGGATTACTGGAGAACTACATGACTATGTCCTACGAAAAGTTTATTGCCGACGATGAGATGCTGGGGATGGTTAAATCATTTACTGAGCGCTTCCCGGTTAGTGACGAATATCTTGCAATCGAAGCAATGCTCAGGGTAGGCAGCGGTGGCAACTTTATTGCTGACGAGCACACCTATAACCACATGAAAGATATGCGCATCCCTCAGATCAGCTCCAGGCAGAGCTTTGCCGGGGCCACTGATTTTAACGAAACCCCGCAAAGGGCGCATGAATATAGCAAAATGATTCTTCGCGAATATCAGACTCCGGAACTGGACGAAAAAGTGGAAGCAGAACTCGAAAAATATATCTCCGCTTTAGGCTAGACAAAATAATACTGTCCCCCTATTCTGTGGAAACGGCTACAGCGCTTCTATCGACAGCTGTTTTTTTACCACTATTTGATTATTGCCGGCAATTGTGGACCGCTATTGCTTTTTAAAGCAGATCATTCAACTGTCATAAGGCAACAAAGAATACCCTCTTTTTTCATCATAAAATAACAAAGGATATTTGACAGAGAAGTATAATTTTAATAACACGGGTAAAATTGACTTTTATTAGATGCAATTGCTATAATTTTTGCGGATTCAAGTTTTAAGGTGATTTAGTTTTATATTATAAAATAATTTTTAATGGAGGTTGCCATGAGTAATAACATGATTGAGGTCCTCAGTAAGGCTAAGTGGTACGACCTGAACCAGAAGCTCAGCATTCATACTCCGCCCTGGCCGGGCGAAATGCCGCTTCAGGTTCACTATTTTAAGCGCTTAACTGGTTCATACTACGGTGGTCAGGGTGCAAACGGTCAGTTGATTGAATGGTCTAACAATACCGGGACTCACCTGGTCGGACCAAGGGCCTTCCACTCGGGGATGCGCTCTTTAGCCGATATACCGATGGAGGATATATCCGGCGAAGGTGTTATCGTTGACATCTCAGATGAAGTATCAGACTACAGTCTATACACCCCCGAAATGATCGAGAAAAGGGTAAAAGTGAAAGAGGGTGATATTCTCTTTATCAACACCGGGTATCATCGCTATACCTATGATCAGCCAGACTGCTATAACGAAAGCTGCCAGGGGGGCATTGAAAATAAAGAGTTTTCTTACCTGGTGCGCCACCCGGGTCCGGCACCTGGATTCTTTGAGTGGGCTCTGGAGAAAAAGCTGAAAGTAATCGGGGTGGATTGCGGTTGTGCTGAACACCCGATGAACACCAATATCCGCTTTATGCATGCCCGTGAGTTTGAAAAGGCCGAAGCTAAACTTAAGGAAACCTATGGCAAAACCTGGGACGAAATGTTCCCGGTCGATTACTACTATAAACTGACTCATGGCACAATGCCTAAAGCCGGCCTGCTCTTAGTCGAGTCTCTTGGTGGCCAAATCAGCGAACTGAATAACCAGCGGGCCTGGATTATTATCGGAGCCCTGCCGTTTGTTGAGCTCGAAGCGGCCTGGGCCAGGATTGCTGCTCTTAAAGCCCCCGACGGTATGAGCGAAGAGGACTTTTTTGCCAAAATGAACGCTGCAAAAATCTATGATCTATCCGTGCCTTTTAGCATTCTGACTCCACAGTGGGCCAACTATATACCCCTTAACGCTCATTTTACCAAGCGGGTAGGCGGCCAATATTTTGGCCTGGGGCGCAATAATTCCCATTGTAAGTGCAGTTTCCATATTGCTACCCACATGGATGGTGAACCCCACTTCTATGCTGCCGGCCGGACCATTGGGCAAACACCGCTTGACTTCTGGGTTGGCGAGGGCGCTATCGCCGATATATCCGGCATGGTTAGTGATACCAGCGACTACAGCCCCAAAGAAATTGAATCGGTGGTTGAAGTAAAAGATGGCGACATTCTGATCATTAAAACCGGTTACGGAAAATACGGATGGGCCAGTCCCGATTCGGATGAATTCAGGTACATGATCAGGCATCCTGGTCCGTCAAATGATTTTTCGGCCTGGTGCCGCAAGAAAAATATCAAATGGCTTGGGGTTGACTGCGTAGCCATGGAGCACCCGATGAATACCATTCAGCGGATCTTCCACCCCAGAACTTTTGAAGAAGCAAATCGCAAGCTCGTTGAGAAATACGGCAAAGACTGGGACGAAATGTATCCGCTTGAAACTTGCTATCAGGATATGCACTTAAATCTCTTTCCGCATGGCATTGTTCATGCCGAGAACCTGGGTAATGCACTGAACGATCTGCCCGGAGGCCGTTACTTCTTCGGCTGCTTCCTCCAGAAGGGTATGGATCTAGCGTCCTGCTGGTGTCGTATGGTAGCCTGGAAGGCTTAAACTTCAAAAAGAGGAGCGGGGGAGAACCCCCGCCCAATGAGGTGGATTAGTAACAAATGTTATTAAAAGCGGCTGTACGGTTCTACTGAACCGCCGGCCGCTTTTTCTGCGCTAATAGACCATACGCCCGGAAATATAGGCGGCCGTGGTATCAAATTGCGGATTTTGAAAAATCTGCTCGGTTGCGCCGGACTCAACAATCTGACCCTGGTTGATAAATATTACCTGATCGGCAATCCGCCTGGCCTGGAATACATTATGGGTTACCATAACAACAGTAATTTTTTTTTGCCGGGCCAGTTTGGTAATTATTTCTTCAATTAATTCGATATTCCCCGGGTCAAGATTAGCCGTTGGTTCGTCCAGCAGCAGCAGTTCCGGTTCGAAAGCCACCGCTCTGGCAATAGCCACTCGCTGAGCTTCCCCGCCTGACAGGGTATCGGTTCCTCTTGAGGCAAGTTTTTTCAACCCAACTTGCTCGAGCAGTGAGTTCACCCGCTCTCTGATCTCCGCTTTTGGAAATCCGCGTGCTTTCAAGCCATAGGCTACGTTATTCCAGACGCTGTCTTTAAACAGCAGCGTTTGTTGAAATACCAGGGACATTTTACGCTGCAGGGCAAGCCTCTCCGGGCCGTTTTGCGGCGTCGGACAGCCTTGATACAATACTTCTCCGCTGTCAGGGCGGGTAAGCAGGTTGATAATCCGCAGCAGGGTGCTCTTACCGGCTCCGCTGGGGCCGATAATCCCATAGATGCAACCTTTGGTGAGGGTTAAATGCTCAACTCTAAGCACTTCTTGATCGTAAATTTTACTAACGCCCTGCATCTCCAGTAATACTAGTTCACAGCTAATTATTTTCCCCTCCCCGCTGGATTGAATAGAGGACCGAATTAACTATAAATGAGATCATCAGCAGGATCAGGCCAAGACCGATAGCCAGTTCAAAGTTGCCTTTTCTTGTTTCAAGCACGATGGCAGTGGTCATTACCCGGGTGTGGCCTTCGATGTTGCCGCCGACAATCATCACCGCGCCCACTTCAGCAACGACCCTGCTGAAGCCGGTTATCACTGCGCCTAAAATGGCGAAGCGGGATTCCTTGATTACCGTCCAGGCAGTGAGGGTAGGCCCTGCTCCCAGTGAGCGGGCTACTTCCTCCACCACACTACCTTTGGCCCTGATTCCGACCGTGGTCAGGCCGATCACAATCGGAGAGGCAAGAAAGACCTGGGCGATAACCATGGCGGTTGGGGTGTAAAGCAGGCTCAGGACGCCGAGAGGTCCCTGCCGGGAGAGAATTAAGAAGATAATCAAACCGGCCACGACCGGTGGCATTCCCATGAAAGTAAAGATCAGCTTATTGAAGAAGCGGGTCTTTTTTTCGCTTTTTAATCCAAGCAGCGCACCTAACGGAACCCCGATCAAGGTAGAAATAATAATCGCAGTTAAGGAAACCCGCAGAGACAACAGAACGATGGTTAAAAGATCAGGGTCGAAAGAGATAATCAGGCGTATCGCTTCCAGAAAACCTTCATATAGTCGGGACAAAATAAATTCCTCCATAAGTAAATTAACAAAGGCGCTTCCAGTTTACCGGAAGCGCCTTTAAAGCTTACTCTAAACCGTAGCCGGGGAAGAAAAGGGTTTCGCCGCATACCTGGTAAGAGTTGATCAGGTTTTGCCCTTCTTCTGACATTAAAAATTCAATGTACATCATGGCGTATTCATATTTAACGCCGGGATGAAGCTCTGGGTTAACGGCCATTACACCATACTGGTTAAAGAGTATGGGGTCACCTTCAAGGACGATTGCCAGATCAATCCCGTCTTTTAGGGAAACGAAAGTGCCGCGGTCGGTCATGGTGTATCCCAGGCGCTCATCAGCATGCCTGATTGTATCTCCCATACCCTGCCCGATTGATTCGTACCAGCTGCCTCTGGTCGGGTCGATACCTGCAGCTTCCCAGAGGCGCAATTCCATACGGTGGGTGCCTGAATCATCACCTCGTGAAACAAAAACAGCGCCGCTATCAGCAATCAAGGCCATTGCTTCCGCGGCTGTAGATACGCCTGTAACGCCGGCTGGATCATCTGCCGGGCCGATCAAGACAAAGTCGTTGTACATAACATCAAAACGGTCGATAAAGTAACCTTCTTCAACCCCAGTCAGTTCAGACTTGCGGTCGTGCACCAACAGAACATCGGCGTCCCCGCTGCGTCCGGTTTCAAGGGCT
Source organism: Bacillota bacterium (assembly GCA_016874655.1). Classification (GTDB taxonomy): domain Bacteria; phylum Bacillota; class Dethiobacteria; order DTU022; family DTU022; genus UBA993. The sequence continues at coordinate 14,303 of VGTO01000032.1, read as the reverse complement.
GCCCCGGTTCCCTGGGAGACGACGCGGACCTCAAGCCCTGTTTGCACCTGAAAGATCGGGTTTAAAAAGTCGAGCAGACCTGAATCATAGGTGCTTGTAGTTGTCGCTAAAATAATAAAATCATCAATAAGTTGAACTTTTTGCCGAATAGATTCTTCCTCTGGCGGAGTTGTTTCCTGCGCACATCCGGCTGTAAAAAATAGCAGGCCGATCACCAAAGCAAAAGCTAAAATCATAGCACTTGCCTTGATAACGGCATAAGCTTCATCACCAGTTTTTAAGTTCATAGCCTTTGCAGAGCCTGGCTGCATCATTTCACCTCCCCTCAATAAATTAAAACCGTATTTCCCTATGCGAAAATACGGTTTTGCCTGTTTGTTTTAACCAGACCTTCTTTCCGCAGTGGGAGGCGCAGCCGTTTCCAGCTGAACCCTAACGTCCATCTCTCATGGCGAAGAGCCGCTTTAGAAAGAGTGGATCGAAGGTGAATCTATAAATTGTCTCACTCATTCTAAACCAGGAAGATCGCGATGTCAAGCAAAGGTGGTGAAAAAAAAGCGCATGCCCGGGCTACCATGATCAAAGATCTTTACACAAGATTATTACTGATGAAGTTTATCTACCATGACAATAAAGCGCTAATTGCTCTGCAGCGGCAACATCAGAGAGTTGATTATTGATGACCTGGCCTCTTAGCGTGCGCCCGAGCCTTTTTGCTTGTTCTTTTGCAGCTCAGCCAGCTCAAGCTCTAAGTCTTCGAGTTCCTTAAACATCGACGGCTTCGGCGAATGAAAAGGCCAGCGCTTCTTCACATCCTCAATTTTTTTCTTGACCTCGTCAATCCGTTCATCATTTTTACTCAAAATAATCGCCACCTTTGGGTCTATTAATTACCTTATCAATCATTTACCAGCAGCTGTAGTTTTGGGCAAACATGCAGCTTAATGGTCAGAAGCTAATCGAAAGCCTTTTTATCCGCTGTTGAAGATTTTGACGGGACATGCCGAGAGAACGTGCTGTTTTAGTGATGTTGTAGTCATTAGTTTTAAGCGCTTTTTGCACAAGATCAAGTTCGATTCTCTTTATGATCTCTTTCAGGTCAGCACCGCTAATGTTTTTAGGATAGTTTTTATCAAGATCCAGCCCGTCCTTGCTATCTCCGTATTTTTGCAGCAAGTGTGGCGGGATCTGCTTCAACTCGATCAAACGGGCCTGATCTTCAGCATAGTTCATGGCATGTTCAACTGCATGCTGCAGCTCCCTGACATTGCCAGGCCAGTTATGTTTTAAAAAGATATTAATCACCTCGGCCGATGCACCTTCAACCTTCTTATTCATGATCCGCCTGGTGGCATTAATAAAATAGCTGGTTAAAGGAGCAATATCAACTGTTCTTTCGCGTAAGGGCGCAATGCTCAACGTTACCACAGCCAGACGGAAATAGAGATCCTGGCGCAGCAGGTTTTTATTGATTGCTTCTTGGGGGTCGATATTAATAGCGCTGATGATGCGCGGATTGATCATAATGTCAGTCTTGCCGCCCAGGCGACGCACTGTTTTCGATTCAAGCACTCGCAGCAATTTGCTTTGCAGGCTAATATCCATCGAACTGATTTCGTCTAAGAAAAGCGTGCCCTGATCGGCCTCTTCAAATAGCCCGGTTTTATCTTCTGCTCCGGTAAAGGCACCCTTAACCGTCCCGAACAGTACGCTTTCCAATAAGGTCGCAGGGATGGCCGCACAGTTAACAGCCACAAACGGACCCTTGGCCCGGATGCTGTGATTGTGAATGCTTTGGGCAAAAAGTTCCTTGCCGGTGCCGGTCTCCCCATAAATCAAAACCGGTGACATATTAACAGCTATGCGCTTAGCCAACTGCACAGCGCTTTTAATAGCGGTACTCTCGCCGATTATATCCTCAAAGTTGTAGCGGGTTCCATTTTTAGTCAGGTTGGAATAAAGCTGACGCTGCAGGTGGATTACCGTATCGACCAACTGCTTATTGCTGGTGATATTACTGTTTACAGAAACAGCCCCGATTATCTTCCGGCCACCACCAGCGAAGAGGGGATAAGTGTTGGTGATGATGTTGATCTCATTTCCTTTTTTTGTATAGTAGGTGGTGCGGTGGTTGGTGATCGCTTCTCCTGATTTGAGCACCTTTAATAAAATACTGCTCTCCTCATCAAGGCGGTAGGTTTCGGAAATATGTTTTCCTACCACAGAAGAGGCTTTATTGCGCTCAATCTTCTCCAGCCCCCGGGAATAAAAAACAGTAACTCCGTCGCGATCAATTATATGGATTCCGTCATTAATCACATCCAACGACTGAGCTAAGAGCTGTGTCAGATCTATTTTCGGGTTCTGAAGGGTAGCGGTTTGCTCCTCATCCATCAGCTTCACTCCATTCTAAGAGCAAATAATCTTGCACCGTTTACTATATTCATTCTGCTTTTAAAATTTCCTGCCGGAAAAACAATGCCGCTGTGCTTTACAAAGTGTATAATCTAAGTCTCTACTAATTTACAATGTGGCAATTGTAGCAATTTAGATAGTCTATATAATTAAGATAATAGCATGCCATTTTTATTGCTGTGCTTATCATAAATGAAAGGAAGGTGTGAAGATGAAGGAAGGGATGCGTGCAGGCTTTAAAGCCCTGGAAGGGATGTCGCTAAACCTCTTCAGTGATGATGAACTGAACGAGATTCACCAGGCCACACTCCACGTTTTGAAAGAAACGGGGATCAGGGTTTTAGCCAAAGACGCGCAGGATTACTTCGATGGCGGGGGCTGTATTGTCGATCGCCAGAATAATATTGTCAAGATCCCGGCTCATGTTGTTGAAGATGCTATTCGATCTACGCCGTCCAACTTTTTAATGGCTGGTATTGATCCGGAAGAGGATTTTTGGTTGAAAGCAGGAAGCACCATTGCTTTTACCAACTTCGGTGAAGGAGTGGAAGTGGTAGACCCGGTAACCCGGGAAAGACATCGCACAACCAAAAAAGATGTTGCCAATGTAACCAGGATGTGTACGGCCATGGACCAGGTTGATTTTTTAGAAAGACCGGTTGGCGCAAATGATGTGCCCAGCCAGGTTCAGCAGATTCACAATGCCGAAGCAGTATTTAACAACACTACCAAACACTCGATCATTGGTTCAGGTGATGCTTACCGGTGCAAAAAAATTATTGAACTGGCTTATGCGGTTAGTGGAGGCGAACAGAATTTCAGAGATAGACCAATCTACAGCGCCAATACCTGCCCCAACAGCCCGCTGATCCTAAACCCCGATACAACCGGGGTGATTATTGAAGCGGCAAAGGGTGGGGCGCCCTGTTCGCTGGTCGATATGTTCATGGCCGGCGCAACAGCGCCAGTGACCATTGCTGGTGCGATGGTCATTCAAAACGCCGAGCTGCTTTCAGCGATCGTGTTGGCTCAACTGGTGCGTAGGGGGCACCCCTGTATTTACGGGACCTCATCTTTAAGCTTTGACTTAAGAACAACCACTTCACCGGTTGGCGCGCCCCAGTTGGCTTTGGTCAGTGCAGCGACGGCCAAAATGGCTCAGTTTTATCAGCTGCCGAGCTGGGCTGCCGGTGGTTAGGCTGACAGCTATTTACCCGATGCCCAGGCAGCACACGAAGCTACCCTCACCGCACTGGTTCCTGCTCTGGCCGGAATTAATATGATTTACGGTTTGGGGATGCTGGCTCAGGGCATCACCTTTGATTATGCCCAGTTGGTGATCACTAATGAGATTGCCAGGATGATCAAAGAAGTGGTTGCCGGTATTAAAGTGGATCGCGATACTCTGGCTTTGGAAGTAATCCACGCGGTAGGTGCCGCCGGAGAATACGTAAGCCATGAGCATACATACAGCCGCTTTAGAGATCTGGCTTCCAAGAATAGATTAATATATAGAGGCACGCGTGATCGTTGGGAAAAAGATGGCAGTAAAGATTTAACCGAAAGAGCTTATGAAGAAGCTCTGGATCTTTACAATCACTTTAAGATCAAACCCCTGCCCGGTAATGTTGTCGCCAAGATGCGCGATATCGTTAATGAAGCGGAAGATCATTTTTCGGTTCAACTAAGTGATGAGTAAAAAAAGAAAGTGAGGTGTTTTTAAATTGATTGTTACCAGAATGGGTGACGGATCCTTTATCAAAATGAGTGAAGAAGAAGTAAAGGCAGATATTGAAGCGGGAGTGGAGGATGCCGTTAAACGAGGCAAGATCGAGCCTCTAACTGCAGCTGAAATCGACTATCTGGTCGATATCTGCTGCCGTCCGCAAAAATTTGTCAGTGTGCAGCAGGGCAATGAGCTGATTTTAACTTACGACTCAGGGACGCTAAAAATTACCCGCCTCGGCATCCCGATTGGTATGCCCCAGATTATGCAGATTTACGAGCGGGCTTTTGCGGCCGATACTTTGGAACTGGCTTATGTTCACTACAGTTTTAAACCGATCAAGATGATTGTGCCGGAAGAGCAGTACGCAGTAGCGGAAACCTCCCTGGTGACCACCGCGCCGCTCTTCTACGGGGCGATGCCCAACCTGCCGCTCTACACACAGCCTGACGGGCCCTGCCCTAATGCCGCCGAACTACTACCGGCCGGGAAAATAGCCGAAGCCAGGGCAGCCCAGGAAGAAGCGGTTGAATATGCGGTAAAAGATATGGTCTTTGTCGGCAGTGGCGTTTATGAAGCAGGCGCCGACGGGATTGACTTTGATACCACAGCTGCCGCCGGCGACGCCGAATTCCAGGCCACGCTTTTGGCCTGTGAACAGTTGCGGGCCAAGTATCCTGATATGGCCATTGAAATCGGCATGGCCGGAGAATTTGTGCTCGGCTTCCACGGCCAACTGGAATACGACGGAGTGCGCCTGGCCGGACTTTATCCGCACCAGCAGGTTAAACTGGCCGAGAAAGCAGGAGCCAGCATTTTTGGCGCTGTAGTTAACACCAACAGCAGCCGTACCTTCCCCTGGAACTTAGGTAGAGCTGTAACCTTCTGCAAAGCCTGTGTCGAGGCAGCTAAAATCCCCGTACATGCCAACGTCGGCATGGGCGTCGGCGCAGTACCGCTGGTGATGACCCCGCCGATCGACTGTGTGTCTCGTGCCTCTACAGCGATGGCCGAAGTCGGCAAACTCGACGGCTTATAGGTAGGCTATGGCGATCCTGCCGGAATGGCTTTAACCCATATGCATGCTTCAGGCATGGGCGGAATACGGACTGCCGGAGATCTGGTAGCCCGGATGCAAATGTCGAAGAAGATGCGCTTAAATGAAGCCAAAGCATACGTAGCCGGAAAGTTAAAAATTTCTGTAGCTGATCTTTCCGACGAAGTAATCATGAATGAGGTGCGTCAGGACTTAGATATCGCTACAGTTTATGGCGGGATGGGGGAACAGTCACGAGGGATTGAAGCTAAGTTTCGCATCGCGAAGCTGCTCGATCTTGAAATCAATTCCGTAAGCCGGTTTTTAAGAAAAACCGAATGGCGCTAGGAGGCTAATTAATGACAGAAACAAATGATCTGTTAAAAAAGGTGATTGAATCAGTAATCGGAGGCGACGAAGCAGCAGCTGAAGCGCTGGCCCGCCAGGCCTTAGAGCAGAAGATGGATCCCCTGCAGGTGATCAACGAGGGCTACGTAGTAGGCATCAAACAGGTCGGTGACCTGTTTGAATGCGGTGAACTCTTTTTACCCGAGCTGATCCAGGCTGCTGAAGCGGTCAAAAAAGCCACTGAACTGTTGAACTCCGCCATTACTGGCGGAGCAGAAAGCAGCAAGGGCAAGGTGCTGATTGCTACTGTTGAGGGCGATATCCACGATATTGGCAAGGCGATTGTCGTATCGCTGCTGGTGGCCAATGGTTTTAATGTTTTGGATTTGGGTCGTGATGTGCCGACCTTAGACATCATTGCCAAGGCTGAAGAATTTAAGGCTGATGTGATCGGTACCAGCGCGCTCTTAACCACAACGATGGTCAAGCAGAAAGAGCTGGAAGAGACCCTGGTCAAAGAAGGTTTGAAGAGTAAGTACAAGACCATCGTCGGCGGTGCACCGGTTACCGTGCGCTGGGCGGAGAAGATCGGCGCTGATGCTTATGCGGAAAACGCCGGAGAAGGAGTAAATAAGATAATTAAATTAATTTCAGGCTCTTAAGGCTTTTATTATTTACAGCTGTCATCGGGGAAGATTATGTAATAACTTATTTGTGGTAAAAGTATTTCTAATATTAGTTCATTCTTGTGATAATAGCCGATAATCTTCCCCTGGCAGCTTTCCAATTCTGGCTGTCAATTGAATTTCTACTGCTATGACTATTTGTGTTTTTATTCAGTATATGTTGTCCTTAATTATAAACGTAACCCTTAGAATTGATGATAGCAGAATCGATGTCCCGAAATTTTATAAACATCAATAAACAATTATTAACACTCTGTAATTTTGATCGACTTAAACTTAAACATTTTGTAAGTTGTTACAAAAAAGAAAATCTTTATAATCAAAGAATAGATGATTTAATATTATTAATTAGATTATATATCAACAATATGCCGAATTCAATTGAGCGCGAAATTATTATTCTTTGTATCTTTCTCCATCATTTAAGGGATCGTCAACAATAATTATTTTGAATTTAACCTTTTTAATGCTCTTGTTTTACTATGTAAACAGTGGGTTACATTTTTACTGGTTGAACAAAATGTTCATATGACACTTGAGCTTACTGATCGTGCCTACGTTATCGAATAAGGATGAAAAGGAATTATTGATTTGACATAGAATTATGTACTTACAAAATAATGGTTAAGGAATAGGGTGAAAGATGATTCAATTAATCGATGTAAGCAAAACGTTTAATGGTAAAGACATGGTTGTTGACAATCTTAGCCTCGAGATCAAACAGGGTGAGTTGGTTGTGTTGGTTGGAGAAAGCGGATGTGGCAAAACCACAACCATGAAGATGATTAATCGCCTTGAGGAGGCATCGAGCGGAACTATAAAGATTAACGGTAAGGATATCAAAGAAACAAATGCTATTGATTTAAGGCGCAATATCGGCTACGTCATTCAGCAAGTCGGGCTTTTTCCGCATTTAACTGTGGGGCAAAATATCGGCGTTGTACCAAGGCTTACAAAAAACGATCCTGCAAAGATCGCAAAAAGAACGATTGAGCTACTGGAAATGACCGGCTTGAAGCATGAAGACTACTTGAACCGTTATCCGAAAGAGCTTTCTGGCGGACAGCAGCAGCGCGTCGGTGTAGCTAGGGCCCTGGCGAACAACCCTGATATTGTTTTAATGGATGAGCCTTTCTCTGCGCTTGACCCGATAACGAGATGCCAACTGCAGGACGAGCTTTTAAACCTCCAAAAAGAACTGCATAAAACCTTTGTGTTCGTAACACACGATGTGGACGAAGCAATAAAAATAGGTGACAAAATAGCGGTGATTCAAGATGGAAGAATAATGCAATACGATACTCCGGAAACTATTCTGAAAAAGCCGGCAAACCAGTTTATACAGAACTTTGTCGGGCAGGATCGTTTATGGAAAACACCCGAGATGCTGCGTGCTCTGGATATCATGGACGATAATTACGACAACATGAAAGCTATTGAGGTTAAGGATATGGTCTTCGTGCAGCCCGATACTCCTTTGAGCGAGGTCCTAAAACTTCACGAAAAACACAACTTGAGCATTATTCCGGTTGTGGAACAAGGGGTGACAGTGGGTGTAATTACTGAGCCCAGCATCTTGAGCCTACTGGCAGAAATCATTCCAGGAAGCGAGGGATTATAATTGGAAAAATATATATATTACGTATTAAATAATTGGGATAAGATATTGTTCAGATCGAGTGAGCATGTATTCCTTGCGTTTACTGCGGTCGCTCTGGCCTGTTTAGTTGGTATACCAATCGGATTGCTAATTAACAGGAATAAACAATTAGCGAATTTTGTGATGAATGGCGCTAACATTTTGCAAACAGTTCCGAGCCTTGCGATGTTTGCACTACTTATTCCGTTAGTTGGCATACGAGATAAAAATGCCATATTAGCACTCTTCCTTTATGGACTGCTACCGATCATCAAGAATACCTATACAGGTATCAGAAATGTTGACCCTGCTATAACCGAGGCGGCCAAGGGTATGGGCATGTCAAGTTTTCAAATGCTCTATAAAGTTCAGACACCACTTGCCGTCCCCGTTATTATGGCCGGAGTACGCATCGCTACCGTTACCGGTATCGGGGTAGCGACCATTGCCACGTTGATTGGCTCAGGTGGTTTGGGCGCGCTTATATACCAGGGTATCAGTGTAATGAACTACCCAATGATGATATCGGGTGCTTTAGCAGCTGCGTTGCTTGCGTTGCTGACCGATTATATTCTTGGGCTGCTGGAAAGGTTGATGACATCCAAAGGGATCACTACAAAATAATACCTGGATTCAAATTAAGCAAAGTCATAAAAGCGGATTAATGTACGCATATTATAGAAAAAACATCGTAAAAAAAAGCCGGAAAGCAAGCGCTTTCCGGCTTTTCTGTTTCGGCTTATCTATTGCTTGCTAGTCTATTAAGCCTTTGTCCCTTAGGGCCTGTTCGGCAACTTCCCTTGGGTCTCCGCCTTCATCCACCATAAGATTGTACTTCTGTGCGTCTTCGTCCGAGAACTTATTCTTTATTAGCATCAACGCCTCGACAATAGCCGGATTCGCGTCAGCGAATTCCTGCTTTAGGATCGGCGCGACAAAATAAGGTGGGAAGTAGTTCTTGTCGTCTACTAAGTTCACAAGGTTGAACTTTGCTATTCTGCCATCTGTGCTATATGAAACATTAACGTCGATTTCACCTTCACGCAGTGCGGCATAGGTCAGTCCCTGATCCATTGGCAGCTCATTTTTAAAACTGATACCATATACTTCCTTAAAGCCCGGCAGTCCATCTGCACGTCCAAGGAACTCATTATCACATCCCATGATCATATCGCCGGCATAGGGAACGAGCTCTGAGACATTTGAAACGCCAAGTTCTTCGGCGGTTTCTGCAGTTACCGAAAGGACATATGTGTTGTTCCAGCCAAATTCGCCGAGCCAGGTTATGCCAAACTGTTCCTCAAAAGCATTTTTTACGAAATTGTATGTTTCCTCAGGACTTAAAATTTCAGTCTCTTCCAGTATCGCGCCGTAGGCTGTACCGGTAAACTCAGGATAAATATCAATCTCATCGCTTTTTAGAGCTTCAAATGCAACCATAGTTCCGCCGAATTCGATCACTTCAGTCGGATAATCGGTCTTTGCTTCAATCAGAACCGCAAGCATCTGTCCCGAAAGACGTTGCTCAGAGTAGTTCTTGTGTCCGATCAGTACGACTTCCATGGTAACCGGTTCTTCACCAGTATCGGTATCCATATCTGTTGCGCTCTCATCCGGCTGACAACCAACCATCATAAAAGCCAATAAAATGACTAAACTCAATGCCAATAATTTAAAATACTTCACCACAATTAATGCCTCCTTTTTTTTGATCCCCTGCTGCATTTACCACCATTTAAACTTGTAATGTTTAGCCGTTATCACCCCCTTTATTGCCGTTGACCGAAGCCTGACATTAAAGATATCGTACGAGCTATCTTAAAGTATTGAAATTTCTTTCCGGATATAATTTACTTAGGATTATTGGATTTGATCATCAATCAGTTATCATCATCTCTCTCTGGTAACTGAATAACTGCAGATGTGTAAACCTGATAGATGCCTAAAGATATATATTGGCGCTAACCGACTGCTAAAATTAAAATAATTGCTATATTTTATTTTATAGTTAATCAAACTTCCTACAACTATCACTATGTAAATATTTATCACTACATATTGGACATAATGTAAAAAGGTTCTTTCGCAAATGGTTGATCCTTAAGACTTACTTTACAGCAGATTATTCCAACTATTAAGGTTAATCCAAACCAATACAACTGCCAAAATGTAAGCACTTTTTACTGGGAAATGGATACGGTGTAGGATCACCTGTGTTGTTCAGTAAACTAAAAAAAGATAGAGAGTTTGACAGACTAGATATACCGCGACAATAACATTTTGGCCCTTCAATCAATTCATATATTCCAGGCCATATAAAGCAATTTCAATACAAATTCTTTTATGGGGATTTGAAATAAAATCTGCTCCCAGTATGCCTTCCAAGCTTTTTATTCTTAAGTAGATTGACTGTCGGGAGATGAATAGTTTTTTGGCAGCTTCAATTTTGTTATATTGGCAATCACGAAGAGCAATCAGGGTGTTTAACAAAAGAGCTTCGGACCTGATTCCGTCAAAAAGAATTGGGTGCAGGTAATGCTTAATATAATTATCCAGGTCTCCAGTTTTTTCTAAAGCAATGAGGAGACGGTGCACATAGAGATCATCAAAAAATAGAAGCGCTGGTTTACCCTGTTTTTGCTGAATGTAGAGGGTGTCTTTGGCATTTTCGTAGCTGTAGTTTAGTTGGTCAAGCTGAGAAAACATCTTACCCACACTAAAAAACAATTCCCTGTTCAGGTTGATGAAACTGCTTGCAATTAAAACTTCATTGACTTGTTTTAGAGCATTGATTAAACGGTCTTTCCATGGAGGTTGTTCAAGATTGTTGACTATAATCAAGATTATCGAATGTTTCTCCAGAAAACAGTGAATGCTGAAACCTCTCTGTTCAAGGAAAGAACGGACAACTCCTGATACACGGTACATCATTAATTCCTTTTCTTTTTTATGAGTTTTGGCTGAAGGCGGAAAGCTAATAAGGCAGGCTGCACATCCCAAAGGTTGTATGAAAGGCTCACTTTGCTGTAGATTATGCCGGATAGTCTGGTTACTCAATTTTCCTTGCAGCCATTGATCAATCCATTTATCCTGGTAATAAAGATCCTTCTCATTGCCCAGCAGGTTACTATAGTATTCTTGAGCGAGACTGATGGCGCATTTGTTGAGAATTAAAAGTTCATAGTCGTTAATCAGCCGCATGGTGCTGAAAATTATCAGTGTGGCAAGATCCTGGCTCCCTGCGCTGACAGATTTACAGGCAACACTGATGTTGTCCTTGTTCATTGCTGTAATTGATTTACGCTGCATCTCATCAACAAGTTCGCTTATATTTTTTTGCAGATCAGATGAAACCCCTGGAACAAAATGTTTATTCCCTCCGAGTGTGAAGTAAGCTATAAACAAATCCGTTGTCCGATGAAGGTAGTTTAATATGTCAAGAGTCTCATGAGGGTTAAGCAGAATTCGATAAAGATCTGCGAGGAAATTTTCTTGATCCAGCAGATATCGGTAACTCTGGTTGATGATCAAGGTATGTAGATCACGGATTAAGTCGACAAAGCGGCACTCATGTTCCTCAGGGAAAACGATCAGCGGAAAAGCATTTTCGTTTGCCAGCTTTAACAAAGCTAGTGGCAGTTCGTTTGCATTTTCATAAAGGTTGTAACGGGAGCCAAGCTGAATACATAGAGCACTAACATTTTGCTCAATTAATTGTTGTAAGAATCGGATGGTGTCATTATCGTTTTTCCACCCGGCTCCGGTAGTTAGAATCAATTCTTTACCATTAACAAAATCAGCAATCTGTGTCTGTTCCAAAACATGGACCCAGTTAACAGATTTGTCTAAGCCGTTTTTACCGGCAACGATCACCGCGTTTTTGAAATAAGGCATTTTAAGGATGTCTTTAATGCTTAGTTGCGCGCTGTCTTTCATTTACTGTAGCCCCATTCAAAGTTAATGAGGTGTCATAATTGCTTGATGTAATGGAAGTAAAAACTTTTATTTTAGGAATAAAACCCTACCGGCTAACTGCTGCTATTATAAACTATATTTTTAGAAGTTGAAACAGACCGCCGGTGAACATTTTTTCAACGCTGCTTGGATTTTTGGCTACTTCCGGGCACTTTATCAATCATGATTTATTAATATTGCTGTTTTACCTACTATTCTACTAATAGCCAGACATTCAGCAATTTCACAACTGCCAAGGCGACATGCACCGTGAATCTCCCCGGTTACTTCCCCTGCAGACAACAATCCTTCAATCGGTTTCTGATCCCTGTCAAAGGCTCTTGCGTATTCATCGATCAGTAGGCCACCTATTGATTAGTGAACTTTTGGCCACATAAGTTGCACTTAAAGGCTTACATTTTGTTTAATTAGAGAGATTAATAATTGCAAAATGACAGTTGTTAAGATTTCGATAACCCTTATAATTATTATAGTGATACAACTATAGACTAATAAGGGTAAAAGGGGTGGCTTAGCCGATGATTGATTGGGATGAAGTTGTTCGCAGACAAGCTGTTTTTGCGGCGAATAAGGAAAGATTTAAACTCAAAGGTAATGAACCAACGATGAAAGCAGTTGTTACTACCGGCAATGGTGGATTAGATAAGCTTGATTACCGCGATGTTCCGATTCCAAAGCTTGAACCAGGAGAAGTACTTTTGCAGGTTTTGGCAGCTGGCGTAAATAATACCGAAATCAACACCAGGCTTGGTTGGTATTCCTCAACAGTTACGACAAGCACAGAAGGCTGGTCGGATGCCCAAGAGAAGGAAGCAGTAGATAAAGCTGACGGTGGTTGGAGCGATCCGACACCCTTTCCATTCATCCAGGGGACAGATTGTTGTGGAAGGGTAGTTGAATTATCAGAAGGTGTGACTAATCTTCAAGTTGACGAACGTGTCCTGGTCAGATCATGCATGCGGCCGTACGGTTTTAATTCTTTTGAGAATATCTGGATTGCATCTGATTTCGATGGCGCCTTCGCTCAATATGTAAAAGTGCCTGCTTCCGAAGTCTTTAGTATTAGCTGCAGTTGGAGCGATGCAGAATTGGGAACTATTCCCTGTTCTTATGGCGCAGCTGAGAACATGGTTAATCGAGCTGGAGTGGTTGCCGGCGAAAAAGTTCTAGTAACTGGAATCTCGGGCGGAGTGGGTTCAGCAGCAGTTCAGCTGGCCAGCCGCCGTGGGGCAACAGTAATTGCTTTGGACAGCTTCCATTTCTCTAAGATTAAAACAGATCGTGATCGTTATAAAAAGGAACATGATCTATTAAAATCAATCGGGGCCCAAAAAGTAATCGATGAAGGTAGCGTTCTTGACCATTTGGAAGAAAAGTCTGTTGACGTAGTTGTTGATAATGTCGGGGGGCCTATATTTGGCGACCTTTTACTGGTTTTAAAGAGAGGCGGGAGGTATGTTTCTTCTGGAGCAATCGCCGGCCCTCTGGTTACTCTTGATAAACGGGTTTATTACCTTAAAGACCTAAACTTAATAGGCTGTACTGCCTGGGATGAACCTGTTTTCCCCAATCTTGTTTCGTACATCGAAAAAGATGAGATAAAACCATTATTAGCTAAAACATTTCCACTTATGCAAATCAGGGAAGCCCAGGCTGAATTCCTTGAAAAGAAACACTTTGGCAAATTTGTGTTGATCCCGCCTGATGTCAATGGTAAATAGTTTATTTGCTGATTAAACAAGAATTATTTTGGGATGATTAGCTAATCACCCCAAAATGTATTGATTTGCAGATTCATTTGAAGAATCTATTTTCATTGTTTGCCGACGATCAATAATACAAAAATGTTCAGAAAGATATTAAAAGGAGATGTTTTGATGAAAGGGTTTTACGGCAAGATCCTGGAGCTAAATTTATCGACAGGAGAGCAAAAGGAGACGCAGATTCCGGAGAATGACTACCGCCAATTTCTCGGCGGCAGCGGCTTAGCAGCCCGTATTTATGACCAGCGGGGTTATGCGCCGATCGAGCCCCTGGCGGAAGAAGCGCCGCTGATCATTATGACCGGCATCTTAACCGGCTACAATGTGCCCACCGCCTGCAAGGCGGCCTTCTGCGGCAAATCGCCGGCCACGGGCATCTGGGCGGAAGCTACGGTGGGCGGCTACTGGCCTGCCGCCTTTAAAACAATCGGCTACGATGGCCTGATCATCACCGGAAAAGCTCCTAAAAAAGTTTATCTCCACTTTTCCGGCGGCAAACTGGAGCTTAAAGATGCCGCAGACCTCTGGGGCAAGGATGTCTTTGAAACCCTTAAATGTCTGCAGACTGCACACGGCGAAAAAGTGAAGATGGCGGCTATCGGCCCGGCTGGTGAAAAAGGCGCTTTGATTGCCTCGATCATGATCGACGGACCGGACGCCCGGGCCGCCGGTCGCTGCGGGATGGGCGCCCTGATGGGCTCTAAAAACCTAAAAG
>VGTO01000031.1 GCA_016874655.1 Bacillota bacterium | reverse complement strand
AAAAGATACTCTATGTTCAAACAAGTGGTACCGATACACCAGAGAGGCTTTATTCTCCGCTGATTCTGGCTCAGACTGCCAAAGCAATGGGGCAGGAGGCCACAGTATATTTTCTTGGTCTCGGGTTAAAAAACCTGGTTAAGGGCGAAGCCGAGAAGGTAAAGATTGGAGAATTTCCAACTCTCCTGGAGGTTTTAAAGCAGACTGCAGCACAGGGCATTCAGATTATGGCCTGCCAGCAAAGTATGCAGCTTTTTGGCGGCGCCATTAAGCAGGAAGACTTGATCGAAGGTGCAATAATTGCTGGGGCGGCCACTTTAAATGATCTGGCGCTCGATGCAGATGCGATCCTTACTTTTTAAATATATTTATGCCGCCCGGAAGGATTATTACCATGAATAGCGAATTGCAACAAGCGTAGCATGGTAGGACGGCAGGGTTAAGCTGATGTTGATGCCGGCCACAGGGCCGGCATGCTTTTATTTACCCATACTCCCGCCGGAGTATTTATTTTTGCCCTGACCGCTTATCGTAGTATAATTTTAAGGAGGATGAAGATGAAGAAGTTATTATTGTTCGGACTGGTTATATTTCTGGTCGTAGTGGTTGGTTGTAGTCCGGCAGGCCAGGAGACAGGCGACACCGATCCCCAGGTAGCAGAAGAAAACGGTGCTGCCGCTGAAGAGGTTTATGAATTCACCCTGGCCCACTTTTTCCCCGCCGGGCATGCTGCTGAAACTGAGCTGATTCAGCCCTGGATCGCTGCGCTCGACGAGGCCAGCGGAGGCAGGATAAAGATAACCAGCTATCCCGGAGAGACTTTAATCAAGGCTCCTGACATTTATGAAGGGGTCATTTCCGGGATTGCTGATTTTGGTCTTTCGGCCTTCTTTTATACCAGAGGCCGTTTTCCGGTTTTAGAAGCGTTCGAACTGCCCGGTGTTATTTTTGAAAACTCGTACTCGGCCAGTAAGGTTGCCTGGGAAGGAATTAAAGCCCTTGAGCCGGACGAGATCCAGGACACCAGGCTGATGTATGTTTTGGCGACGGGTCCCGGTGATCTTTTTACCACCGAGCCGGTCAGAAACCTAGAAGATCTGAAGGGGATGAAGATCCGGGCAGCCGGTTTGAGTGCCGATTCGCTTGCCCTTTTGGGTGCTGTACCTGAGGCGATGCCCCAGCCGGAGGCCTATGAAGCGCTGGCCCGTGGCCTGGTTGAAGGAAATCTGGCACCGGTGGAGGTGCTGCAGGGTTGGCGTCAGGCCGAAGTTACCAATTACCTGACCAGGACACCATTTCTTTACAATGCAGTCTTTTTTGTCACTATGAACAAACAGAAATGGGAGGCGCTCCCGGCTGACTTGCAGGATATAATGATGGATGTAAATGAGCGCTTCTTTGAAGAGGTAGCTGCTGGGCTCTGGGACGTCCAGAATGAAAAAGCACTTCAGTGGGCTGTCGAGGAAACCGGGCAGGAAGTGATCGAGTTAACCCCGGAAGAGATGGCTCGCTGGATTAGCCTGATTGAGCCGATCCAGGAGGATTTTGTGATCCGCATGGACCAGCTCGGATTTCCCGGGGAAGAGATTCTTGCCGCGGTCAAGCAGCTCGCTGAACAGTACTAAGTAATGTTTAAAAATAGGTAATTACAAGGCCGGCTTTTACCCGCTTTAGAATCAGTGGTAAAAGCCGGTTAGATTGATAAAGGGTGTGAAAGATGCAGCATTTTGAAAGAGCAATCATAAAAATCAGCCGTTTTATCGATTTGATGGCTGGGGTCGTCCTGGCAGCTACAGCCATCTTGGTTGTAACCAATATCCTGGGGCGGGTTTTGTTAAACCGCCCGATTTTGGGTACGTTTGAGCTGGTCGGATTCCTGACAGCTGCCGTTGTCGGGCTGGCCCTGGCTCGCTGTGCCCTTGAAAACAGTCACATTGCAATCAGTTTTCTGACCGATAAGCTGTCGCTTTCATGGCAGCGCTTTACTGAGCTGGTGGTCGGTTTGCCGGCAATGTTTTTTCTATTTTTTGCAGCCTATAACATGTTTACCTATGGGTTGCGCCTCGCGTCAAGCGGAGTCGTGTCCTCAACCATTCGTTTGCCCTTTTACCCGTTTATTTACCTGTTATCGGCTGGTTTCTTTATGCTGGCTACGACTGTTCTTTTAAGCTTGATTAAACAGGTGACTGGGGGTAAGACTAAATGAACCCCATGACCGCAGGCCTGATCGGGATTAGTGTCTTTTTTTTGTTGATCGCCCTGAAGATGCCGATTGCCTACGCCATGGCTCTGGTCGGTTTTATCGGCTTTGCCTCACTGACCACGCTATCGGCAGCCTTTGCCCTCGTATCGACAGAGCTTTTTTCGGCTTTTGCCAACTATTCGCTCAGCGTGATCCCCATGTTTATCTGGATGGGGTTTTTAGCCTATTATGCCGGAATTGGCGCCCGGCTCTATAATCTGGCCTATAAACTGGTCGGGCATCTACCCGGGGGGCTGGCTATTGCCACCCAGGCAACCTGTGCCCTCTTTGGTGCTGTTTGCGGTTCCAATACGGCAACAGCGGCGACCATCGGCGCGATTGCCCTGCCGGAGATGCAAAAATACAAGTATGACCCTTCGCTTTCCACCGCCAGTGTTGCTGCCGGGGGAGCTTTGGGGGTTTTAATTCCACCGAGCGTTATTTTTATTGTCTATGGTATTGCCGCTGAGCAATCGGTCGGCCGGCTTTTCCTGGCCGGAATTGTCCCCGGTTTTTTACTGATGTTTTTGTATATGCTGGCTATTTATTTGGTTGCCCGCCGTCGGCCTGAACTTGGCCCGCCCGGCCCGAAGTTCGGCTGGGTCGAGAGGTTTAAAGCCTTGGGTAGTGGTTTATTTGAGGTGCTCGTTATTTTTGTTATTTCGCTGGGTGGTCTTTTTGCCGGATGGTTTACCCCGACCGAAGCAGGGGCGGTAGGCGTAGCCGGGGTGGTGCTGGTTACGGCGCTTCAAGGTGGCCTGACCCTGGAGATCATTAAAAACTCTTTAGCAGATACTACCAGGACAACGGCGATGATCATGCTACTGGTTGGCTCCGCTGTAATTTTCGGTCGCTTTATTGCCATCAGTCGCATCCCCTTTGCCATGGCTGACTGGGCAGCTGCCCTCGATCTACCCGCTTTTGCGGTTATCGCCCTGATTCTGCTGATCTACCTGGTATTGGGCTGCTTTATCGATGCCCTGGCTCTGATCCTTTTAACTATCCCGATTTTTTTGCCGGTTGCGGTCACGGTACTCGGTTACGACCCGATCTGGTTCGGAGTGATTATTGTTATGGTTGTGGCAATGGGCGTCATTACACCGCCGGTGGGGATGAATGTTTATATAGTTAAGGGGGTGGCCAAAACGGTGCCCCTGGAGCTGATTTTCAAGGGTATATGGCCTTTTTTAGTAGCCATTTTCGTTTGCCTTACGCTTCTGATCAGTTTCCCGCAGTTGGCCACATTTCTGCCCTCTTTGTTGCATTGAAAACTAATTTAATTTTTGATTGTGTGAACACCAGCTTGAAGATTAGAACATGATATTTTAAGATGAGGGTAACGATTTATATGCTCAGCTCTTCTGTTCAAATTAAGAGAACAAGCATACCTCTCGCTCAGTCAGGATTTGACTAGGCTGTTTGTTTGAGCAACACCTGTGCCTAGTAACGCTTCGTATTTTGTAACTCAAGGATTTGATAAATCAGGAGTGAACAGCCAATGTGGGAATCGAAGTTACTTAAAATCGGGATAGCCGTGCTAGTTGTTTTCTCTATCATCTATATTGGAACTCAGATCACATTTGTTTTCAGACCGATTGTTGCTGTTTTTGAAGCTTTGTTTTTGTCTTTTCTTATTTCCGGCATTCTTTTCTATCTAACTTATCCGTTGAGCGACCTGCTATGTAAATTCAAGGTTCCCCGGATGCTCTCAATGCCTATTGTTTTTCTGGTGCTGATCGGAGTAATTACTTTTCTCGGTTTATCTATAGGACCGAACCTGGCTGATGAATTTGCCAAAATGATCAACAATCTTCCTCCGAATATCAGACAGTTGAATTTCCTTATTTTAGAGATGAGCGATCACCCATTTATCAGTAAGCTTATCAACCTGGAGTCAATTAATCTCGGTAGTCTTACTGAGCGGCTGGCCGTGATGGCTTCAAATACAATTTCTGGACTGACCTCCAGCGTCAGCAGCATTGCTGGTGTTATTGCCAACCTATTTACCTCGATCATGGTTGTGCCTTTTTTGTTATTTTTTATGTTAAAGGAAAAAGGACAGGGCACTCTTGAAAAGCTCGTTGATCGATTTCTCCCAGAAGATTATCAAGGCCTTACTAAAAAAGTTTTGGCGGAGATAAACATGAAGATGGGTGCTTATTTTCAGGGAGTCGGCATTGTCTGCCTTTGTGTCGGTCTCCTGGCGTATATCAGTTTTCTGATTATTGGTCTGGAATTTGCCCTGATCCTGGCGATCATTATCGGGATTACCAATATTATCCCTTATTTAGGGCCATTCATCGGAGCTATCCCGGCTGCCTTAATTGGGCTTTTTGAATCGCCGGCAATGATGATTTACGTCATTATCGCGATAGTTATAATCCAGCAGATTGAAAGCCTCTTTATTTCACCAGCAATAATGGGGCGTAAAATGGCATTAAGCCCACTGGTTGTAATCCTTGTTATTCTGATCGCCGGTCGGCTTGCCGGGTTGATGGGCATCATCCTGGCTGTTCCCGGTTTTACTGTTATAAAAATAATAGTTAATCAGACTTATGATCATATTCAGGCAAGAAAGGAAAAGTTAGAATAAACGAGCGCCGGCTTACAATCTGCTTTAAATTATTTTCAGCTAGAATAAGATAAATATTTATTATAAAGAGGGAGTGATTAAGATGGGAGAAGATCATAGCAGGTTAACAGAGTCTGAGATTGATGCTATTTTGCTAGACGAGCAGGTCGGTTACCTGGCCCTGGCCAGAGACAACCAGCCATACCTGATCCCGCTTAACTTTCTTTACGAAAAGGGTTCGATCTATTTTCACTGCGCCCTTCAGGGGCGAAAAATTGACTACATCAGGGCTAACCCCAGGGCTTGCTTTCAAACCGGGGAAGCAGGCGGGCTGATTTCCGGCGATAGCCCCTGCAGCCATAATTACAGCTATCAAAGCGTGATCGTTGAGGGTGTGGTAGAGGAAGTGGTTGACACTACTGAAAAAGAAAACATTTTACGCCTGATCACCGCCAAGTATTCCACGGCACAGATGGCTGAAGGAATGATCAGCGCTAGCCGCATTTCCGCAACCGGGGTCTACAGGATCATCCCTTCAAATATTTCTGGAAAAAGAGACACATAAGCATTCTGTTCAAAAGGGTTTCTTTTCTGTAACGGCGAATTCTCTTTCAACAGCAAAGGCTGATCAGCTATTAATCATAACTTGAACAGCTTAAATAATCTTAAAAGAAACCGGAGGATGATAAGGTGATCCTGTTAAACCCAAACCAGCACAACCGCGAATACAAGGATGAAAAGTCTCGCGAAATTATGTTAAAAACGATTAACTTTTTTGAACAAAAAGGTAAGCAGAAACTTAAAGAAGATGACCGCAACCGGGTTTGGTACGAGGATTTCTTAAATTTTATCAAGGATAATGAAATATTTTATACGCTCTTAACTCCTGAGAAATTTGGTGAAGAAGGCTGCCGCTGGGATACCTGGCGCAACTGTGAGTTTAATGAAATCTTAGGCTTCTACGGCTTACATTACTGGTATACCTGGCAGGTATCGATCTTAGGCTTGGGACCAATCTGGATGGGCAGTAACGAAGCGCAGAAAGAGCGGGCTGCCCGACTCCTGAAAGAGGGACAGGTTTTTGCTTTCGGTCTTTCCGAGCGGGCTCACGGCGCCGATGTTTATTCCACGGAGATGACCCTGACCCCGCAAGCTGACGGCACCTACCTGGCTAACGGTGAGAAATACTACATCGGCAACGGCAACATTGCCGAGATGGTTTCTACTTTCGGCAAAGTTGCCGACAGTGAAGAGTACGTTTTCTTTGTAGCCAATTACAGCCATAAGAATTACGAGCTGGTTAAAAACGTGGTTAACTCGCAATCCTATGTTGCCGATTTTATTTTACATGACTATCCGATCAGTGAAGATGAGATCCTCTCCCGCGGCCAGGAGGCCTGGGACAGTGCTCTTAATACTGTTAACGTGGGTAAATACAATCTCGGTTGGGCCTCAATCGGAATCTGCACCCACGCCTTTTACGAAGCCTTAAATCATGCCGCGAACCGCACCTTGTACGGGATGAAAGTTACCGATTTTCCTCATGTTAAGCAGATGTTTGTCGATGCCTACGCCCGCCTGACGGCGATGAAGCTTTTTGCCCTGCGTACCTCAGACTACATGCGCATAGCCTCTGCGGAAGACCGGCGCTATCTGCTCTATAACCCGACAGTTAAAATGAAGGTGACTACCCAGGGCGAAGAGGTTATTAACCTGCTTTGGGACGTAATCGCCGCCAAGGGCTTTGAGCGGGACACCTACTTCGAAATGGCTGCTCGCGATATTCGCGCTCTGCCGAAGCTGGAAGGTACGGTGCATGTTAATATTGCTCTGATCGTTAAGTTTATGGCCAATTACTTCTTCAGCCCCGGGGAATATGCCCCGGTTGGACGCCAGGATCAGCCCCGCAATGACGATTTTCTCTTTGACCAGGGTCCGACCAAGGGCTTGGGCAAGATTCGTTTTCACGATTATGCTGAAGCTTATAATTCCTACGATCTTCCCAACCTTGCTGTTTTCAGGGAGCAGATTGACCTGCTTAAGGGCTTCCTCGCCGGGGCCACCCCGGATGCCGATCAGCAGCGGGATACCGATTTTCTGCTTTCATTAGGCGAAATGTTCACCCTGGTTGTCTATGGACAGCTGATTCTGGAAAACGCCAAAATCTATGAACTGGAAGAAGCGCTGGTTGATCAGATTTTTGATTTTATGGTGCGCGATTTCTCTAAATTTGCCCTTACTCTCTATGGAAAAGCCAGCACCAGTGAAGTACAGATGAGCTTTTTACAGCAGATGATCAAAAAACCGGCCGTTGATCACGACCGGTTCGCTAATATCTGGAATGAGCATGTTCTGGCTTTAAAAGACAGCTACGAGATGAAGCCTTAAATAACCGGCTTAGGTTTGCATTTCGGCCAGCAGCAGTTCGCTTAAGGAACAGGGCTCCAGGCCGCGCCGGCGCAGACCGCTGATAATATCAGGAAGGGCGGCAATATCGTTCTCAGTAAAGTGCAACAGGACGATACTGCCGCCTTTTGCATTGGCGAGGATATGCTCGATGATCCGGGCTGTTGTATATGCTTCGTTGCGCAGGGCATAGACCAGCTCTACATCCCAGAGGACGGCAAACATGCCCTTGTTGGCAATGATCTCCTTGTAGCGCTTGGCTGTACTGCCCTGGGGCGAGGTGAAACCATCCATGCCGGGCGGTCTGAAAAAGTAGGTCTGGTACTGATAGCCAAGGGCACTGTCAACTGCTTCCTGCCAGCGATTCAACTCTTCTTTGACCCGCTCATCAGAGACTGTGGTCAGAAAAGCATGACTGTAAGTGTGGTTGCCCAGTTCATGGCCATCCTCCACAGCCTCTTTCCAGACTTCGGGGTGTAGCTCAACCCAGGAACCCATTGGGAAGAAAGTGGCCGTTACCTGGTTATCTTTCAAGATGCGGAGAGTTCGGCCGATCAGTTCCGGTCCGGCGCCATCGTCGATGGTAATTGCCACTAAATTGGTATTGCGGTTACCATGGTTGATAACAGTTGAGGAGCGCAGCATAAAATTTTCTTCGCGCAGTTTTTCGTTTTCTTCAACCACCTGGTCATACTGGTCCCAGAGCATCCGGTTTTCGTCCTCGATATTCTTCAGTTGCTCTTCGAGGCGGTCTAGATCTGAGCGCAGCGACCGGAGGGCCAGATACTGGCTGAAGCTAAATAGAGTGACTCCGGCTAAGGCCAGCAGAAGAATCAAAAACAGAAACAGACGGAAACCTGACTTCTTTTTTTTCGGCGAACGCCCGTAATAATTGTTTGCCATAAGAGTTATACTCCGTTTACCAGAAATTACTATTCTCTTTTACTTTAGTATATGTTACCCTACAAAAAACGATAAAACAATAGGCTTTTGCCAAAGATGGAAAGGGAAGTGATCATTAAATGAAAACACTGCTGGCTTTGGCGCCCAGTCCCCGCCGAGGAGGAAACAGTGAAACCCTGCTGAAGGAGTTTTGCCGGGCAGCGGAAGATCTTGGATGGCAGGTGGAACTGATCAAAGTAAATGACCTGAAAATCAGGCCCTGCCAGGCCTGTGATGCCTGCGCCAGGGATGGCCACTGCATTCTGCAGGACGATATGCAAACAGTTTACCCCAAACTGATCTCTTCAGATGCCCTGGTGATTGCCAGCCCGATTACTTTTGGCTCAATGAATGCCCAGCTGAAAACGTTTATCGATCGCTTTCAGTGTTGGTGGCAGGCTAAGTATAATTTGGAGCAGCCTTTCGTGCCGGAGGAAGCAAACCGTAAAGGGTTCTTCATCTGTGTCGGAGCGCTGAAGCGCAAGGAGTACTGTGAAAATGCTCTGCAGATTATCAAGGTTTTCTTCCATAATATTAATCACAAGCTGGCCGGCAACCTCTTTTTCCGCGGCTATGATGAGTTGGGAGCAGTCCAGCAGGACCCGGGAGTGCTTGCCCAGGCCTACCAGGCCGGCAAAGAATTTATTGCCATGGTGGAAAAAGGATAACGGGGCTTCAGTTGAAGCCCCGTGGTTGAGTCGTCGCAATTTAATGCAAGCGATCGTGAGCGCCGGTTGCCGATGAAAGCTTCTATCTACTGGCTACTTGAACTCAATACCGGTTTCGCTTTTGGCGATGGTCACGACATCCTTGTCGCTGATCTTACCAGCTATGATCTGGCGCGAAAGCGGTGTTTCCACCTCTTGCTGGATGACCCGCTTCAGCGGCCTGGCCCCAAAAGCCGGGTCGTAACCCCGCTCCGCTAAGTAAGCAACCACCGCTTCATCCCATTTAAGGGTCAAATCTGCCGTCTGGGCCAGGCGCTGGGCCAGTTTTTTCAGCAGCAGCTCGGCAATCTTGCTGACCTGCTCACGCTCAAGAGCCCGGAAGACGATCGTTTCGTCCACCCGGTTTAAGAATTCGGGGCGGAAATGGTGCCGCAGCAGGTTAAGGACCGCTTCCTTCATCTGATCGTAAGCGCCGCCTTTTTCGTGAAAAGCCAGGATTTCCTGACTGCCGATATTCGAAGTCATGATGACGATCGTGTTTCTAAAGTTTACGGTACGCCCTTTACCATCGGTTAGCCTGCCGTCTTCTAAAATCTGCAGCATGGCGTTAAAAACATCCGAGTGGGCTTTTTCGATTTCATCGAAGAGCACCACGCTGTAGGGTTTGCGTCTCACTGCTTCGGTCAGTTGGCCGCCTTCCTCGTAGCCAACATAGCCGGGAGGAGCACCAACCAGTCTTGAAACAGTGTGTTTTTCCATGTATTCGGACATGTCAAGCCTGATGATACTGCGTTCGTCGTCGAACAGAGTTTCTGCCAGGGTGCGGGCCAGTTCTGTTTTACCCACCCCTGTGGGCCCTAAGAAAATAAAACTGCCCACCGGGCGGTTGGGATCCTTGATGCCGCTGCGCGCCCTCAGCACGGCATCGGCTACGGCGCTGACTGCCTCATCCTGCCCGATGACCCTTTCGTGCAAAATTTCTTCCAGCCGAATCAGTTTTTCACGCTCGCCTTCCAGCAGCCGGCTTACCGGAACTCCGGTCCAGCGGCTGACTACCTTGGCTATTTCTGCCTCACTGACCTCTTCGTTGAGTAAAATGTTGTTCTTCTGCTTGCCGGCCAGATGCTCTTCTTCCGACTGCAGGCGTTTTTCCAGGTCGTTCAATTTCCCGTACTTTAACTCTGCCGCCAGGTTCAGGTCGTATTCGCGTTCCGCTTTTTCAATATCGTTGCGCATTTCCTCAATGTCACGTTTGATCGTGCGCACCCGGGAAATCGACTGTTTCTCGGTCTGCCACTGGGCCTTCATTGCATTGGCTTCCGTTTGCAATTCGGCCAACTCTTTTTGCAGTTTATCCAGCCTGTCGCGTGAAGCCTGATCTTTTTCTTTCTTCAAAGCGGCCTCTTCAATTTCCAGCTGCATCACCCGGCGAGTAATCTCGTCCAGTGCGACCGGCATGCTGTCGATTTGGGTGCGCAGGTGAGCTGCCGCCTCGTCGACTAAGTCAATAGCCTTATCAGGCAGAAAACGGTCGCTGATGTAGCGATCCGATAAAACAGCGGCAGCGATCAGGGCACTGTCCTGGATGCGCACGCCGTGGTGCACCTCGTAGCGCTCTTTTAACCCCCGTAAGATCGAAATTGTATCTTCCAGCGAAGGCTGGTCAATTCTAACCGGTTGGAAGCGCCGCTCCAGGGCAGCGTCTTTTTCTATATGCTTGCGGTATTCGTCAATTGTGGTCGCCCCGATACACTGCAGCTCGCCCCTGGCCAGCATCGGCTTCAGCAGGTTGCCGGCATCCATCGCTCCTTCGGCCGCTCCGGCGCCGACAACAGTGTGCAGCTCGTCAATAAAGAGGATGATTTTGCCTTCCGCATCCTGAACCTCTTTTAACACAGCCTTTAGACGTTCCTCAAATTCGCCGCGGTACTTGGCCCCGGCAACCAGGGCACCCATATCAAGGGCAATTACTTTTTTATCCTTCAACCCTTCGGGAACATCGCGGGCAACAATACGTCTGGCTAAACCCTCAGCCACCGCAGTTTTACCCACCCCGGGGTCGCCGATCAGGACAGGGTTGTTTTTAGTCCGTCTAGATAAAATTTCCATTACACGGCGAATCTCATCGTCGCGGCCGATCACCGGATCCAGTTTTCCTTTTTCTGCCTGCTCGGTTAAATTACGGCCGTAACGCAGCAGCGCCTCGTAGGTTTCTTCGGGTTTGTCGCTGGTTACCCGCTGCGAGCCTCGCACTGCTTTTAAAGAGTTTAGAAGGTTGTTGCGGTCTAAATTGCTCTTGAGGAATAGGTTTTTAAGATCTTCTTCACCCTCTTCTATTAAAGCCAGGAGCAGGTGCTCAATACTTACGTAATCGTCCTTCAGCTGTTTTGCTTCCTGTTCTGCCTTCGAGAGCACCCGGGCCATCGAAGAGCTCATCTGCAGCGTGCCTTCATAGCCGGAAACTTTAGGGATGGCATCCAGTAGCTTTCCTATGCCCTGCCTTAACCCGGCAATATCAACTGCGGCATGCTGAATAAACTTTGTCGCCAGGCCTTCTTCCTGATCGAGCAGGGCAACCAGCAGGTGTTTAGGCCCCACAACCTGGTGACCACAGTTAATAGCTAACTCCTGGGCGGCCGATATAGCCTCCCGCGATTTATTGGTTAAACGGTTTAAATCCATATTTTCACCTACTTTTTGCGCAGGCTATCAATTTCATCCTGCATTATTTCAATTTTATCCAGTAAGTCAACAATAATTGAAGCGCCGATAGTGTTCACGCCCAGGTTATCCCGGAGCCGAATCATTTTTTGCAGACGGCGCAAATCTTCATAGTTAAGAGAGCCTTCCCCGACTTCGATAATCCCCAGCTCTCGGTAAAGATCGAGCAGATCAGGATGGATTTCGAGATTATAGGTGGTCAGCGATTCATTCAGATCGGTATGGCAGTGAATGCGGATTAATTTCATAATGATCACTTCCCACCTTTCCGCAGCTCATAGAGCTTTTTGTAAAGCTCTGTTTCTTCATCATTTAAGTCTGCCGGCAGATCAATCAGCAACCGGACATATTGATCGCCGCGGTTATTATTTTTATCGATAAAGCCTTTACCCTTTAATCTCAGCCTGCTTCCGCTGCGGCTGCCGGGGGGAACTATTACGTTGACCTGTCCATCTAAGGTTTTTACCGGAATCCGGTCACCGAAGACCGCCTGGTCAGGGCGAATAATGGTTTCTACTTCGACATCGTTTTCCTTCAGTTTAAATAGCGGATGTGGGCGCAGCTTTACCTTCAGGTAGAGATCGCCCTTTGGGCCGCCGCCCAAACCGGAGCCGCCTTGTCCTTTAAGGCGAATACGGCTGCCTTCCCTGACCCCGGCCGGGATTTTCACATCAAGTGTTTTCTCATCCGGCACGGCACCGGTACCACCACATTGGGGGCAAAAGCCCTGGTCTTTATGGCCAGTTCCTCCGCACCCCGGGCAGGCTGCGCTGCCACCTACCCTCAGTGACCTGGATACTCCCTGAAAAGCTTCCTCCATGCTTAAATCGATTTCGCTTTCCAGATCTTCGCCACGGGTGGAACGACGCTGAGGGCCACGGCTGCTACGCGGCGCGCTGCCGGGAGCCTGGCCCCCGAAAAACATATTGAAAAAGTCGCTGAAACCGCCTTCAAAACTGCCCTCAAAGCCACTACCACCAAAACCACCGCTGGAATAGAAGCGGACACCGTCCATATCGGGCGGGGCCTGAAAGTCCTGACCATCTTTCCAGCGGCTGCCCAGTCGGTCATAACGGGACCGTTTCTCGGGATCTTTTAGCACTTCATAGGCCTCATTGATCCGTTTAAACTGCTCCTCAGCCTGTTTTTTTTCTGCCGCCGGGTGTAGGTCCGGGTGCCACTTGCGGGCCAGCTTGCGGTAAGCGCTTTTTATCTCTTTTTCCGAGGCTTTGCGATCAACCTCCAGCAACTCATAGTAATCCTGAAATTTTACTGACATAAATATTCCCCCATGCTTCATCTAAGACTAACACTACAATATAGTACAAAATTCAGAACCCATGTGTTACTTGGCCACCATCACCCGGGCCGGCTTAAGCAAAAGATCACCTAATTTGTAGCCGCTGCAAATTTCCTCGGCCACGCAGCCTTCCGGGCATGCTTCTGTCTCCAAAAAACCGACACCCTCCTGTGTTTCAGGATCGAATGGCAGGCCGATGCACTCAACCGGTCTAACCCCGTGTTTTTGTAGCAGTTCACTAAACTGGCGGGCCATAATCTCTAAACCCGCAGCCGCGGCCTGATCCTGGAGCTGCTTACGAGCCTGGTCAAAGTAATCGATAAAGTTTAACAGATCAAGGAGGATCTCTTTTTTTATCTGCAACCGGCTAGTTTCGGCGTCGCGTTCGATGCGTTTACGGTAGTTTTCAAAATCGGCCCTGGTGCGCAAGTGCCGGTTCTTTTCTTCGGCCAGCTCTATTTGCAGCGCTGCAAACTTTTCCTGCACTTCAGCCGGCTGATCAGCGATTTGATCAGCGGTGCGCCCTTTTATATAAACCCCATCGCTATGGTGATCATTATTATCTTTTGTATCTTCCATCTGGATTCCTCCAGTCTAAGCTCGTTTTACTATCGAACCATTCGGCACAAGCTTTACCTCTTAAGTTCATCCCCCTAAATCGGAGGAGGCCCGAAAACCCCCTCCCCCTTGATAGGGGAGGGTTGGGGTGGGGGTGAAAGAAAGGGCAATAGAAAATGCAGAATCTCCCCCTCACCCTAACCCTCTCCCTCGAGGGGAGAGGGGATTTGATTCCGACATCCAGTCTCCTGCGTTTCTTACTGCTCTTCAAATTCGGCGTCGACTACTTCTTCTCCACCGCCTGCAGCCTGTCCGCTACCGGCTCCTTGTGGTCCAGCGCCAGCTTGTGTCTTCTGGTTAGACGCTTCAGAAAGAGAGTGTGCGGCCTGTTGCAGATCGCTCTTCAGACTGCGAATTTTATCAATTGGCGTATTCTCTTTTAGCGCTACCTTAAGATCGCTTAAAGTCTGCTCGATTCTGCCTTTTTCGTGGACCGGCAGTTTGTCACCCAGTTCACCTATCTGACGTTCAACCTGGTAAACAAGGCTGTCAGCTTCATTGCGCTCGTCAATCTCCTTGCGGCGCTGTTTATCTTCTTCACCGTGCTGTTTAGCCTCATTGACCATCCGCTCGATATCTGCCTGGTCGAGATTGGTAGAACCGCTGATCGTAATCGCCTGTTCTTTACCTGTACCTTTGTCCTTCGCACTCACTTTGAGTATTCCATTGGCGTCTAGGTCAAAAGCCACCTCAATCTGCGGCATACCGCGGGAGGCCTGGGCAATACCTTCAAGCTTAAACTGACCCAGCGAGCGGTTATCTCTGGCCAGTTCGCGCTCACCCTGTAACACATGGATGTCAACTGCCGGCTGATTGTCTTCAGCCGTCGAGAAGGTCTCGCTGTGCCTGGTCGGGATCGTGGTATTGCGCTCGATAATCTTGGTCATTACCCCACCCAGTGTTTCAACACCAAGCGATAGGGGAGTAACGTCGAGCAGCACTACATCTTCCATTTCACCGGCCAGCACCCCAGCCTGAATCGCTGCCCCAAGAGCCACAACCTCGTCGGGGTTAACGCTCTGGTTCGGATCTTTACCAATCAGCTCACGTACCAGCTTTTGCACTGCCTGTATCCGCGTTGAACCACCGACCAGGATCACCTCGTCGATCTCTTTTTCACTTAACTTGGCGTCAGCCAAAGCCGCTTTCACCGGCCCTCGGCAGCGCTCGACCAGGCTATGGGTCAGGTCATCAAACTTGGCCCTGGTCAGCTTGGTGTCGAGGTGCTTGGGCCCGTCGGCTCCAGCAGTGATGAAGGGAATGCTAATCGCTGTTTCGGTCGTTGAAGAAAGCTCAATTTTTGCTTTTTCTGCCGCCTCAATCAGTCGCTGCAGTGCCTGTTTATCCAGGCGCAGGTCAATCCCCTGATCTTTTTTAAACTCTTCGGCCAGCCAGTCAACTACAGCCTTATCAAAGTTATCGCCGCCTAAGTGGGTATCACCATTAGTCGATTTAACTTCAAACACCCCGTCGCCAACCTCGAGGATCGAAACGTCAAAAGTGCCGCCGCCCAAGTCGAAGACCAGAATCGTCTCATTGCTCTTCTTGTCCAGGCCGTAGGCCAGTGAAGCAGCCGTCGGTTCATTGATGATCCGTAAGACATTAATCCCGGCAATTTTTCCGGCATCTTTGGTCGCCTGGCGCTGGGCGTCGTTAAAGTAGGCCGGCACGGTGATTACCGCATCTGTTACTTTCTCGCCTAAGTATTTGCCGGCATCTTCCACCAGCTTTTTCAGCACCAGCGCCGAAACCTCTTCCGGGGCGTATTTTTTGTCGCCGATAATGAAACGCACGGCATTATTGGGCCCGGCTTCAACATTGTAGGGCACCAGTTTTTTTTCCGCTTCAACTTCGTTAAACTGGCGACCGATAAACCTCTTTACTGAAAAGAGGGTTTTCTCTGGGTTCAGGGCAGCCTGCCTTTTAGCGACCTGGCCGACCAGCCTTTCGCCGGATTCTTTAAAAGCAACGACTGAAGGTGTGGTTCTTGAACCCTCTGCGTTTGTGATTACCTCTGGCTTGCCACCTTCAATCACCGCCACGGCGGAGAAGGTGGTGCCGAGGTCAATTCCTACTGCTTTTCCCATCATTTTCACCTCATTTAAGATTACATTAATCCAGCAAGCCGTCACTGGCCACTTTAACCCAGATACATTCCTGGGCATGCCCGGCCAGCTCTTCCTTGATCATCTTCTTAATATTTTCAGTATCCTTCTGGGTCTGACCGAATATTTCATTGCAACCGTCATCTAAGTTTAAATCGATTCCCTGCTGAGCCAGGGTATGCACAGCTTCTAAGTGTTCTAAGATTTCGGCGTACTTTTCCCTGGTTGCCAGCGCGTCGCGCATCATTTCTGCTTCTTCTTCATCAAGCAGTTCAAACTTTTCCTTTGGTGCACCACACTTGGGGCAGAAATCGGGAGGTTCTTCTCCTTCATGCAGGTAACCGCATACTTCGCAACGCCACATTTTCATTTTTCATATTCCCCTTTCGGTTTTTGATCGGTTTGTTAAGCATTTAAAGCAATGCAAAGCCTGATTTTTTCACCCCGGGAAGCCTGAGCCAGTTCTCGGTCGATAGTCATAATCATCAGCTCTGGGAATTCCCGGTGCAGGGTTTTTGCCGCTGCTAAGTGCCAGAGACCGGAACCTTTCAGCGGCCACCTCAAGGCCAGCTCTCTCAAAGAAGTGCTGTCCGGTACAATATTCAGCCTGCTCCAAGGGCCTCTTTCCAGCATCTCGTAGAGATACTCAATAATTACTGCCGGCAGCAGCTCTTCACGCTGGATGCGACTGATTTCTGTATAAACTTCGGCCGCAGCCAACGCAGTCAACAGGTGAATCCCTTTTTGACGTGCCTTGGCCTTCACTTGCTCACTGTGGTCGTCCTTAAAAAGGTAGGAGAGCAGGGCTGTGGAATCCCAGTAAATTACCGCCAACTTATCAGCCATTTTAATCCTCTCCGTTACTGTTGTGCCCCGATTTGTCAGCAGGAAGCTTTACCGGTGTATCAATGTGCTTCACTGTATGGGGGCAGAGATCAATCAAACCACTGCTGGTATAATTTTTTAATCTTTCTTCCAGGGATAGGGTCATTCCCTGGGCCGGAACCAGCCGGGCAACCGGAGTGCCCCGGTCGGTAATGATTATCTCCATACCACCCTTAACATCTCTGATCAGCTTGCTCAAATTTATGCGTGCTTCCCTGATGCCAATGTAGTTCTTTTTCATTGCCAGCACACCCCAATGTAGTAACAGTTACTACATTGATTATAATGGGCTTAATGACTCCTGTCAATAGTTATGTGTACATAAGCACTACAATTATTGTTGTCCATAACTAATCAGTCCAACAGTTTAATGCAGGAATGACAAAAGTACTGTAGAATAATAGAAAGAGCAGATTTGCCCTTTTAGGGCATCGGCCGTTTAAAAACTAAAAACAGACAAAGACAACCTACATTGGCTTTCTGGATATCACCGGGGGGTTTGTCATTGGGGGTCATCACAATTTCGCGTGAATTCGGCAGTGGCGGTGAAACAATCGCCCGCCTGGTAGCCGAAAAAACGCGATTTCTGCTTGTTAATAAAGAATCAATCACCCAGGGCCTGGCAGAACACGGCATTGAAAAACCGGCACCGCGTCTTGAAACGGCACTCAGTGATGAAAGCATGGCTGACGACGCGCACCACTATATCGAAGCGATGCATGATTATATTTACGACCTGGCGATCCGCAACAACTTAGTGATCCTCGGACGCGGCGGCTCGGTGCTTTTTCGCGACTATCCTCCTGCCCTTCATGTTAAGATCATTGCCCAGTTCACGCACCGTGTTAAGCGGGTGGCCAAACTCTACGATCTCAATACCCAGACGGCGGTGAAACTGGTGAAAGAGCAAGATCGCGACACCAGTCGCTATTACCGTCAGCTATTTGATATTAATTGGGCAAACCTGCGGGCTTACGATCTGGTGCTGAATACTGAAAAGATGGGGCTGGAAGATGCGGCAGATATGATTATCGCCGCTTACCGGGTTCACGGTGAGCCCCGTGAACTGAAAGGTGGTTCCAACGGCTTAGAAATAGAAGAACGTTTCTACAGCTCACCGGTAAGTGAAGATACTGAAAAATTTATGCACCCCAGCGAAGAAGAGTTCACAAAGATGCTAGATTTTTACAGGATTAGGTGGGAATATGAACCAAAAACATTTATGCTGGAATGGGACAGCGAAGGTAATGTGGTAGAGGCGTTTTCCCCTGATTTTTACCTGACTGATCAGGATCTCTATGTGGAACTGACCACTCAGAAGCCGAAGCAGGCCTGGCGTAAAAGTCGCAAAATCAGGCGGATGAAGGAACTCTACCCCGATGTCAATGTTCGCCTAATCGATAAAAAGGGCTTCGAGAGCCTACTCAGGAAACATCCTCCTGAAGGTGAAGAATAACCCGTCCCTGAAAAAGGAGAAAAACCTTGAACGATAAAATAATTCCCTCCGTCGATCAGTTAAAAATCATCATCAATCAGGAAGAAATCGAGGCAAAAATTGCCGAGCTGGGTAAAACCATATCTAACGATTATGCCGGTAAAGAGCTGATTATGGTGGGGGTGCTGCGCGGCAGCGCCTACTTTCTGGTTGACCTGACTCGCAAGATGCACATTCCCTTTGCCATCGATTTTATCAGCATCTCCAGCTATCGTGAGCAGTCCGAGACAGCCGGGGTAGTGCGCATTACCAAAGACCTCGATTTAAATATCTCCGGTAAGCATGTGCTGATCGTGGAAGATATTGTCGATACAGGTCTAAGCCTGGGCTACCTGCTGCGTAACCTGAAGACCAGGAATCCGGCCGATCTTAAAATCTGTACCCTGGTCAACGTTGAGGCGCGTAGAATCGTTGAAGTTCCTGTCGAGTATAAAGGCTTTGACCTGCCGAATATCTTTGTCGTCGGCTACGGCCTCGATTACAAAGAAAAATATCGCAACCTGCAGTTTATCGCTGAATTCAACCGCCCTTAAAAAAGTACATAAAAACACCAGGCTCCAACAGACCTGTGGTTTCACCTTCAGAATCCTGTTCTTCGGTTATCTACAGTCGCTTTCTATCGCCCCTACAGACGATTTCCTTCGACCTCCGACCGATTCATTCAGATCCTGTGCTGCGGTTTTTCGGCGCTTCCCGGCTCTGTTCCGGTTTTACCCTTCACTTTGCCTTTCAGCTACCGTCCCTGGCAGCTGTCCGATTCTCTTGGAGCTTCCGGTTTCCAATCCAAGCTTGCGCTTTTCTCTTCTTCCGTTTTTCCCTTTGATTCGGACCCGGTTCACCTTCCAGTCTCTCGGAACCTGGTAAAATTATATTAGCATGGGTCTAAAAACTTGTCAATAGTTTTTTGAAAAATTTTTATAGAAAATTTATTGGATCATTTTGCCTGCCATGGCTGTCTGCTGGAAATCATTCCTATATTTTTCATAAAAGTTGTTTTTTTATAAAGGGATCATCGTCATTATGGCTAATAATATCAAGTAGTAATGATCAAAAAAAATCTTTTTAAATAACCAAAGAGCATCAGATAAGAGAGCAGGATTAGGTTCAATGAACATGACCGAAGAAAGATCAGTGGAGCCGGCGAAAAACAAGCGAGGCACTATAGTTGCGATTCGCGGCAGTGTGGTCGATGCGCACTTTCCAACTGCCCTGCCACCTTTGAAACACAAGCTGATAACCGAATCTGTAGACGAAGTAGTAATTGAGGTCGTTTCACATCACCAGGGCAATATTGCCCGCGGCATTGCCCTTTCACCGACCCGTGGTCTGAGGCGGGGTGATCCGGTTATCGACAGCGGTGACATGCTTAAAGTTCCGGTCGGTAAACAAGTCCTGGGGCGCATGTTCAATGTTTTTGGCGATACCATTGACGATCGGGAGCCACTGGCAGGGGTGGAGCTACGCGGCATCCACCAGCCCCCGGCTTCCATTGCCCAAAGGATTACTACCTCAGAAATTTTTGAAACGGGAATCAAGGCAATAGATCTGCTCACCCCCCTTGAGCGGGGTGGAAAGGCCGGGCTTTTCGGCGGTGCCGGTGTCGGCAAAACAGTCTTAATTACAGAGCTAATCAATAATACCGTTGGCAAACACAAGGGAGTCAGCATCTTCTGTGGTATCGGCGAGCGCTCCCGCGAGGCGGAGGAGCTCTATAGTGACATTAAACAGGCCGGGGTGCTCGATAACACGGTGATGATCTTCGGTCAGATGAACGAGCCTCCAGGCGCCCGTTTTCTGGTTGGCCACAGCGCTCTGACCATGGCCGAGTATTTTCGCGATGATGCCCGACAGGATGTGTTGCTGTTAATCGATAACATTTTCCGCTTTGTGCAGGCCGGCTCCGAGGTCTCCGGATTGCTCGGTAAGATGCCATCAAGAGTCGGCTATCAGCCAACCCTCTCTACAGAGATTGCCGGTCTGCAAGAGCGGATCTCGAACACGGCGACCGGGGCGATTACCTCGATTCAGGCAGTTTACGTGCCGGCTGATGATTTTACCGATCCTTCCGCTACCCACACTTTTGCTCACCTTGCTGCTTCGATTATTCTTTCCCGCAAACGAGCCAGCGAAGGTTTGTATCCGGCGGTTGATCCTTTGCGCTCCTGGTCTAAGATGCTCACCCCCCTGGTTGTTGGCGAGAGACATTATAAGCTGGCCCAGGAAGTGAGACGTAACCTGGCCGAATACGAAGAGCTGAAGGATATTATTGCTATGCTCGGTTTAGAAGAGCTTTCGCAGGACGATCGCCAGGTGGTTAACCGTGCCCGTCGTCTCGAGCGTTTTCTAACTCAACCGTTTGTTACCACAGAGCAATTTACCGGGCACCCGGGAAAAGTGGTTGACTTAGAAGATACCCTTGTGGGTTGCGAGAGGATTTTAAATGATGAATTTGCTGAACGATCCGAAGGGGATCTATACATGCTCGGCAAAATCAGTGAAGCAACCTAAGTTTCTACACCGTGGATCAAGATATCAAGTTATTGTAAGGAGATTTATAATTGAAACTGAAGGTATTGTTGCCAGCAAAAGTGTTGCTGGACGAAGAGGTCGAAAAAGTGACTGCTGAGGCAGAAAACGGTTTCTTCACCTTGCTGCCGCGCCATGTTGATTTTGTCGCTGCCCTGGTGCCGGGAATTTTTTCGTACCAGACAACCGGTGGGGCAGAATATTTCCTGGCCATTGATGAGGGAGTTCTCGTCAAGCAGGGTGAACAGGTTTTTGTTTCCACAGCCCGGGCTATGTCAGGCGATAATCTCGATCAGCTGCAGGATACTGTTGAAATTGAGCTGAAAGTGCTTAGTGAAAATGAAAAAAAAGCCCGGACGGTGATGTCCCGGCTGGAGGCTGATACCTTGAGGCGCTTTACCCGCATGGGAGGTGAGCGGCGCTGACCGCTGCAGAACAGAAAGATCGTGAAAAGAATCTGGCCGGAACCGTTGGCGATAAGGCAACCAGGCGTATTAAAGCCCGGCGTACCCGCGATCGCAGTATCTGGTTCGGCGTCGGCATGTTCGGGGTTGTCGGTTGGACTGTGGCCATTACCACGATCATCGGCGTTGCCCTTGGGATTTGGATCGATAGAACCTGGCCCAGCTCTTATTCCTGGACGCTCACTCTGCTCTTTATCGGGTTAATTGTCGGTTGCCTCAACGCCTGGTACTGGATAAAGAAAGAAAGCGGGTCTGATGGTGATGACGGTGAAGGAGGCGAAGGCTCATGAACTGGCTCTACCTGGTTCTCGCTTTCCTGGCAGGTACAGCGATGGGTACACTATTTTTCGGCGGCCTCTGGTGGACAGTCCAGAAGATGACAGGCGCCCGAAAACCGTACCTGCTTTCACTGACCAGTTTTTTAATCCGGACGACGGTGATCCTGTTCTGTTTTTACCTGTTGCTGCAATCCGGATGGTATAACCTGTTTGCTGCTCTTTTCGGCTTTCTGTTGGCCCGAACAGTCGTTACTTATAAACTTAATCCTGCAGGCAAAAAAAGCAGGCACCATAAAGCGTAGAAGGGAGGTTTTTTGGAGATGAGTATAAGCCCGGATCAGATTATTTTGTTTCAACAAGGCTGGTTTACGATCAATGCCACCATCGCTTTTACCTGGCTGCTGATCATCATTTTATCCCTCGGGTCCTGGCTGATTACACGAAGGCTCTCCAGCGAGGGAACTCTGACCCGCTGGCAGAACCTGCTCGAAGTTTTGATCAGCGGCATCAAAGGGCAGATCCGTGAGGTCAGCCGCCAGGAACCGGGACCTTACCTACCCTTTGTTGGCACTCTATTCATATTCATTGCTATCTCCAATATCCTGGCCATTGTGCCCGGCTATATTCCACCAACCAGCTCACTTTCGACCACCGCTGCCCTGGCCATCTGTGTTTTTGTTGCTGTGCCGGTTTTCGGTATTGCCCAGCGCGGAATCCTTAGTTACCTGAAGCAGTATATCCAGCCTACTTTTTTTATGCTGCCTTTTAACCTTATCGGTGAAATCAGTCGCACCCTGGCGCTTGCCGTTCGTCTTTACGGCAACATGATGAGCGGAACAATTATTGTTGCCATTCTGCTTACCATAACTCCGATTGTATTTCCGGTGGTGATGCAGGCTTTGGGGCTGCTGACTGGCTTAATACAGGCTTACATCTTTGCCATTCTGGCCATGGTCTATATCGCTTCGGCCAGTAAGGCTCACCAGGAATTAGAGAAAAAAGGAGAGCGATAAGTATGGAAAGCTTAAGTTTAATCGGAATTATTTCAATTGCCACGGCCGGTTTAACCATCGCCATCGGCTCTGTCGGCCCGGCCCTCGGACAGGGGCGGGCAGTGTCACAAGCCTTAAGTTCAATCGCTCAGCAGCCGGATGAGGCCAACACCATTACCCGCACCCTTTTTGTCGGGCTGGCGATGATCGAATCAACGGCGATCTACTGTTTCGTCGTGACGATGATTCTGATTTTCGCCAACCCCTTCTGGAACTATTTTCTTCAGCAATAGCCGGGTTTGGCGTTGTAACCGAATTAAATGGATGGGAGATAAACAATGATTATTGATTGGTATACGGTAATCTTTCAAATCATAAATTTCCTTGTCCTGGTGTTCCTGTTGCGCTATTTTCTCTACGGCCCGATCATCCGCGCCATGGACGAAAGGGAGCGGATGATCGTAGAGCGGGAGCAGCAGGCTGAATCGAGTATCAGGGAAGCTGCAGCTGAGGCAGAGTCTTACAGGAGCCGCAGCGAGACGCTGCGGAAGAACGAAGATCTAACCATGGAGAAAGCCCGGGTTGCCGCCGACGAAGAGAAGTCTAAGCTGCTTAATGCTGCACGCAAAGAGGTAGAGCAGGCCAGAAAGCGTTGGGAAGATGCTTTTGAGCGCGAAAAAGAAAGCTTTATTGTTGAGCTACGCTTACGAATTGGTCGTCAGGCCTGCGCTGTGGCCCGCCGCTGTCTATCTGATCTGGCTGATGCCGATTTAGAAGAGATCATTCGCAACCGCTTTGTTGATAGACTAAAGGCACTGCCGGAAGGCGAACAACAAAAATTGGCGAGCGCGCTAAAAAAGGCTGAGTACAAGGCATCTGTAAGCGCTGCTTTTGATTTCCCTCCAGCCGCTGTAAAGGATTTAGCAACAATGATCAACAAGCTGATCGATGCGGATGAAACCAAACTGGAAGTTAGATATATTAATAATCCTGAATTGGTCTGTGGGCTGGAACTGGCAGCCGGCGGTCATCGTGTTGCCTGGAATATAGATCACTACCTGGCTGATGTGGAAGAGCAGATCCTTAAAGGTCTTGAGCAGAATGGAAACGATACAGAAAAGGAGGAGGGAGCTGGAAGTGACTAAAGATTACAGCAAAAGAGGCTCCCAAGGCTCCCTGCTGTCTGTTTTACACGGCGCTATTGATAGCGCTGAAGAGGTCCTTGAACAGGCGCTGGCATCGGGCATGGCAGATCTTAAGGTTGAAGAAAGCGGCACCGTTATCTCAATTGGTAGCGGTATTGCCCGCATTGCCGGCCTGGCCGGGGTGCAGGCAGAAGAGCTGATTGAGTTTCCGGGTGGAATCACCGGCATTGCCTTCAATCTCGATCCCGATGCTGTCGGAGTGATTATGCTCGGCAGCGATGAAAAAATCTCTTCCGGTGACCGGGTTAAACGCACTGGCCGGGTTGTTGATGTGCCGGTGGGGGATGAGCTGTTAGGGCGGGTGATCGATGCCGCAGCGCGCCCGCTTGATAATAAAGGCCCGGTCAGTTACGTGGAACGACGCCCAATTGAGCGGGAGGCACCGCCGATTATGGCTCGCTCCCCGGTAACCGTGCCGTTGCAGACCGGCCTCAAAGTGATAGATGCCCTGATCCCTGTTGGCCGTGGTCAGCGCGAGCTGATCTTAGGCGACCGTCAGATCGGTAAAACAGCCATCGCCCTGGACACCATTATTAATCAGGCTGATAAAGATGTGATCTGTGTTTACTGTTCGATCGGTCAGCAGGGAGCGGATGTGGCCAAATTTATCGGCCAGCTGCGAAAATTTGGGGCCCTTGAATATACAACAGTAGTAGTTGCCTCAGGCGACGGGCCACCTGGCCTGCGCTATGTGGCGCCCTTTGCCGCAACAACTATTGCCGAATATTTTATGGAGCAGGGCCGCGATGTTTTGATCGTCTATGACGACTTAACCCTTCATGCCCGCTCTTACCGGGAACTTTCGCTATTGCTGGAGCGGCCTCCTGGACGGGAAGCTTACCCTGGCGATATCTTTTATCTGCATTCGCGCTTACTTGAGCGTTCAACCCACCTGCGCGAAGAGTTTGGCGGTGGTTCTCTTACGGCCCTGCCGATTATCGAAACCCAGGCCCAAAATATAGCGGCCTACATCCCTACAAACCTGATTTCGATCACCGACGGTCAGATCTACCTGTCGCCTGATCTTTTCCAGCGCAACCACCTGCCGGCGGTCGATGTTGGTAAGTCGGTATCGCGGGTGGGCGGGAAAACGCAGCTACCGGCTTACCGTGCGGTTACCGGCGACCTGCGTCTTTCTTATGCTCAATTTGAAGAACTTGAAATGTTTGCCCGTTTCGGCACTCGCCTGGATGAAAAAACCCGCGCTACGATTGAACGCGGGCGTCGGGTGCGTAAAGTCCTCACCCAACCGGAGCTGAAGCCGCTGACCATCCCGGAGCAAATTGCGGTTTTGCTCTCTGTTACTGAAGGTCTTTTCGACCCGGTGGAAGTGGAAGCGCTGCCGAAGCTGGAAAAAGAGGTGAAAGAGGCGGTTACAGCGGAGCTAAAAGTTATCTGTGAAAAAATCGAAAGCGGTGAACAGCTATCAGCTGATGATCAGGGCGCCATCCTTGATATCGCCCGCCGGATAGTCGATGATTACCAATCATCAATCAGTCAATAAATTAGAGTATAGCAGACCTGTTCAGGAGTATTTATTAAGATGAGCGCTACATTAGAAACCCTGCAAAAACAGATTGCCAACGGCGAAGATCTATCTTCAATTGTTAAAACAATGAAAGCCCTGGCGGCCACCAGCGTGCGACAGTATGAAAAAGCAGCAGAATCGCTCGATGATTACTACCATACCGTTGAGCTGGGTCTGTCGGTGGTGCTTTCCAGCGAATTCGAAATTCCAGCTGGCCGTAAATCTAATCGGCTCAAACGGGAAA
>VGTO01000030.1 GCA_016874655.1 Bacillota bacterium | reverse complement strand
TGACCAATATTTTCAATTAATAAGGCGTCAAGCGCGGGCAGCTCGAGGGTATCCAGGGCTTCTTTGATCATCGGGGCGTCAAGGTGACAGGCCCCGCCTGTGCGCAACTGCACAGCGTTTACGCCTTCTGCCGCCACTTTATCGGCATCGACCTGCGACTCGATATCGCCCTCAATTACGGCTACCTTATATTTGCCTTTCAAGCGGCGCAGGGTTTCAATGATTAAAGTGGTTTTTCCAGCGCCCGGCGAGGCCATCAGATTTAGCATGAAGATTTTATTGTCTATTAAAGTATTCCTGATTTGCTCCGCTAGGTCGCGGTTATCCGAAAGGATCATTTCTTTGATGTCGATCAGCCTTACCTTATCCATCAGATCACCTCAATACTTTCGATTAAAAATTCATCTCCCCCGCTGAGGGTAGGTTGATCATTACCACATGTGGGGCATTCGATCTTAGCTGAGTGAATATCAGCGCTAAAGCCGACCTGACAGATTTGGCAGGTAATTTGGACCGGGATTCTTGTGAGGTTAATCTTTGCTCCTTCGGCAATGGATTCGCGGCTTAAGTAGTCGAAATAGCGCTGGATCCATTCCTCGGTCAGGTCGCGTAGTTCCCCTACCTGCAGGTGGATACCTACCACCCGCGCAGCCTGGTTATCTTCGGCATATTTTAAAACTATTTTTAGGACTGCTTCGGTTATGGCCAACTCGTGTATTGATATTACCTCTTTTCAGCTAAGCTTTGTTAAAGGTCAGCAAAGCTTTTGTCATTCTGCTCAAGCATTCCTCAAGGATACTACGGGGGCAGGCGGCGTTAATCCGCTCGAACCCCTTTCCCTCTTCGCCAAAGAAGTAGCCCTGATCAAGAATCAACTTTGCTTCATCGTGCATCAGTTGCTCCAGAACCTGTTGATCGGAGCAGTAGGCATTTAAGTCAATCCAGAGCAGGTAGGTGCCATCCGGGTAGACCAGATGTGCTTCGGGAAGATTTTCTCCTAAGTAGGCGGCGGCAAATTCAATATTTTGATCAATATAATTTTTAAGCTGGGCCAGCCACTCCTCGCCCTCGTTGTAGGCTGCTTCTACCGCTTTAATCGAGAGTGGGTTAGCAAGGCTAATAGCGAGGCACTCTGCTGCCAGGTGGTTCCAGGCTTCCTGCCAGACAGGGTTGTTTATGATAATGTTAGATATTTTAAGGCCGGGCATGTTAAAAGTTTTGCTGGGAGAAGTGCAGCTGATAATTTGCTCTTTGTAATGGGGGGCAATTTTTTCGAGGGGATAATGGGTGACCCCGTTACGAATCAGGTCGGCGTGAATCTCATCGGCGATAATCCACTTGCCATGCCTACTGCAGATCTCAACCATCCTTAATAGTTCATCTACGCTGAAGACCAGGCCAACCGGGTTATGAGGGCTACAAAGGATCATTCCCTTGGTGTTATGATGGGCTATTTTTTGTTCGAGGTCTATAAAATTAATGGAGTAGCGGCCATCATCGTAGGTTAGGGGATTATTAACCACCAGCCTGTCGTTGGCTTCAATTTTATTGGTAAAAGGGTAGTAAACCGGGCGCTGGATTAAGATACCCTCTCCCGGTTTGGTCAAAATATTGATTAGGACGGCGATCGCCGTCACCACCCCCGGGCTGTAGAAAATGTTATTGTTGTCTACCACCCAGTCAAAGCGTCGTTTAAACCAACCGGTAACCGCACCAAAGTATTCAGGCGTGCGGAAGTTGCTGTAGCCGAAGATTTGGCAGTCGACCCGGTTACGCAGAGCTTGCACAATAGGCTCAGCACAGAGGAAATCCATATCGGCAACCCACAGGGGCAAAGCATCAGGTGGAGCGGTTGGAATATAATCCTGGTAGTACTCCCACTTAATGCTGTTGGTGTTTTTACGTTCAACTAGTTGATCAAAGTTATAGGTTGCCAATTAGAAACTCACCTCAAATAATTTCTTGCACCATAACACTGACATTCCTATTATACCAGTAAAGCCAAAGCCTAACGTTACCAGTATCAAGCAGGGGCAGGAAAGTGTATAATTTTAGAGAAACATAAAGCAAAGCGGGACTTTACTTAAGTAGAGAGTTTTATTTTAATACGATTAAAAGTGGAGTACAAAATGAGCAAAAAGATTGCAGGTATCCTCGAGAACAACCCGGTTATACCGGCGATCAAGAATAACGCCGGGCTGGAAGCTGTGCTGAAAGCCGAAGGTGAAATAGTCTTTATTCTCTACGGCGATATCCTAAACATTGTTGACATTACAAAGAAAATAACCGAAAGCGGCAAGATCGCTTTTGTTAATGTTGACCTGCTTGAAGGTTTTGCCACCAAAGAGATTGTCATTCAGTATATCCGGCAAAATACCAGGGCTGAGGGAATCTTAAGTTCAAAAGCGTCCATGCTTAAAACGGCTAAAGCTATGGGCTTTTATACCGTGCACCGGCTGTTTGTGATCGATTCATTTTCCTTTGATAATATCGGCAAACAGATATCAATCTCACAGCCCGATTACCTGGAGATCTTGCCCGGCTGGCCCCGGTTGATCAGCTGGGTCATGGAAACGACCAAGATTCCGATCATTTCCGGCGGCCTGATCTGCTGCAAAGAGGATGTCATCGCCGCTCTTAAGGCCGGCGCAAACGCCATCTGCTCCACCAACCCTGAAGTATGGTCATTATAGATAGATTAATTGGCGCATAAAAGATAATCAGTAGGGATAATCAAAAGCGGAAATTAATTGACATTGCAGGTAAACAACACTATACTTTAGTTGACAATTACTAGGGATGAGAGAAAAGTAATTTCCGTGTGGGAATTGGCTTTTCTTTTTTTATGGAAAAATGTATTTTTTCTCATGATGCTTGAACAGACAGGCTGGATTATACTTCACTTCAGATGGAGGAACAACGATGGGGATTAAAGATTTTGCAATTGACTTCTTTTCGCTTGAAGGCAAAAATGCTGTGGTAACCGGCGGCAATACCGGGCTTGGCCGCACCTTTGCGCTGGCCCTGGCTACTGCCGGCGCCAACCTTTTTATACCAACAATCAGGGAAGATGACGGCACTACCAGGCAGATGATCGAGAATGAAGGCGTTGAGGTTGAGCTGATCCACAAGGATATAACCGAGTCAGGCGCAGCCAAAGATATTATTGCTGGTTGCGTTAAGCGTTTTGGTTCCCTCGACATCCTGGTTAACAGCGCCGGATTATGCAAAAACGTGCAAAATGTGCTTGATTTCGGCCGTGAAGAATGGGACGAGATGCTTGACATTAATCTAACCGCCCCCTTTGAGCTCAGCTTCCGGGCGGCAAAGGTGATGATTCCGCAACGCAGCGGCAAAATCATTAACATCTGCTCCATGTACTCCTTCCTCGGCGGGCAATGGTCGCCCGCTTATGCTTCAACCAAACACGGCCTGGTCGGATTTACCAAGGCCTACTGCGATGAGCTGGCTCAGTATAATATTCAGGTTAACGGCATCGCTCCCGGCTATTTTGCTACCGATCTGACGATCGATACCAGAAGCAATCCGGAACGCAACAAAAGGGTAGTTGATCACATCCCGGCCAACCGCTGGGGCGAGCCTTTCGATTTGATGGGGGCAACGATCTTTCTGGCCAGCAGAGCTTCCGATTATGTCAACGGACACATTTTAGTTGTAGACGGTGGTTACCTGGTCAGGTAAGCCGGGCCCATTTATATTTTGAAAGGCAGTGATTTTAGCCAGTGAATAAAAAATACTTAATCGGCATTGATGGCGGCACCCAAAGTTCAAAGGTAATCATTTTTGATCTTGAGGGCAATGTAATTTGCGAGGGCAGAAAAGAGCTGCGCCCGATGAGCATGCCTGCACCGGGCGTGGTTGAGCACCCGGACGATGATCTCTGGGATACTTTAATCATCGCTTCCCGACAGGCGATGGAGAAATTTCCGGGCCGGAAAGAAGATATTATCGGCATTGGGCTGTGCACGATACGCTGCTGCCGGGTTTTACTAAAAGCCGAAGGTGAGTTGGCTTCACCGGTAATCAGCTGGATGGATTTACGCCTGGCCCGGCCTTACGAACACGATAACCCCGAAGTGCGCTTTGTTACAACCACCACAGGTTATATTACCCACCGCCTGACCGGAGAACATAACGATACGGTTGCCAATTACGAAGGCCAATGGCCGATCGATAAAGATACCTGGGATTGGAGTGAAGATCCTGCAGTGTTTGAGCAGTTTAACATTCCCCGGGAAATGCTTTTTAATCTGCAGGTGCCGGGAACCATCGCCGGTTATTTAACAGCAAAAGCGTCAGCGCTAACCGGGATGCCCGCCGGCCTGCCGGTTGTCAATACGGCTAATGATAAGGCGGTTGAAGCCTTAGGCGCCGGCCTGCTACCAGGTAGTACGGCCTTAGTTTCGCTTGGCACCTATATCCCGTCCATGGTCCATGGCCAGAAGAATATCCCTGATGCCCAGACTTTTTTCACCAACTTAGCATCAGTTCCCGGTCATTATCTCTACGAGAGCGGTGGCATCCGCAGGGGCATGTGGACTGTCAGTTGGGTGCGTGAACTACTTGGTGACGAAGTGGCGTTGAAAGCTAAAGCACAAGGCGTTTCTACTGAAGATTACTTGAACAACTTAGGTGAAAAAGTACCCGCCGGCTCTGATGGCCTGATGACGGTACTTGACTGGCTGGCCCGCCCCGACGTTCCTTACCGCAAAGGGATCATAATCGGCTTTGACGGTCGTCACGGCGGTGCTCACATTTACCGGTCGGTTTTGGAGGGCATTGCCCTGACCATTAAAAATCATGCTGACGCAATGTGCGAAGAACTGGATCTTAAGCTGGATAACCTGATCATCTCCGGCGGTGGATCGAACAGCAACCTTTTCACGCAGATCTTTGCTGATGTTTTCGGCCTGCCGGCCTCCCGCAATGTGGTTAATGGCGCTGCCGGTTTGGGCTCGGCAATGTGTGCCGCCCTGGCTACCGGGGTTTACGACAACTACATTACGGCGATCGAAAAGATGGTCAAAATCAGGGATGTTTTCCAGCCCAACTTAACACATCACGCACTCTATAAAAGAATGAATGAGGAAGTATACCGTCATATTACCAGCTACACCGATCAAATCTTAAAGAAATCATTCCCCATCTTTAAATAAGTAAAGGAGCAGAAAAAATGTCATTAACCAGAGAACAGATTATATCCGCATTAATTAAAATAGTCGGCACCGACCAGGTCGTCACCGAGGAAGAGGT
The DNA here is from genome assembly GCA_016874655.1 of Bacillota bacterium. Classification (GTDB taxonomy): domain Bacteria; phylum Bacillota; class Dethiobacteria; order DTU022; family DTU022; genus UBA993. The sequence continues at coordinate 20,394 of VGTO01000030.1, read as the reverse complement.
GCTCAAAGAAAGCAGCGTTGACCGCTTCAGACGTTTTGAAGAGTTGCACGGAGTTTACACCCAGCCCCTTCCCGCTGCTGTTGTTTACGTACGCAACACCAAGGATGTTTCTGCATTGCTTAAACTGGCTAACGAGCAGGGCATCAATATTGTCCCCCGCACCGGTCATACCGCTACTGAAGGCGGCCTGGAAACAGTGGTGAAGAATTCAGTGGTTCTCGATGGATCGGCCATGGATAAAATTATCAAAATTGACCCCTATAATATGCAGGCCACCTGCCAGTGCGGTACGCCCCTACAGGCGCTCGAAGACCGCTTACGGGAAATCGGCTATACAACCGGGCATTCGCCGCAGTCGAAGCCGCTGGCCCAACTTGGCGGCCTGGTGGCCACCCGTAGCATCGGCCAGTTTTCTACCCTCTACGGCGGCATTGAAGATATGGTGGTCGGACTGGAAGCGGTATTCCCGAACGGAGAGATCACGAGGATTAAGAATGTCCCCCGCCGGGCTGCCGGTCCGGATATCAGGCATGTTATCATCGGCAGTGAAGGAGCGCTCTGTTATATAACGGAAGTAACCGTCAAGATCTTCAAGTACTTGCCGGAAAACAATATTCTGCTCGGCTACACGCTTGAAAAAATGAAAACCGGTTTTGAAATCCTGCGCGAAGTAATGGCGGAAGGTTACAAGCCTTCGGTGGCCCGTCTTTACGACCCGGAAGACGGGGCTTACCATTTTTCCCATTTTGCCGACAACAAATGTGTGCTGATTTTTATGGCCGAAGGGCCTAAAGGAATTGCTGACGCCACGGCACAGGCAATTGAAGTGATCGTCGCCAAGCATCCGGAGTGCGTTAAGGTTGACACCCGCTACATAAAATCCTGGTTTGATCATCTAAATTGGGATGCTACCGATGTTGCCAAGGAACGGGCTGAAATAGTTGAGACTAAGAATATTGGCAACACCACCGAGATATCCGCAAACTGGGACAAGATCAACCAGATTTATGAAACCTGTATCGAAAGAATACGCAACGAAATACCCGACATGACCTTAGTGGGCGGCCACTCTTCGCACAGCTATATCAACGGGACCAACCTCTATTTTGTGCATTACTATAACGTGGTTGATTGCAAACCGGAAGAGGAAATCAGCAAATACCATTGGCCGCTGAAGAAAATTATTGTAGAAGAGACAATTAAGGCCGGAGGTTCAATGTGCCACCACCACGGAGTCGGCAAACACAGAACCCCCTGGATTAAAGATGAGTACGGCTCCTCGTACTACATTCTAGAGACCCTGAAAAAGGCTTTTGACCCTGAAGGGATTATGAATCAGGGAACCATTTACCCCAGGCGCTGAGGTTCTAACTGATGAATGTTCTGGTTTGCTTTAAAGTAGTGCCTGACTTAGATCAGCTATCCGGGAGCGACTGGGTAGTAGACGGCTGCTCCAGGGTTGAGACCAGGTTCATTAAAAAGATGATCAACCCTTACGATGAAAGCGCCCTTGAGCTGGCCTTAAAATTGGCCAACCCGGCTAAGGTCAGTGGTATAACTACGAATCTTAGCGCCCTCACAATTGCAGATAGCGGGGCAAACCTGACCCTGAAAAATTTGCGCGCTCTCGGCTATCAGCAAGCAGTGCGGATCGAAAGTGATGCCGAATTGGACTTCGCTCCGCAGGAAATTGCTATCCTGATTGCCGCATATATTCGCAACGCAAATGACTTTGACCTGATTATAATCGGCCAGCAAAGCGGTGTAGGCGACAACGCTAAGACACCTCTGCTCACCGCTGAGCTTATGCAGTGGCCCTGTATCACCCAGGTTACCGCTATAGAAAATGATCCAGCCGGCAATGTTAAGGTAACATCATTGGCTGATGAAGGCACCGTGACCCGGGTCATTAAGCCACCCTGTGTGCTTGCGGTCGGTAACGCTCCCTTTTCCACTTTGCGCGTACCAACCCTTAAAGCGATCAAGGAACAGGCCGCAGTACCGATTAAAACCATCCGCAGCACAGAAATTAGAAAAGCAGCACCCAACCTACCGGATTCTCCGGATGCTGAGCTGCTTAAACTCGAAGTAGTGCACAGAAAACGAAAAAGTATGATTATAAACGGTGCTAATGCGCCCGAAAAGGCCAAGATCCTTTACCATTCCTACCTGAAAGGATGGCTGGCTGATCTATGAACTATAAGGTAGTGCTAAACGGCTGCTCGCCTAATTTTTCAAATCAGTGCAGCTCGGTCAGCGCTTTTCTGATTTCTTCTAACATTCTCGACAGAGAAGCACAGACGCTTATTTTTTATAACAACTCAGCTGCGAAGTTGAAACTTACAGCTGAAACGCCAACATCCCTTTTACATTTAATTGAGATCAATAATTATGAGGCTGAAACGGTTCTTTCTATCCTGGCTGAGCTGGAAAAGCCCAATCCTGCCGATCTTTATCTCTTTCCCGGCGATTATGCCGGTAGTGAATTGGCTGTACGATTTGCTTATCGGTTAGGAGGCAGCTCACTGGCTGCAGTGGAAAGCTTGCAAATGGACCAGCACCAGATTAAATGTACTAAAGGTGTATATAACGGTTACCTGCAGGGGACGTTTAAGCTGAGTAAAAAACCATACTGTCTTTCATTGGCCAGGGGCATCTTACCAAACAGGGACAGCCAGGTGATCGAAAAGCGCGAAGCCGTTTACTCTGACCGATCTGAGGAACGTCAACCTGCTTATATCGTGAAACGAACCGTCGAGAAGGCTGAGAGCTTAGATGAACTCGAATCGGCGAAGTTTGTGGTGGCTGGAGGCCGCGGCATTAAAAACAAAGATAATTACCTAAAGTTACAGACAAGCGCAAGCCTTTTAGGCGCGGCGCTGGGAGTGAGTCGCCCGGTAGCGCTGAATGGCTGGGCTCCCTTAAATAAGCTGATCGGGGCTTCCGGAGCGATCATCAACCCCGAGATCTGCCTGGCTTTGGCAGTATCAGGTTCGCCGGCTTTTTTCGGCGGCATTGAAAAAAGTAGAAAAATAATCGCCATCAACACTGACCCCCAGACTGCAATTGTCAATAATGCAGATGTTGCAGTGATCGATGATTACAAAGCCGTGCTTGATGAGCTGACTCGGTTGATTGGAGAAGACAAAAACCATTAATTGTAACAGATAGGGAGTGTCAAATGGGCGGACAATTGAACCTGACAATATTAGGGGAAAATGAAAAAGAACTGATCCACGAAACAAGCTTAGATTTGATGGTAAATATTGGCATGAAAATAGAGGGTTCGAAAGCCCTGCATCTGCTTAAAGAAGCTGGTTGCCACACGAATAGCAGCGGCCTTACGACTATTTCACGAGATTTAATTGAATTTGCGGTCAAGGTGTCCCCACAGGAAATTGCCCTTTTCAATACTGCGGGTGTCGAAACAATCAATCTAAAAAACCCTGGGAAACAATATTACGGCACTCATGCTGATCAACTGGAAATTTTGGACCCCTTTAGCAATGGCTACCGCAAATTTCTCAGGGAGGATACAAAACTAATGTGTCAGGTAGCAAACTCCCTGGATAATATAAGTTTTATATTAACCGTCGGAATGGCTGCCGATGTCCACCCCTTCATTCAATCGCAACTGGCCTTTATTGATGCAGTAAAATATTCCAGTAAAGTAATCAATTTTTCAACGAATGATCTGCAGGGTTTGAGGGATATCATTGAGATTGCGTTCATTGTGTCTGGCGGTCCGAAGTCCCTCAGGGAAAAGCCGTTTTTATTCTTTTACTGTGAACCGATTCCACCGCTTACACACCCTGAAGCAAGCACCGAAAAGCTATGCCTTGCTGCCGAGAATAATATACCAGTTGTTTATATGCCTTATTGTATGATGGGCGGAACAGCGCCGATGAGTTTAAGCGGCACCCTTGTCCAGTGTAATGCTGAAGTATTAACCGGCCTGGTTCTAACCCAACTGGCTCGCGAAAGCGCTCCATTTATTTATGGGGCGATGCCCTCAATTTTTGACATGAAAACAACAATTGGCAGTTACGGCGCTCCGGAATTTCACTTAATGGTGGCTGCCGCCGCAGAAATGGCAGCTTTCTACAGTTTACCCTTTTATGGCACTGCCGGCTGTACCGACGCAAAGCCTTTAGATGAGCAGGCTGTCGCAGAGATGACTATGGAGCTCTTTTCATCTGTCTTGAGTAAAGCCAACCTGGTCCACGATCTAGGGGTTATGGATCATTGTAACAGTATATCGCCCGAAATGGTTGTATTAGCAAACGAACTGATCAGCGGATTGAATGCCTATGCCAGGGGAATTGATTTAAGTGATTTATCAGAAGCAGTTGATCTGATGAGAAAGGTCGGACCCGGAAATCACTTTTTAGAAGATGAGCACACCTTAATACATTTCAGAAATATATGGTACCCCCGACTGTTAAGCCGGGCAATGAAGAACAAAGAAAACTCGGAGATCAGGTCTAAAATTCAACAAATAATTATTCAGGCGACGCAAAGCAAAGAAGAAAATAGTTTGAATCAGCAGCTAACCAGTGCGCTAAACGAATATGAGCATACTCTAAAAAACAGACGCTTATGATTGGCGTAAAGCGAGGTAAATGATCAAATTCTTCACCATCGGTCAAGCTTCAATATTTATTTTAAGATAAGTATTTCGGTTAAACTAAAAAACTTTCCATTAAAACCAAAAAGTCATTATTCTTATTTAACGCAGGGAGAAACCATATTTAAGGGGATCGTCCTGGTTAATGATTAGGGTTCCCATTCCGGTGATATAAGCCTTCCCCTTAACCTGGGGCAACACTGCCGGAAGATCGCCAACTTTAGTCAGACCACTTACTTTCCCTTCAAAGATTGCACCGGTGATGCTCTCCTGGAAAAAAGGCTCATCTTCTTTTAGCATTCCCCGGGCATATAAAGCAGCCATCCGGGTACAGGTTCCGGTACCGCATGGTGAACGGTCAACCATGGCGTGTCCCAGGACAACAAGGCTTTTATTGGTATCACCGGAAAAGTGCGGTTCCCTGAAAAATAAGATATCTTCAACCCTGTTAATATAAGGTTTTTCTGGGTGTTCAACCTGGATGGTGGTATTGATCTCTTCCCTGATCGCCAGACCATAGCGGATAAATTCGTTAAGATATTCCTTGGAATGTTTCAAACCAAGCTGTTCCATGGCAACCAGGGCAAAGAAATTACCACCAAAACCGATATCAACCACAATACTATTGCTTAAAAGGTTAACAACCTGATCTTTTTTAAAGAGGAACGATGGTACACCTTGTAAGGTAGCATCGCCGGTTTTACCGTTTTGCACTTCTACTTTAACGGTAACCAGTCCGGCGCCGGTTTCCAGCACTACATCAGTGACCGGTTCCCTTGCTGGGACTAAACCGAGCTCGATCGCCATAGTGGCGATGGCCATTGAACCGTGACCACACATATTATTGTAGTAGGCGCTATCGATAAAGATGATCCCGAGATCGGCTGCCGGGTCACAGGGATCGACCAGTACCGCTCCATACATGTCGTCATGGCCTCGTGGTTCAAGGATAACCGCAGTCCGGATAAAGTCGTAATTATTAATCATGTAATCCCGCTTCTCAAGCAGGGTTGAGCCCTTTAGTTGGGGTCCTTTAAGCACCAGACGTAATGATTCGCCACCGACATGAGCATCGACGTAATTAATATGGTATTCGCTCACCATCAGGCCTCCGTTTGTTACCTGCTTCAACTCCATCGACGGGGAAGTCTAAACGCATTCCCTGTTGCCGGCGCTATGCTTCGGGAGGTGCTAACCATCCCGATAACGCCGCTTGCTATTAATACGAGATCATTAAAACCAATCAGTTTACAGCCTATTTGCCAAGGCTGAAGCGCTTTTGGATGCGCACATCAACATAGCCGATAATTCGTTCGAGCAACACTGTGGTAATAACAACCATCAGAATACCGGCTAACAGCATACTGGTATTAAAAGTTCTAATTCCCTGCATGATAATTCTGCCCATCCCACCAGCTCCGATAAAGACAGCATAGGTTGCCAGCGAAAAATTCATCACCAGGGCAGTACGGATACCGGCGAAAATCACCGGAAAAGCCAGGGGGATTTCAACTTTAAATAATAACTGCCAATTATTAGTACCCATACCTCTTGCTGCTTCCTTGACCATGGGGTGAACCTGGGTTATCCCCACACAGGAGTTGCGAATAACCGGCAACAAACCATAAATAACCAGGGCAACCAGGGCCGGAGTACTGCCAATACCCATAATCGGGATCAAAAACCCGAAAAAAGCAAGAATCGGTATAGTATATAAAACTGATACTGATCCGAGCACTATATCCCTTACTTTTTGGGTCCTGGCAATGAGAATGCCCAGCGGAACTCCAATCAAAATCGTCAGCAGCGTGGCCCAAAGGACCAGGTTCACATGTTCCCTGAGTACAATGATCATCAGATCCTGTTTACTTATAAAGTAATTCCAGGCACCAATCAGCAGTTCCATAAGCTACCCCCTATCCCCGGCCAGCAGGTCGGCGCAGGATCGGAACAGCACTATACCCTTAAAACCGTCTTTCTCGTCAACTATCGGCAGCCAGGTTCTACCTTCCCAGAGCATCTTTTCAACAGCAAATTTAACAGAAATGTCAGGAGTGCTGGATGCCGGCAGGGAGATAATCTGGCCTTTACTGAATGAACCATCAGGTTCTAAAGTATTTAGTGGTATATAACCAAGACATTTACTGTCAGAATTGACCACAAAAACATTGTCCCAGCCACTTAAAATATCGGCAGTGCGATCTACTTTTTCATTTTCAGAAACCAGGGGCACTTCTTTTTCAAGAACCCTGGAGACCTCAATCGTATCGAGCACTTCAAATAAGGCTCCCTGGCCGATAAAGCTCTTGACAAACTCGTCATCGGTTTTTACGATCTCCATCGGGGTGCCTAAGCAGACCAGCTTACCCTGTTTAAGGATACCGATCCTGCTGCCTACTTTGAAAGCTTCCTGGATATCGTGAGTAACAAAGACAATGGTTTTGCGAATAGTTTCCTGCAGCCTGAGCAGTTCGTTTTGCAGCTGCTCGCGGGTTAAAGGATCGACGGCACCAAAAGGCTCGTCCATCAGCAAGATATCCGGATTGGCAGCCAGCGCCCGGGCAACCCCGACACGCTGTTGCTGACCACCGCTTAACTCCCGCGGGTAACGAGTGAGGTAATTAGTCGGCAAACCAACAGTTTCGATCAACTCTTCGGCTTTTTCTTTCTGCATTTTCTTCGACTGTTTAGTTAACTTTAGAACAAAAGCAATGTTTTCCTGAATTGTCAGGTGGGGTAAGAGACCGATATACTGGATAACATAGCCAATAGAGCGGCGGAGCTCGACAGCGTCGAGCTCCGCTACATCTATCCCGTTAACCAGTATATTACCGGATGTGTGGGGAATCAGCTGGTTGATCATCTTCAGGGTGGTTGTTTTACCACAACCGGAAGGACCAATCAACACAAAGATTTCACCTTTCTCCACGGTGAAACTTACTTCATCCACCACTTTATCCTGGCCATAAAGCTTACTGACTTTTTGCAGCTCTACACTGATTTCACGGGTCATTTGGTTTCCACCTCTCGGTTTAGATCAGGCCTACGGACTCTAAGTATTCGCGGGCTACATCTTCCGGATCCTGCATTTCCACTTCTACCTTGAAGTTCAATTCAGTCATCATTGCTTCATCAATAGTGCCAAGCAGCGGTGTCAGAGCTTCCAGAATGGAAGGATACTGCTCAAGAATCTCGCCACGGACAACATAAATGGCGTCGTAAGGCGGGAAGAAGCTCTTGTCGTCTTCAAGAATTACAAAGCCATACTCTTTTAGACGACCATCAGTTGAAAACAGGGTAGTAACATCGCCTTCACCCTGATCCAACGCTTCATAAAAGAACGAGGTGTCAACGATCACCCGGTTAATATTGTCCATATCGATACCATAGGCTTCTCCCAGACCAAGATAAAGGTCAGGGCGAGTGAAGGTAGTGTTATCGCCAATAAATGTTAAATCGGGGATTGCAGCCAGTTCGGACAGTGTTGTTACGCCCAGTTCTGCTGCTCTTTCAGCCTTCATGGCCATCGCAAAAGTATTCTGGAAGCCAATTGGCTCGAGCATCACAATACCAAACTGCTCCAAATAGGCATCGCGCGATGCTTCGTAGATTTCGCGGCGGTCAGAGATAACCTCTTCGTTCCCCAAAACTACCATCCATGAAGTTCCGGTGTATTCGGGATAGATATCAATCTGTCCCTCAACCAGGGCCGGGTGCAGCATTTCGGTCGGGCCCATGTTGATCTTGCTGGTGTCAACCGAGTGAACAGTGTTTGCCTCGATCAACAGCGCTGCCATGTAACCAAGGGTCATGTTTTCCGACCAGCCTTTGGCTGCCAAGATGATGGTTGTCGGTTCTTCTGCGGCTTCTTCTGCCGGCTCGTCAGCCGGAACATCTGCTGCCGGCTGGCCACAACCGCTGACAAACAAGAACGCTGCAATAATTAAAACTAAAAACAATGCTGATACTTTTAAAGCTTTCATCAATACTTCCTCCTCTTTTTTGTAAAAATGGTACTATGTTTAACCGGCAGCATCAGGCGCTGCTGGTTGAAACCTTAAGCTTGCGTTCAACCAGGCCCAGCAATTGGTCAAAGGTTAAGGCCATGATTGAAACAGGAATGGTCCCGGCTAGAATAGTCTTGTTATTCATCATTGAAATCCCCTGAAAAATCAGTTCGCCCAGGCCTCTGGCTCCAACCAGGGCACCCATTACAGTAATCCCAACGGTTAGCACCGCCACTGTTCTAATCGCTGCCATAATTACCGGCAAGGCCAGCGGCAGTTCAACATTCATCAGCAGCTGAAAAGAGGTAGATCCCATTCCTTTAGCTGCTTCTTTCGCTGCCGGGTCCACACCAAGGATACCGGTGCAGGTATTGCGTAAAACGGGCAGCCAGGAATAGATCACCAACGCTGTAATCGTCGGCATCCACCCCAGCCCCATGAAGGGCAGTAAAAAACCAAGCAGGGCCAGTGAAGGTATCGTATAAAGCATCCCGGCCAGGTCAATCACAACTGCGCTTGCCTGAGGTTTTCTGGATATCGCTATACCGATCGGAACAGCGGTTAGAGTGCCAATGACCACCCCGGCCAGAGCTATCCAGGAATGGCGGACCGTTAAGGTCCAAACCATCTCTCTGATCTCCCAAAAATACTTGAAAAACTCAGAAACACCTTCCACTGTTTTCCTTACACCCCCTCTTTACCAGTCATCACCAAGCTTTTACTATTGGGGCCGACAACCACCTCCTTAAAGGACTATTTAATTATATATTAATATCGATTACTCAAACTCTTTAAAAAGACGTTCAAATTCTGCTGCTGGTTCTATGATGTGATAGACATGATCGTCTGTCGGAAAAGTCCCTTCTTTAACCTCGGCAATGTAGTTCTTAAAAGCCTCAACTGTAACCGAGGCAATATCAGCGTACTGTTTAACAAACTTCGGTGTAAAAATTTTAAATTGCCCGAGCATATCGCCACAGATCAGCAGCTGCCCATCGCAGGGTCCGGCGCCGATCGAGTAGACCGGAATCTCAAGCTTACGGGTGATAAAGGCAGTAACTTCCGGTGGAACCGCTTCGATTAAAAGCGAAAACGCCCCTGACTCCTGCACGGCCAGGGCATCTTTGATTACTTCGCGGGCGTTCTTAACATCGCGCCCCTGTGCTTTAAAGCCGCCGAGCTGTCCCGAACTCTGCGGGGTAAGACCGATATGGCCCATGACCAGGATACCGGCGTCAGTAATTGCCCTGATGCGGCTGGCCACGCGCTGCCCCCCTTCAAGCTTGATGCAGTCGACCCTCGCTTCCTTAATAAAGCGCACCGCATTATTAACCGCATCACTGTCAGTGGTTTGGTAAGCACCGAAGGGCATATCGCCAATGATCCAGGTATTGGGCGCCCCGCGGCGGACCGAGCGGCAATGGGAGAGGCAATCTTCCATCGTCACCGGTACGGTACTGTCATAACCCATCACCAACATCCCTAAGGAATCGCCAACCAACAGCATATCCATGCCTGCTTCCTCGCCAAAGATTGCAGTCGGATAATCGTAGGCAGTAATCCAGGCTACCTGCTCTCTCTCTTTTTTCATGTTTATAAAGTCATTTACCGTCTTCTTTTTTTTCATCATCTATCTCCGTTTTCGGTTTTAAGATTTGTTTAGTTTAAAGAACCGTTTTCAACCCGTTCGACTATGGCCTTCAGTTCTGCTTTTGTCTTTTGATCAAGCTGTTCCGGTTGATGTTCCGCTAAGATTTGCCTGGTTCTCTCCGTCAGACGCTGGTCGTAGGTTTTACTGCCACCTGCTTCCCAGGCTGTGAACTGCTCACGGCTGAAGAGCCGCGGGCGCCAAAAAGCCGACTTAAAATTGCGGAAGGTGTGTTCTTCCTGCAGGAAATGTCCTCCGGGGCCGACCGCATCAATGACATCAACGGCCAGGGTATCTTCGTCAATCCTGATCCCGGCGATCATCTTCCGCACGTAGCTGATAATCTCATCACCCATGACCAGCCCCTGCAGCGAGGCCGACATTCCGGATTCCAGAAATCCGACATCATGAATCAGGTTTGCGCCGCTTAAAGCAGCGCTGTAAATGGATAGCGAATATTCAATTGCCGCCTGCATGTCCAACGCCTTGGAGTCACTGGCCCCGGCAGTACTGAACATCGGCAGTTTTAGATACTGAACCAGCTCAGTATAGCCGGCATGCATCAGGCAGAAATCAGGCGAGGATGCATAACAGTGAATCATGGTTTGCATATCCATGTTAGTAGTCACCCCACCGGCAATGAAGGGTGCCCCTTCATTTTTCAACTGGTGAATCACCAGACCGGCCAGGCAGTCAGCGGCAGCCATCACAATTACACCAGCCAAGGACGCCGGTGCAGTGGCATTACCCTGCACTCCCGGAGTATAGATCAGCGGTAGTCTTTTTTGGGCCATGTATAAGAGTTTTTCCACCGACTCTTTCGGATGTTTCAGTGGGGTAGCCGGCTCTGTATATAAAACCAGAAAGGGGTTATCCCGTAAAGCCGTTTCGCTGCCAGCCACTGTTTCACAGAGTTTAACGATTGCTGCATTATTTTGGGCGTTAAAGGCCCAGGTAACAATCGGCTTGATAGTCTGCTCCAGCATCGCTTGCACTTCGTGAACATCGGCCAAAACCGCCGTAACATCAGAGATACAGGCCAGCGACATGCAAAAGTCGAGACTGGGTAGGGCGTCAACTAAGGTAGCGACATTACGGACATCTTGTTTGGTTACTTTACGCCGCTTGCCGGAATCGAGATCACTAAAGTTCGGATTGGTCGGCCCCGGCCCGAAATATGAATTGCGCCCCTCCAGGGCCAGCCTTCTTTTACCGTTGCGATCGGCCAAAGTAATGCGGGAAGGCGCGCTTTCAATTGCCTTTTCAACCAGGCGGGTGGGAATCCAGACTCTTTCCCCGTCAATCCGGCAGCCGGCCTGACCTAAAAGCTCTAAGGCTTCCGGGTTGTAGACCTTTGTTCCGGTCCGCTCTAAAACTTCAAGCACGGCGCTGAAAACTCTAGCGCACTGGCTTTCAGTAAAAACATTAAAACGGACGCTACTATTGTCAACCTGGTTGCTGCTGCTGCATTTATCCCATATCATTTAGTTTACTCCTTAAATTCAACAGGTACAATGTCTGAGATTTCATCTTTTCAACAAGTGAAAAAAAAAGAAAAGCATACTCCTAAACGGAAATTACTTTTCTCTCATCTCTAGTAATTATTAGTTTCAGTATAAAGTTTTCAGTTTTCACTGTCAAGTTTTTCAATTGAACAAATTCCTTTTTACCGGCCTATTCTAAGAAACAAATCCTTCCCGCAGGTAGCGGTTCAATTCATCTTTGTTTTTATCACCAAGACCAATATAGCCCAGGGTATAGCCGCTCTCGTAGTAATCAGTTTCCATCATCACGTTGGCCAGGTTAATCATCGAATCGATAACCGGCGTTTTAATACCAAAGATTTTGCCCAGCTCGTGATAAATATGACAGCCAACCGGTATATCTTCAGTGATGTAGCGGTTATTGATATCAAAAGGTCCGGTGCCGTACTGGATGTAATCCTGCTGATCAAATGGTATCACATAATCAGGACCCATGTATTCAGCACCAAGGATACTTTCCCGGTGGAAAAATTGCTTCTTGTCAAAGGGCTGAATGCCTACCCCAATTTTTTCTGCAATGGCGCACTGTTCGCGGTAAAAAGAGTACTGCACCTTGGCAATTGACGGGCAGTAGGCGTGGGAGTAGATCGAATAATCATATTTGTCAGTGCCGTAAATAACTCCCCAGTTTTCCATTACGCCAACTCCTAAGATCGTGCCCGGGCAGTGCAGGACCGGGTTAACGTTGCTGAAACCGATATCGAGCGCAGTGTCGCCGGCATCAATACCGCCATTTTGGGTAATGCAATCCATTGAACCAAGATATTTAGCGCTTTCTAGAAATGCTTCCTGATCGATCATTGGCATCGCTGCCCCGCGCAGGGTGATAGCCCGGTAATAAACTCGGATCCGGGGCAGCACAACCCCGCCCTTGATATCAACCCGGCTGCCATAGGGCGAACTGGACCAACCACCGATAATTACTTTTTTAGTACTACCTGCTTCGCGAATCATTTTTCTGAGCAACAGAGAGCCAAAATTATCAGGGAAAATATGAATGACCATACCATCTTCAAGGCAGGGGATCAATTTTTCAAAGAAGACCTGGTGCCCAAAAGCCGGTGTGGTAACCACAACCAGACCTGCGCCTTTAACTGCTTCAGCAACATCCTCGGTAACCAGGTCCATCCTGGCAATGCCTGAACGCTCGAAGCTGTGCAGGTTAAGCTGGGTTCCATAAAAATTAATACCGCTTTCTTTTACTCCAAACAGGGTTTTTTCAGCAAACGGAGGCAGATCGCAGAGGCGCACTTTTGCCCCGGCCAAAGCACAATCTGCTGCCTGAGCTTTACCCACAGCTCCGGCACCGAGTACTGCAATCGGTTTATCCTTTAAATACTCCATACTTGCCACTTATTGATTGTCCTCCTTTGAGTTAATCTTACTAAATACTCTTAAGCAAAAGTGATGCCAAGAGTCTGGCGGATAATAGTGCGTTTCCTAACTCTTAAACCGCTTGCCGTCTGCGCTTTCAATTAACAAATCAGAAGAAATTATAAAAAAAGCGCAAGTAATACTTGCATGCAAATATTGCTTGCATCGTAGCGCCCAGCCTCTGCTAAAAACCGCATTGCACCCTGTCTGTAACCTGTAGGAGCAAAATATTTTGCGTCGGCAGGGGGGGTTACCGGATTATCAGGCCTGATAATCATCATAAGCCTGTCGATAGAGCGTTTCCAGTTCTTCAGCTTTTGGAATACGGGGATTGCCATAGGTATTATCGTTTTGCAGAGCAATCTCAGCCATAACTTTGATCTTTGCCGGATCATGTTCCTTTTTGTTCAGGGTAGTCAGCAAACCCACCGAACGGGCAAATTTTTGCATGGCAACAGCAGCCCGATCCGCCGCCTCCAACTTGCCCAGACCTTCTACATTCTCGCCCATTGCCCGGGCAACATCGATCATCCGCTCAACACAAGCCATGGTATTGAACCTGATTACCGGTCCGGCCATGATCGCCAGGGTTTCGCCATGACTGAGGCCGAACTTTGAGGTGAGCTGCAAGCCAGAAGAGTGAATCAGGGCACACCCGGTGTTCATAGCCAACCCGGCTTCAGTTGCCCCCAGCAGCATCTGTTCCCGCGCTTCCATATCGCTGCCATTGGCTACTGCCCGCCCCAGATAGTTAAAAATACGGCGGATGGCCGAGATGGCATACATATCGGTTAGCGGCATCTTATAGCGATGGTAGTAAGCCTCAAAAGCGTGGATCAAAGCGTCGTAACCGGTCGCTGCCGTAAGTTTCGGCGGCATGCTGACCGTCATTTCCGGATCAAGCAGGGCCACTTTAGGCATGCACATCCAACCCCCGCAGAAACCTTTGTAGTTTTCAGCGGTGTTGGTAACAACCGTCCAACAGCCGACATCACTGCCGGTACCGGCTGTGGTCGGAATCATAATGGTGGGAGGTATCGCATTTTTATTGGGGGTGTCGTATGGGTTGGTAACGTAGTTGGGCACAAAATTATCTCTAATCGAACCCGGATTAGTAGCAATAATGCCAATTGATTTTGCCGTATCCAAATTGCTGCCTCCGCCAACGCCGATGATAACGTCGCAGCCCTCTTTTTTATAAATCCGGCAGCCGTTGTCGATCTGGTTATCGGTGGGGTTTACGTCACAATCAGTATATAAATAGTACTTTAAGCCCTCTTTTTCCAGGGAATCAATGATCACTTTAAAGGCATCAAGTCCGGCCAATAGTTTATCGGTAACCAGAAAAACCTTCTCGCCACCAAGTTGCCTAACGTAAGTGCCGGTATCATGCACCACACCACGACCGAAAACCATGCGCTCGGGACCCATAAAAAGATTACCAGTCAACATCTATCTTCTTCCTCCATTCTAAAAGGTTTATCTAACTTTTGAGTTTAGTCATCAGGGTGCTTAAATCATCAAGCAGCTCCAGATTATCGATCAAGTCAATCACCTGATCGACCGCTTCACGGTTCAGCACGAAGTCAGCCTGGTTCCTAAATTTTGCCTTCAGCTCATGAGGCGACAGCGGATTACGCGGGTCGCCTTTAGGAATCCTCACTGTTTCACTAAAGATTTCTTCCCGGACAGTGGTTACCTCAACCCGGGCTGCCTGTTCACTATCCTGATGATATGCACGATCAAGTTCCGGATCAAGATTTACGGTTATTTTTGCAGCAAGGGCAGCAATCTCTCTGCTCTTTAGCATGTCATCACTATACCAGCCTGGGCCCGGCTCATGACCCAAAACTACCATGGCAGCGGTGTAGGGGATACAGAACTGGGCATCAACAGGGCTTTTTATCTCGTAGACTTCCTGGGTCTTAACCCAGGAGAAAGAGTTTATGATGATGCTCTTGATCTCGTCCGGCTTCAGCTTATGCTTACTGATAATCTGAGTGATGCAATCCAGTGCCGCATGTTGCCACCGGCAACAGGAATAGGGTTTAAAACTCATGTCATCCAATATCAGGTAGTCCTGACCCAGGCCGTCCGTCATTTTCTGATAGTCACAACGGTCAGAACCAGCCATAATCCAGAAACCGTTCTCGCCATCAAGGATGTAATGATTGCCGATAAAACCGTTGGCGGCCAATATCACCGCCAGGGTTCCAGTCCAGCAGGGCCATCCCGTTGGCTCCTTGACCCAGTGGATTGGTCTCTCGTCCAGATCCCAACCCCACTTTTGCGTACAGGGCAGTGGCGCTGTGGCTCCGGCGACACCGAAGGCATTAAAAAGTTGGTCGGCGTCAAGGTTCATAACTTTTGCCGCAGCAATCGCTGCGCAAAAAGTTTGCCAGGTTCCAAAACCCCACACCTTTTGCAGGCGCTCCTTACTGGGCTGAATCGCTAACCCGATGCGATTACCGACCTCGTACGCAGTGACAACGGCATTGATTAGATCGCGGCCGTTGGCCTTTTTCCATTCGGCGACAGCCAGGGCTGCCGGGATTGTTGAAGACCCGGGGTGGCCAATGGCATCAGATAGATAGGTGTCATCAAAATCTAAGGCATTGGCATTTGTCCCATTAACAAAAGCCGCATGGATGGCAGGCACTTTCATCCCGCCGCCAATCAGGGAAGCTTCCGGCTCTCCACCCATCGCCTTGAATGTCTTCAGAACAGAACGCCCAATAGCAGAACAGCTTCCGCCTAAAGCACAACCGATGCTGTCTAAAATATGAATCTTAGCTTTTTCCACCACCTCTGCAGGAAGCTGTTCGTATGATGTTGAGTGAGTGTAGCGGACCAGTTTATCTGTAATCCAATCAGTCATAATATAACCTCCGTATTTAAAGCTGATCAGGCTGGGAATAATCATTTCTCATTATAAAGGTTTTCAGAATTGCTTCAATTTACAAAGCGTCATATTCTATGAGCTATTATTATACAAAGCGTAAAGCTAAAACTGCCAGGGAAAGGGAGTCTGAAATGAAATAAACAGGTTAGATAAGGGATCAAAATCCTCGACTCAAGATCTATGGTTGTCCATCCCAATAAAAGGGCCTTGGCCTCAGCAAAGGCGTTGGTTAAGGCCCTTAAATTTTCGTTCTTTGTTCATCGGCTAAAGGAGTTTCTAAGCTGTACTAAGATCGGTCGCTAGTTATGGGCGTATTGATTTGATGTAGTCAATTAAAAGCTTATTCAGCTCAAGATCGATCAGCATCTCAGGCGCATCGGTTAAGCGTTTTTTCCACATTTTATTAGCTCTAATCAGGATATCTTCATTTCTTTCCCGCCATTCACTGTAAGGATGCCAGTCAGATACGCTCGGTTCCCACAATTCTTTGTAGCGCCTGAAAGTTTGGTCATGGGTAAAATAAGAACCGCTATGCCCTATTTCGATGATCAGATCCAAAGACATAGCTTCATCCGAAGTATCAACACCTTCAGCAAATCTGAGGACCCGACTGATTAACTCTTCGTCAATAATGAATTTTTCATAGGAAAAGGCCATGATTGATTCCAAAACACCATGGCATTCATGCAAAATATTTGGACGAGCAAGAATGCCGAGAACTAAGTTTTGCATAGTTTCATAACCAGCCTGGACATCTACTTCTTTAGAATCCGTCATACCGGTCATCAGTCTCGAGGGTAGATTGTAAAAATGATGAGCCATCTGTAGCCCTGCAATATCAATTAACATCATTTCCGGAGCGCCAGAGACGTAGTTACCACGCTTCATATATGCAGTAGAAGAGCAGGGGCACATGACAAAAGGGTTACCAGGGTTGACCAGTTGGGTTAATACCAGCGCAGCTAGCATTTCTGTATTCTGCAAAACGATAGTGCCAAAGATGCTAATCGGCCCAGTAACTCCAGCCATAATACAGGGTAAGCCCATCACTGCCTGCCCCTTTTGGGCATATTGTATCATGCTGTCAGAAGTTTCAGTACCGTATGCCAGCGGGCTCAAAGGGTTAACGCTCACTGCCAGACAGACATTTTCAGAAAACCTTTTTTCACCTATGGCCAGTTCCATCATTTTTAGGTTTTCCAATACGTGGGCTTTGCTTTCACAAATACCAATGACCGGTTTATCAGTATGCTTAATTGTTTCATATAACATAAAGAGGTGCTTTTCATTAACGTCGGCATCACTAATTTGTATCGGGGTTGCTCCCACCACCGTGGGTAAAGTGCTTGATTGATGAAGTTTTTGAATGTTCGCGTAATCTTCCCTGGTTCCGGGCCATCGGCCATGATCAATACTATGAGCAAAAACACAGCCGACATTAGGCTCTACCACATAACCTTCCCCTAGCACCACTGACTGCTGGTCATTGCGAGCCGCCCACTTAAAAGTGGCGGGCGCTTTTTCTAGAGCTTCTTCTACTAATTGTTTTGAAATGAACACTGTTTTATTGTCGACCTTAGCTCCGCATTGTTTAAAAATTTCAAGGGCATCGAGGCTGTCAAATCTAACCCCAGTCTCCTTAAGTATTTTAAGCGATGCATCATGAATCCTCTGGTAATCGGTTTCAGCAATAACACGTATGGTCGGCAAAAATCTCATTACCACAACCCCTTATTAGAAATTGTTTGTCTGCCAATTCATTGTTTAAGGATAATGATATATATTCGCGCTATCCTCCCGACAACAATGCACAAAGGCCCAACCAGATTGGTTGGCTTAATCTGTTTTATCAAATCTAATAAGATTAACTGTTTAAAAAGAGCATAAAATAAGTCTATTATGTAAACATTTTTTGGTGCTGAGGAGTTTTTTTGCACAAACCAACCAATAAGAGCAAAAGAAGTTTTTTTGCCCGTATGAGTTTAGTGCTCAATATCATCTACTACTCTCTGTTTTTTTTTATTGTTAATATACTCTAGACCAAAAAGTGCGATCTCAATACATATTCTTTTATCTGCGGAATCAAACAGATCGTCACCAAGTAAATGCTTAATTGTTTCAATACGCTGGTACAGAGATTGACGTGCCAACGAAAGGTGCTCAGCAGCTTCTTTTTTGTTGTATTGGCAATCTCGAAGCGCGATTAATGTATCAATCAGACTGCTGTCCTGTTTTTTATACTTCAATATGGGCCCCAGATATTCCGCAACATATTCTTCAATACTGGAATGCTTTTCGAGCAACACCAATATGCGGTATACATGCATTTCATCGTAAAATATTGTTCTGCCGATGCTAACAATATTACCCATATAGAGAGCTTCTTTTGCATCCGTCAAACTTTGGTCTATATGATCTATCTCAGCATATCTTTTTCCGATAGCGAATGAAAGGCTTCTTGTTTGATCGTCAAAACTGTCAGCTGAAAGCATTATCTCAATATTATGGAGCGCTCTTTTTATTCTTGTTTTCCATGTTTTACCATCCCGAATATCAACCAATGCCAACAATAATTGCTGATGAGAAATTATCCAGTATAAATAAAACCCCTGCTCTTCTAAAAATGATCTAATGATTGCAACTACTTTGTATAAAGTATCCGACTTCTGTATTTGGTTCATATATTCACTTGAATGACTCACTAAAAAGATGACACAGCCTGTGGGTTGAAGATGCGGCTCTGATTCCTGTAAATGTTGAATTATCTCAAAGTGTTTTAATCTTCCAGAAAACCATCTTGCTACCCAATTCTCTTTCACCTGTCGTTCTTTTTCATTTATTAGGTAATTTGCCATCAAATCTTGTGTAAGAATCATCGAAAATTTTTCTAGAATCAATAAACTGGATTTACTAAGTTCCCCTGTTGGAGAAATAACTATCAGGTAAGCCAAATCATGGTTATAAGCCATAATCCTGTAATACGCACTAGTAGAATTCACCAGACACCTGGCCGAAAGCGGATCAGAAAATAACTCGCCTGCTTTATTCTGTAGGGCATCCTTTTCATGCTTTTCAATATATGGTATAAAGATCGCTCTGCCCTTAATCGGTATATAAGCGATATTCACGTTTAATTTTTGATGGACATGGTGAAATAGATCTTCCAGATCATGAGGCCTTATCGATATTTCATTTATTTCATTGATGATAACTTCTTGTTCCAGGTGAACCTTGTAATCAGAATTAATAATCAGGGCATGAATATCGCGGATTAAGTCGATATAACGGCATTCATGATCTTTGGGAAATACAATTAATGGCAAATTATTCTGCTCGGCCTCTTTGATGATCTCTTTCGGAATATCGTCTGTGCAATCAAAAAAATTAAATTTGGTTCCCAGCTGAATGCAAAGCGCTGCAGCTTTAGCTTCGATAAGCTGTTTTATATAAAAATGAGCAGACTCGATATCTTTCCAACCTGCCCCGGTCGTTAGAATAAAGTCATTACCATTGATATAATCCCGGCAATTGGTAACCTCCATAACATGGGACCAAACAACTTGATTATTCAAGCCATTTTTGCCGGTAAGAACTGCTGCATGCTTAAATTGAGGCAAGCTTAATAGCTTTTCAACAGTAAGGAAATTATGATCAGCCATGGTACTCCTCCAAGCATTCTTTACCTGTTATTATAACTCAAATCGCATCAAAATAATCGTTTACCGGTCAGTTGAGTTTTTTAGCTTTAAGTTATACTTTTCCCGCTGGCAAAAGAGATCTGCAAAAAACTAATTCTGCTAGCGGGTATGAATAATTGTCGGATGACATAATGGCTAATCTGAAAAATGGAAAATATACATTATGACAGTTGCAACTATTCAGATGTTATTTATAATTTGATTTAATGGGCAGTGTGCCTAAAATATATGATTAAATAGGGGGTAAATGCTTAAAAGATTAAGGATTGTTGATCACATCAGCATAGGAGGATTAAAAAATGGCAGATTTTGAAGCATTGGCCGGAGCCATAATTGAGTGTAACGCGGCGAAGGCCGGTGAGCTGACCCAGAAGCTGGTTGACGAAGGCGTAAAACCCTCGGAGATTATCAACCAGGGTCTGATCAGCGGCATGAACGTAGTCGGAGACCGTTTTAAGAAAGGCGACATGTATGTTCCCGAAGTAATGATGGCGGCGAAAGCGATGCACGCCGGGATGAACATAGTCAAGCCGCTGCTGTTGGAAGGCGAAAGCGCCACCACCGGTAAAGTAATCATCGGCACCGTCGCCGGAG
>VGTO01000029.1 GCA_016874655.1 Bacillota bacterium | reverse complement strand
AGTTTGCAGTTAGCCTGATCGTGGGTAATTCTTTTCTCTTGATCAGCAAGTGCCAGTGCCTGCGCAGGACAGGCATCAACACACCTGCCGCAGAGCGTGCAAAGTGCTTCCAGGTAGCAACGCTGTGGGGTCAGGTTACGTGACTCAGGGGTTGAACACCAGGGGCAGTGCAGGGGACAACCCTTTAGAAATAATACCGTCCTTAACCCCTGGCCATCGTGAATGGAGGCCCGCTCAAAACGCAGCACACTCCCGGTTAAAAATGAATCGCAGTCTTGCCGGCTGTTCATCATCCGACTGAGATGCCTTGCTGCACGGTTCGTCCGATAATCTCATCCTGAACATCTTTACCTAACTCCGTAAAGTAAGCGGTGTAGCCGGCTACCCTGACCAAAAGACCTTTATACTTTTCCGGTTCCCGTTGGGCTTTCAGCAGAGTTTCCTGGTCAATTACGTTAAATTGCACATGATAAACGCCAAGACTGCACATACTTTTTAGGACAGCCATCAGTTGAGTGATACCATTTTCGGTATTAAACATAGCCGGTTCAATTTTCATGTTTAAAAGCGTACCCTGCACGAAGCGGCCGTGTGGGATATGGGCGACAGAAGACAAAACAGCAGTAGGGCCGTTTAAATCAGTGCCACCACTCGGGCTGACACCATCAGCTAAAGGCTGCCAGGCTTTTCGTCCTGAAGGCAGGGCCCCTACTTCTAAGCCAAAGGGTGTATTGCCGGAAACCGGCAAAATCCCGGGAGTCATTTTGCCAAATTTACTGCAGTATTGTTCAATCTCATCAGCAATAAAGGTAAATATTTCACCGGCAATCTGATCAGTAAGGGCATCGTTGTTACCATATTTAGGCGCTTCCAGGCAGAGCTTTCGTAGTTCATCATAACCCACAAAATCTCGATCAAGTGCTTTTACAAGTTCGCTGATCTGAACCAGACCGGTATCGTAAACAAGGTGCCTGATGGCGGCAATGCTGTTGATCAGATCGGCAACTCCAATTAAAATAATCCCGTTCCCCGTATTATATTTTGCACCGCCCCAGGCATAATCGAGGCCTTTTTCAATGCAGTCGCGGAAGGTGAGAGAGAGGGCAGGGACCGGCCGGTTGAAGCCGATTTCGTCAATTACATGGCTACCGGCAACCACAGCTCGGGTAGCGTAGGCAATCTGAGCTTTCACCGCACCAAGAAACTGTTCGTAGTTAACAAATGTAGCCGGATCTCCGGTACGGGCAGAGATAGAGAGGCCGCTTTTACGGTTTTTACCATCGGACAGTGCAAATTCGACCATGCTGCCAAGGTTGATATCAGCCAGGGCTGTATATTGACGCATCCGGCCTTCTAAGTTTGTTTCGACGCAGCCACAGGGGTTCCAGTTGTAAGCCTCTTTTAAAGGAATACCCTTATTCATCAGCATCATAATTCCTAAATCATCATTATGAAAAGCGGGAAAGCCGGTACCAAGGCTGATCAGTTCAACTATTTTACGCAAGAAGGAGTTCGGGTTTTTAGCCATGCTGTAGCGTACGGAAAGAGATGGCTGATAGAGCTGCACATCCATTGTGGCTTGTAGGATCAGGTACGAGAGCTCGTTGACTGCGTCTCTACCGGTTTCATCCACGCCACCGACGCAGACATTCTGGAACATCGGGTAACCGGCAGCAAACTCGGCGGTCAGGGCATCCTGAAACAGGCAAGGTTCGCTAAATTTTACCCAGAGGCAATCCAGCAGCTCCTGGGCTTCTTCCTGTGCTATTCTGCCGTCTTCAAGGTCAGCCTGGTAATAGGGCCACAAGTATTGATCCATGCGCCCAGGGTTGTAACTGGCAGCATTTTGCTCCATAATGATGCAAGTTTGATAAAAGTAGAGTGATTGCAGCGCTTCTCTGAATGTGCGGGCCGGCTGCTGCGGCACATGGTGGCAGATGGCGGCAATCTCTTGCAGTTCTTCCCTGCGGCGGGAATGATCTGGTTCAAGTTTCGCCAGGCGTTCTGCTTCCAGGGCATATCTTTCAGCCAGGGTTGCAATCCCTTCGGCTACGATCAATAGTGCCTTCAGGTAATTGTCTTTTTCATAATCACCAGGCCTGGTGATATCAAGTCTTAAGCGTTCTTCTTCAATAGTTTTTACAATGCCGGTCAGACCTTCCTTAATCAACCATTCGTAACCAGCAGTGGTTTCACCCCAGCCGCGAACCGCCTTGCGGTCGATGTAGACTACACCATGATCGCGCAGGGCTTTTGTAGCCTCCGGGATCTGGGCCAGCCACTCTTCATAGTTTGAACGGCCCTGCCAATAAGGTTTAATCTCCTGTTCAAATATCTTCCTGTCTTCCGGTTTCAGATAAAATGGATCGTATTTGCGGGTACTGATCGTTTCCAGTTCCTGATCGAGAACTGACCAGCAGGAATCGGCGCAAAGGATTCCGCCGCGTATTTTACTACCCGGGCAACCGACAATCAGTTCATCGTCCCAGATCGTTACAGTCTTTTTTTGGCACTGCTTTCTAAAGGCTTTGGCCTTGCGCAGGACCAGAGGCTCTCCTTCGGCTTCGCGGAAACCCTCTGTTAGAAGACGGGCATTTTCCAGATCCATTTCGGGTTTGGTAGTCAGGACCTTCTCTTTTAAACGGGCGATTCTTTTTAAGTAAGCAGGTGCTTTACCTGAGCCGGATATTTCCGTGGTTACGGGCATAAATAACCCCTCCAGTTTAAACAATGATGTATAATTAATTATAGCACAAGCTTTTACTGTGGAGCAGATATAATTAGATATTGCGTGTAATTATATGTTATAATAATAATCGTTATTAGTTGGTGATAAAGATCGAAGGAACAATATTTAATATCCAGCGTTTTTCACTTCATGACGGTCCTGGAATTCGGACGACGGTTTTTTTAAAGGGCTGTCCGCTAAACTGTATCTGGTGCCAAAATCCGGAAGGAATAAGCCCGGAACCACTGTTAATCCGACAGCAGCAAAAGTGCATCGGTTGTTACAGCTGCGTTAAGCAATGTCCACAGGGCGCAGTGAAGAAGGGACCGAGCGGCCCACTGGTTAATCAGGAACTCTGCGGCAACTGTTTTCTGTGCAGCGAATTCTGCCCTGCCGGGGCCGTTGAAAAAGCGGGACAAACTAAAAATGCCTTAGAGCTGGTAACCGAACTCTTAAAAGACCGCCTGGTTTTTGAGGAGTCAGGCGGAGGGGTTACTTTTTCCGGTGGAGAGCCCCTGATGCAGCCTGAATTTTTGCTTGAGGTCCTAAAGTTATTAAAGCAGGAGGGTGTGCATACAGCTATTGAAACCTGTGGCTATACCTCCTGGCATAACCTGGTAAATGCTGCGGCGCTCACTGATCTTATACTCTATGATTTGAAACTGATTGATGAGGATCAATCCAAAAAATACACCGGTGTTTCCAGCAAACTGATTCTGTCAAATTTGAAGAAATTAGTAAGCTTAAACGTTAATTTGCATGTGCGAATGCCCTTAATAAAAGGCATAAATGACGATATAAACAGTCTTGAAAAGGCTGCAGCCTCTTTACAGGAAATGGGAATTGAAAAGATTGAACTGATACCTTATCATAATTTTGGTGAGGCAAAATACGAGAAAATTGGCCGCGATTACGGCTTGAAGGGATTGTCCAGGTACAGCGATGCTGACCTGCAAAAGGTCAGGATAATCCTGAGCAAGGCCGGAATAATGATAAACCGCGAGGGGGAGCTAAATGATTACAGCAGAACGGGGAGCCACTGAAAGAGTAAAAAGATTAAGGGCGCAAAGCGAGAATACCGTTCCGGAAATATCACTGGAAAGAGCTTTGCTGGTAACAGAAGTCTACAGGCACAACTATGGTAAGGTATCTCCGCCACTGCTCAGGGCGCTGGCGTTTAAGCAGATTATGGAGAAAAAGTCGATCTGCATCAATGACGGTGAACTACTGGTCGGTGAAAGAGGCCCCGGTCCCCTGGCTACACCTACTTATCCGGAACTGTGCTGTCACAGCATTGATGATCTGACCGTGATCAGCGAACGCAAAAAAATATCATTTAAAGTGAGCGAAGAGGTTAAAAAAGCCCAGCAAGATGTGATTATTCCTTATTGGAAAGGGCTTTCGATGCGTGAAAAAATCTTTGAAAATATGAGCTCTGCCTGGCTGGATTGTTATCAGGCCGGACTCTTTACAGAATTTATGGAACAGCGCGCTCCCGGTCATACAGTAGCCGACGATAAGATCTACCATACCGGAATGTTGGATTTAATTTCTAAGATTAAGGCTAAGCTGGCGGAAGTAGAGAAAGAAGATGGACCTGACAGATCCGCAAGAGAGGACCAACTGCAGGCGATGGCGATCTGTGCCGAATCTTTAATCAGGTTTGCCGAAAGACATGCTGAGTTGGCTGAAGAGCAAGCCCGGGTTGAGAAAGACAGGACCAGAAAAGCAGAACTGTTGGAAATTTCCAGGGTCTGCCGCCAGGTACCGGCACATGCACCGGGTAACATGTGGGAAGCATTACAATACTATTGGTTTGTACACCTGGGGGTCATTACTGAGCTTAATACCTGGGATGCCTTCTGCCCAGGCCGTCTCGACCAGCATTTGGAACCGTTTTATCGCAATGACTTAGCAGCGGGAACTCTTGATCGTGAACAAGCCCGGGAACTGCTGCAATGCTTCTGGGTAAAATTTAACAATCAACCGGCACCGCCAAAAGTCGGCATCACCCTGAAAGAGAGCGGGACTTATACTGATTTTGCCAATATCAATTTAGGTGGAGTTAAGGCGGATGGCAGTGACGGTGTGAGTGATCTTACTTACCTGCTGCTTGAGGTTATCGATGAAATGAGGCTGCTGCAGCCGAGCACCAATGTTCAAGTCAGCAAGAAAAACCCTGATCTTTTTATCCGCAAGGCCGGTGAAGTAATTCGCAAAGGCTGGGGTCAGCCCTCCGTTTTTAATGTCGAAGCGGTAATTCAGGAGCTGCTGACCCAGGGCAAGT
Source organism: Bacillota bacterium (assembly GCA_016874655.1). Classification (GTDB taxonomy): domain Bacteria; phylum Bacillota; class Dethiobacteria; order DTU022; family DTU022; genus UBA993. The sequence goes on along the minus strand of VGTO01000029.1, from coordinate 20,734 downwards.
CGCTGGTTGATGCCCGCTGCGGCGGGACCAGCGGTTGCGTTGAAACCGGCGCTTTCGGCAAAGAAAGTTATATATTAACCGGCTATTTCAATTTAACGAAAGTGCTTGAGATCACCTTAAATGACGGAGTCGATCCGGCTACCGAAAAACTAATCGGCTTGGGAAGTGGCAAAGAAGTTCAATTTGATTCGTTTGATCAACTGCTGGAATCTTTTAGATCCCAACTCCATCATTTTATTGAGATAAAAATTACCGGAAACCAGGTTATTGAGGAGCTCTACGCCAAAAATATGCCGGCCCCGTTTCTGTCGCTTATTATTGATGACTGCCTTGAAAATGCCAGGGATTATAACGCTGGTGGGTCCCGTTACAATACCAACTATATCCAGGGAGTGGGCATCGGTTCAATAACTGACAGCCTGGCTGCACTGAAGAAACATGTTTTTGAAGATCAAAAATACACCTTGCCAGAACTGCTGGCTGTTCTAAAAAACAATTTTGCCGGCAGGGAAGAGGTACGGCAATATTTGATACATAAAACTTCGCATTACGGTAATGATGACGACTACGCTGACTTGATCATGAAACAGGTATTTAAGCTTTATTACGAAGCCGTGAACGGAAGGCCCAGTTACCGTGGAGGCATATACCGGATTAATATGCTGCCCACTACTTGCCATGTTTACTTTGGTTCAGTAATTGGTGCAACTCCTGATGGCCGGTTAAGTGGGATGCCTCTTTCTGAAGGCATTTCGCCAGTGCAGGGAGTGGACCTAAATGGACCGACTGCTGTTATCAAGTCGGCGGCGAAGATGGATCACCTGCTGACCGGCGGCACTCTCTTAAACGTCAAATTTACACCACAGGTTTTATCCGGTGAGAAAGGCCTGGACAGTTTAGTCCACCTGGTGCGCTCCTACTTTCGAATGGACGGCCACCATATCCAGTTTAATGTTGTTGACGCCGAAACACTAAAAGAGGCGCAACAAAATCCTGAAGCATATGGAAACCTGATTGTCAGAGTGGCCGGCTATAGCGACTACTTTAATAATCTAAGCGAACAACTGCAAAATGAGATTATCCAAAGGACGGCACACGAATCCCTCTAAATTGTAGCTACGGTTTGTTGACATGGTTAACCAAATCGCTTAGAATCAAATAGAACAGGGGAGTAGCTCAACTGGTAGAGCAGCGGTCTCCAAAACCGCAGGCTGCGGGTTCAAGTCCTGTCTCCCCTGCCACTTTTTCAATGAGATGCTGCGCACGATCAGCATCTCGTTTAGTGATGAGGAGGATTTTGGCAAGTGCCCACGTCAGCAGAAATCTTAAGTTTAAACAAGAAGTACGGAGCAAGGAATTACCTGCCGCTGCCCGTAGTACTGGCTCACGGTGAAGGAATTTGGGTTACCGACCCTGAGGGAAAACGTTACATGGATATGCTGAGTGCTTACTCGGCAATGAATTTTGGTCACCGTCACCCAAGAATTATACAGGCTTTAAAAGACCAGGCTGACCGCATCACTTTAACATCCAGAGCTTTTAATAACGATCAGCTAGGTGATTTCTGTCAGGTGTTGTCTAAGTTAACTGGCAGAAAGATGGTTTTACCAATGAACACAGGAGCAGAGGCCGTTGAAACGGCTATTAAAACAGTCCGCCGCTGGGCTTACCAAGTAAAAGGCGTTGCCGAGGATAAAGCTGAGATTATTTGCTGCGCCGGCAATTTCCACGGCAGAACAATTACCATCGTCTCATTCAGCACCGAGGATGCCTATCGTTCCGGTTTCGGGCCTTTTACTCCCGGTTTTAAAGTGATTGAGTATGGAAGCATGAAAGCGTTGGAAGAAGCAATTAATCCAAATACGGCAGCTTTTTTGGTTGAACCAATTCAGGGCGAGGGCGGGATCATTATCCCACCAAAGGGCTATTTGAAAGAAGCTTACCAGCTATGTAAAGATAATAATGTCTTATTTGTGGCTGATGAAATACAGACCGGCTTCGGAAGGGCCGGCAAGATGTTCGCCTGTGACTGGGAGGATGTGCATCCTGATCTTTACATTCTCGGTAAGGCTCTCGGAGGTGGGGTGCTGCCAATCTCTGTTGTTACAGCCGATGAAGAAGTTTTGGGTGTTTTTGAACCTGGTTCGCACGGATCAACGTTTGGGGGTAACCCCCTGGCTTGTGCCGTTGCTATTGTGGCCATGGATGTGCTCGAAAAGGAAGATCTGGTCGCAAAGTCAGCCCAAAAGGGCCAGCACTTTACTGATGAGCTGAAAAAAATTAACAACCCGAAGATTAAAGAGGTGCGCGGCAAGGGCTTACTGGTCGGCGTTGAGCTAACCGAAAAAGCACGGCCCTACTGCGAAAAGTTAATGGAATTGGGGATACTGGCCAAAGAAACGCATGACAACGTGATCCGTTTTGCGCCACCCCTGATCATCTCTGATCAAGATTTAGACTGGGCCTTGGATAAGATCCGAAAGGTGTTTCAATAAGAACATTAGTTTGAAATAAATTATTTTAAAAAAGGTATTGACAAGTCAAATTAATTGATCAATAATTTCTCTACCAGGTTTCGAGAGACTGGATAGCATGACGGTTTCGGTTCACGGGAAAAGCTGATGGGAGGCGGGAGCCATCCTGAAATCCCCAAGGCGGACTACCACAAGCCGAAGCGCTGAAAGAGCCGGTTAAGAGGAAGCTCAGGCTTTAAGGAAACCGGAAAGCACAGCTCGGATAAGGAGTAGCTTACCGAAGGTTGAGGGAATGTCATCCGTAGGGGTGACGGAAGCTCGGCTGCTGATGGCGAAGCGAAGGGATTCCGACGAAATGTTAAAAGGCCTGTTGGAACCTGGTTTATTTTTGTTCTTTTTACCACCGGATTATACTCCTTATTTAACTCTCGCTAAATTGACACTCTTTCAGCCAAAATGTTATAATTTTAGAGGAAATATATTTCGAAAAAGCTTTCTGTACTTAATATTAGCGAAGAATCGCAGGTTATCATTATCAAAAATATACAGCCAAGGATCTGGTAATGAATACGCAGACAACTCTGATCGGAGCCATCTTAGAGCGTTACCGACCGGAACCAGCCAACCTGATAATGATCCTTCAGGATTTGCAGGCAGAATGCGGTTACCTGTCCGAAGAGGCAATTAATAGGGTATCCGCTACCTTAAAGGTTCCAAAATCCCAAATTTATTCAGTAGCTACTTTTTATAAATCTTTTACGCTCAGCCCACGCGGTAAACATCTAATTGACGTTTGTGAAGGCACCGCCTGTCATATCAGGGGTGCCTCTGTTTTAATGAACCAGGTAAGCGATCAGTTAAAAATAAAACCCGGCGAAACTACCGAAGATGGCGAATTTACGCTCAACTCAGTTCATTGTGTTGGCGCCTGTGCCATGGCTCCGGTAGTAATCATCGATGGAGTTTATCATGGTAGCGTCACAGTGGCTCAAATGTCGCAGGAAATTAAAAAATGCTGCTCCGCGGATTTAGTCACCGCTTCCGTGCCGAAAGAGCATTTTGAACTACCGGAGATTGCCGGCAAAGTATCTGCGGTTGATGATTACGACCAGCTTAAAAATTCAATACTAGCAAAGCGCGATCCCACTGAATCCCTGGTTTTGGTGTGTTCAGGAACCGGATGCCTGGCCAAGGGCAGCCTTAAAGTAGCAGAGGCTTTTGAAAAGGGGCTGACTCTGGCAAAGCAAAAAAGCACAGTTAAACTGGGCATAAAAAAGGTTGGCTGTCAGGGTTTTTGTGAAAAAGGCCCGTTGGTCATCATTTATCCGGATAAGATCTTTTATAACAACGTTTCGCCTGAAGATGTACCTATAATTATCGAAGAAACAGTGATCGGTAAGAAAATAGTGGAAAAGTTGCTTTACCATGATGTCGAAACCGATCAGGGAATAGAAAATTACGATCAGATTCCGTTCTTTGCCGGTCAACAACGCCTGGCATTACGTAATGTGGGCACGGTTAACCCCCTGGATATCACTGATTACATTGCCCAAGGGGGCTACGGGGCCCTGATCAAAGCGCTTAATTTTTATTCTCCCGAAGCGGTAATCAGCGAGGTCGAAAAGTCCGGCCTGCGCGGCAGAGGCGGTGGAGGTTTCCCCACCGGGCGCAAGTGGCGTTCATCCGCCAAAATTGAGGCCGATATCCGCTATGTTATCTGCAATGGTGATGAAGGAGACCCGGGAGCTTTTATGGATCGGAGTATCATGGAAGGTGATCCTCATGCGGTCCTGGAAGGAATGATCATCTGCGCCTACGCAGTCCAGGCCAGCAAAGGCTATATCTACGTTCGTGAAGAGTACCCCCGGGCCCTAAAACATCTCCGGACAGCAATTAACGAAGCACGCCGGGCCGGTTTTCTTGGCCGCAATATCTGCGGCACTGATTTTAGCTTCGATATCTCCATTAGCCGTGGCACAGGCGCTTTTGTGTGCGGTGAATCGACGGCCCTGATGCAATCAATAGAGGGTAAAGTGGGCGAACCGCGGGCTAAATATATCCGCTCAGCTGAGCGTGGTCTTTACGACAAACCTACTGTCCTTAATAATGTTGAAACATTTGTTAATATACCGCTGATTATTGACCATGGTGCAGATTGGTTTGCGGCTACCGGTATCCCAACGAGTACCGGAACAAAGGTTTTTTCGGTTGTTGGCAAGGTTAAAAATACCGGTTTAGTTGAGGTGCCGATGGGGATTACACTGCGCAAGGTTATTTATGAAATATGCGGTGGTATCCTTGATGACAAGGAATTTAAAGCAGTTCAGACCGGAGGCCCTTCAGGCGGGTGTCTGCCGGCAGAAAAGCTTGATTTGCAGGTTGATTTTGATTCGCTGACCAGCGAGGGGTCCATGATGGGCTCCGGCGGGATGATCGTCATGGACGAGGATACCTGTATGGTCGATGTCGCTCGCTATTTCACTGATTTTTTGACCCAGGAGTCATGTGGTAAATGTGCCGCTTGTCGATTGGGCCTTGATCAGTTACACGAAATACTTGAAAGAATCTGCGCCGGCACCGGAGAGCCTGAAGATCTGGAGCGGATTGAAAAGCTTTTGCAGGTGCTTGAGACTGGATCGCTATGTGGATTAGGCAAATCGGCACCCAATCCGGTGCGCAGCACTCTGCAGCATTTTCGTGAAGAGTATGTAGCGCATATTAGAGAGAAACGATGCCCGGCCGGTGTGTGCCGAAACCTGATTTCTTTCGAAATAACGGAAAACTGTACCGGATGCCGTCGTTGTGCCAGGCTTTGCCCGCAGCAGGCGATCAGCGGTAACAAGAAAGAACAACACTTGATTAGCCAGGAGCTTTGCAACCAGTGTGGACTTTGTAAAGCCACCTGTAACTTTGCGGCGATTATGGTGAAACCGCGTCAGGTAATAAGCGTTAAATAAATTTGGGTTGAGGGCGAAGAGCTAGACACGCTTTAGGGTTTGTTAAATCACCATTAGTCTGACTACCTGGAGAGGCACAGATGAGCAAATTAATCACCATTACAGTTGACGGCCGTAAAATTGAAACCGAAAACCGCAGAATGCTGCTGGAGATTTTAACTGAACAGGGCATTTATGTGCCTACACTCTGTCACCATCCGTCTTTGGACCCAAGTGGTTCATGCCGTCTTTGTGTGGTTGAGATCTGTAAAGAAGAATGGCAGGGAACTTCGCGTATCGTTACCTCCTGTTTATACCCGGCCGAAGAAGGATTAATTGTATCTACCCGTTCAGCAGGCGTTCTTGAAACAAGAAGAACTCTTCTGGAACTCTACCTGGCTCACTGTCCGGAATCGGAACAGATTAGTGAACTGGCCCGTTTAGAGGGTATAGATAAGACAACTTATGCCCTGCATGATCAGGCCGAAAAATGTATCATATGCGGACTTTGTACCAGAGTATGCCAGGATTTAGGCCCTGGTGCCATTTCTACCCTGAATCGGGGAATTGCCAAAGAAATTGGATCTGATCTATCCGGCAGCGCAGAATCGTGCACCGGATGCCGCACTTGTGCTGTGCTATGTCCCACCGGCGCAATTCCCATGGAACAGCATGATCAGAGATTAAGGATTTGGAACCGCGAATTTACAATCCCTATCTGTTCTGTTGAGCCGGAACGGTGCCGCGGTTGTGGAGTCTGCGAGGAAGTTTGCCCCTTTTCGATACCACGGGTTACCCTGGACACGGAAGGGCGGCCAACAGCCAGGATATCGCCAACGACCTGTGTCGGCTGTGGTATTTGTGCCGGAGCCTGTCCAACGGGAGCGATATACCAGAAAGAAGATACGGCGCTTAGCAGCTTACCAACCGACTTAGATAAACGTGACTTAAAAGGCAAATATGTGGTTTTTGCCTGTTCCAGGTCTCCTTTACCAAACAGTGCAGACGAGTTGATCAGAGTCAGCTGTATTGGTAGGGTAAGCATCGAGATGCTTCTGTACTGCCTGGCAGCGGGAGCTGCCGGAGTGGGCATGATGTGTCGTGACCGGTTAACCTGCCCGTACAAACAGGGTGGAGATCTGGGAGAAGAGCGCACTTTTATTGCCGGACAGCTTGCCGAATATTGCGGCCTTAATGCTGAACGGTTGGCCTTGCTCAAACCTTACCCCGGGCAAACCGGGCCCGAGTTGGTCTGGAGCAACTATAAAGATCAGGTCGGCATTCTTACCAGCGAACTTTCAGCTGTCATTCCGCAGGACAGGCTTAACGAGAGCGGAATGGATTTGGCGGTTATAATACTTGAGTGGTTGAAAGAACAACCGGGGCTCAGCATGACTGTTCCGCAGGAGCTGATCACGGCAACAGGCAGTGCATCAAACTTTGATTTTGCTTACCTGCCTGAGCTGCATCTGATGTTTAAGATGCTGCTGCAGGAACCGGTTATCTGCGAGCTACTTGACTCGGTGTCCAGGGCCGATAATCTTAGAATTCTTGATAAACTTATGAAGCAGGAAAAACCATTTACCTTTAAGCTTCTACCTGAAGAGCAACAGCAGTTGCTGGAAAACCATAAAGTCACCAGTGATTTGAAATTCGCAAGTCTGGCCGAGTACCTGCAGTATACCTTACTGTTGCGTCCCGGCGCCTGGCGTTTCACGAATGCAGCACGGCCAGTTTTTAGCCTGAAAACTGCTCCAGGCAAACAAAAGGAAGAAGGAGACGTTATACAGTCACAGCAGCGGGTTCAAAACCATCCGATTCTGGCGCCGCTATCTGCTCCTGATGCAGTTTTTTCTTTTAATGGTATAAAAATTAAAGCCCGGAAAGGCGAAGCGCTATCTTCTGCCCTATATGCTGCCGGAATTCATATTTTCGGTCATCATGATCGCGATGGCGGCGCCCAGGGCATTTATTGTGTAAACGGACAGTGTTCACAGTGTATGGTTATCGTCAATGGTAAACCGGTCAAAGGCTGTATGACTCCGGTGGAGGAAGGGCTGGAAGTATTCAGTTTAGAAGGCCTGCCCGTGTTACAGGATCTGCCGCCGGAAAGTGCTGTAGTGCCGAAAACTCCCGAATTTGAAGTTGATGTTTTGATTATTGGCGGGGGGCCGGCCGGGATCAGTGCGGCAATTGAACTTGGCAACATTGGCATAAATACGGTGATAATTGATGATAAGCACGAGCTGGGCGGTAAGCTCAGCTTGCAAACTCACAATTTTTTTGGTTCGGTTAAAGATTGTTACGCCGGTGAACGGGGCATTCACATCGGTGATATTTTAACTGACTCGCTGAAACGCTTGCCTACAGTTGATATCTGGTATGATTCGACAGTCGTGGGGGTCTTTAGCGACGGGTTGTTTGGGGTATCCGGAAGAGGCAGTTACCGGCTGGTCCGTGCCAAGAGTGTCCTTTTTTCAACCGGGGCCAGGGAGAAAAGCCTGGCTTTGCCAGGTGCAGATCTGCCTGGTGTTTACGGAGCAGGAGCATTTCAAACCCTGGTTAATCGCGATCTGGTCCGTTGTGCCGATCGATTATTTATAGTTGGTGGGGGGAACGTCGGCTTGATCGGGGCTTATCATGCCCTGCAGGCCGGAATCGATGTTGTAGGCCTGGTTGAAGCGCTGCCGAGCTGTGGCGGTTACAAAGTACACGAAGATAAGATAAAACGCTTAGGTGTACCGGTCTGGACAGCGCATACAGTTCTAAGAATCGAAGGAGAAGAAGAGGTAGAGCGGGTTATCATTGCCGCTGTTGATGAGCAATTTAAGCCACTGAAAGGCACTGAGCGTTCATTTGAGGTGGATACCGTCCTGATTGCGGTGGGCTTAAGCCCGGTTGATGAACTGCTGATCAAGGCTCAGGAGTACGGCATTAAGGTTTACGCTGCAGGCGATGCCGAAGAGATCGCCGAGGCTTCAGCCGCCATCTTTTCCGGCAAAATCACCGGTCGGAAAATCGCTCAGGATATGGGCATTGATATTCCAGTACCCAGTAACTGGGAAGATTTTGGCAAAATGCTCAAACACCGTCCCGGCGAGAGTAAACCCTTTATACCTGAAGCACTTGATGTTTCTGTCTATCCTTTAATCCGCTGTATGCAGGAGATACCCTGCAACCCCTGCACCGAAGCCTGCCCCAACAGCTGTATTGCAATGCCGGGCTCGATCCTTGCCTTGCCGGAATTTGGCGGTGAATGCATCGGCTGCGGAAAGTGTGTATTAGCATGTCCGGGGCTGGCTATTAATTTAGTGATTGAGGATTATGATCCTAATAAAGAAAGAACCCTGTTAATGATGCCTTATGAATTTGTCAATGAGATTATCCCGCTTGATCGCGAAGTGACTACAACAGATATGGAGGGAAACGTGGTCGGTAAGGGCCGTGTCGTTGCCTACCGTGACCGTGCAATACAAAACAGCAGACGGCTTTTGCTGCTGGAAGTTCCGGAAGAAGACAAACTAAAAGTTGCCGGGTTTATGATTCGCGAGATCGAAAATGGAACCCCGGTGACCTCAACAGAAGATCCACTGGACCCGATTGTCTGTCGCTGCGAAAGGGTTCGTAAGAGCGAAATTGTTGCGGCGATCCGTGATGGGGTTCGCGATATGAATCAGTTGAAAGCAGTAGTGAGAACAGGACTGGGCGGTTGTAATGGAAAAACCTGTACCGATCTGATCTTAAGGATTTTCCGTGAAGAAGGCGTTTCACTAAATGAAATCATCATGCCTACTCACCGGCCGCTGGTTGCCGAGGTCCACCTGGGTGATTTTATTGCCGATCAGACGGAGGGATCGCCGTAATGACTTTGAAAAAGGCTTACGATGTAATCGTAGTTGGCGCTGGAAGTGTCGGTAACCCAACTGCTTATCAGTTGGCCCAGGCTGGTTTAAAAGTGCTGGTTATCGACCGCCGTTCCGCAGTCGGCCAGGGCGAGAATAAAACCGCCATCGGCGGAGTACGGGCTACCCACTCCGATCCCGGTAAGATCAGTATCGGCCAGGAAAGCATCGGCATCTTTTCCACCTGGGAAGAAGTGTACGGTTTTAATATTGACTGGAAGCCAGGTGGCTACTGTTTCCCCGTTTATGATGAAAGAATTGAGAATACCTTAACTTCGCTTTTGCCAATCCAGAAAAAATACGGTTTAAAAATTGATTGGGTCGGAGCGGATGAAATCAAAGAGATTATCCCGGGAGTCAATCCCGAAGGGTTGCGTGGCGGCACTTATTCACCGGACGATGGGCAGGTATCATCAATCCTGGCTCCGGTGGCTTTTGCACGCGAAGCAATGTGCTGTGGCGCCGAATACCATATGAATGAAAAGGTTACCGGTTATCTGAGGGAAGGGGAGCGCATTACCGGAGTAGTGACCGATAAGGGCAGTTACGAGTCCTGCTGGGTTGTTTTGGCTGCCGGTTCAGACGCTGCTGAACACGGACCGCTGCTCGGCATTGACATCCCCGTTACTCCTGATTCACACGAAGCTGGGATATCAGCGCCGATTGAACATTTTTTGGCGCCGTTGATAGTAGATTTACGGCCCGGGCTTGAAGGTAAAACATCCAACTTTTATTTTGGCCAAAATAAAGAGGGGCAGATTATTTTCTGCTACACGCCAAAAGACTTATTCATCGGCACTAACCGGGAGAACCTTTCTGAATTTTTACCGGTGCTGGCCGCAAGGATGATCGCCCTGATCCCGAAATTTAAAAACCTGTTAATTCGCCGAATCTGGCGCGGCTGTTACCCGATGACTCCTGATGGTGTTCCGATCATCGATTTTGCGCCGGATCTGGAAGGTCTTATTTTAGCGGTCGGTATGTGCGGCCAGGGTTTAATGCTCGGTCCAGGCGTTGGTAAAAATATTACATCGATGATCGTCAATAGCCGGCCTTGCATCTCCGAAGAAGCGCAGGCCTGTTTTAGTTGCGACCGGGATATTTACCAATCGAAGGAGGCCCTTAAATAAAGCCTCATCCGCCGGATTACATTAAGCGGACGGGGTGGACCAGATGGCTTTACAGGAAAGACGATCCCGTAAATAATAGTTTTACGGGTTTAATTTTATTCATAATCAGATTTTAACTTTGGTAATGTCTGACTTGCATGATAGAATAAATGCAATCCTGTAGTGGAAGGTGACCGATGAAGCGCGATTTATACCTGGTAATTGATATCGGAGGCACTAAAATACTCTTAGTCTTATTTGATGAAGACGGGAATATTATTGGGCGTAAAAAACTGCGTACTCCAGAAAAACCGCTCCCGGAGGTATTGGTCAACTTTATTCTGGATTCTGTGAGCGAAATGGAGCATGAATTGCAAACAGTATTTTTGAACTCCATCAAGGCAGTGGGCATCTGTTTTGCCGGTTTTGTAGAATTCCGCCAAAAAATTGTCCACCAGGCACCAAACCTGGGCTGGCAGGAACCGGTGCCCTTTGCTGATCTCCTTGAAAAGAAGTTGAAATGTCCGGTAATTATTGAGAACGATGCCAGTGCAGCCGTGCTTGGTGAAGTTTACTATGGTGCTGCCCGCGGCCATCACGATGTAATTTATATAACTTTAAGCACAGGGATTGGGGGCGGACTTTTTTTAAACGGTCAATTATACAGAGGTAGTTCAGGATTCGCCGGTGAAATTGGACACACCAAGCTGTTCGGAAAAGATCGGATCTGTAGCTGCGGCGGTGAAAACTGTTTAGAAACCTGGGCTTCCGGAAGTGGTATTGCCAAAAGCGCATCTGAGTTGTGGGAACCTGGTGACCTTAATTACGAAGAGTTTACTACAGCCAATGTTTTTGCTGAAGCGGCAGCCGGTAACCAACCGGCGGAGTTGATTGTGAAAGAGGCGATCAAGGCTGTGGGAATTGGACTGTCTAACTTACTGAATATCCTTAATCCATCCTGTTTGGTTATTGGCGGTGGCATCATTAACGCTCATCCTGAACTGTTGGCGGAGTTGGATATAATTATACGCTGTAAAGCTATTCGTCCGGTTGTAGAGATAAGTTCGCTAAAAGTGCTGCAGGCTGAATTAGGAGCGGATTCAGGGATCTGGGGCATTTATGCATTGTTAAAAGGTCAGGATTGAGCTGACGATGGAAAATATTGAGCCATTTGAAACAATATACGAATTTTTAAAAATGCTGATTGCCAGGTACGGAGCCTTCGGCATTGCGGCAGCGATGTTTGCTGAAAGTGCAGGGGTTCCTTTTGCTTCAGCGATAGTGCTGCTAACTGCCGGAAGCATGATTTTAGGTGGCAATGTCTCTTTCTGGTCGATCTTCTGGGCATCAACAATCGGCATTACCCTTGGCAGTATTGTCAGCTACCTGATCGGGATGGTCGGCAGTGTTGTCGGTCGTAAAATGCGATTTAATTATTTTAATCACCAAAAAGCTCCTTTAACTGCTTCAGCAGTTTCCGGTAAATCTAAATTGCACCGTTTCTTTGAACGTTACGGTAATTATTCGATTTTTATGGCCCAGTTATGGGGTTTTACACGCACCTTTATCTCCTTTCCGGCCGGGGCCATGCACATGAATTTTTACATCTTTGTTATTTATACGTTTCTTGGAGGGATGCTGTTTAGCCTGATTGCCATCGGTAGCAGTATCGTACTAACCCACACTATGAGCTTAATGCTGCTGTTGCTTAGAGCGATGGCTGGTTTTTCTCCCTGGCTGCTTTCAGTTCCAGCCCTATTATTTGTTGCTTTACTATTTTACCTGGTTCGCCTCTGGAAGAATAAAAAACAACCGGTCAACAAAGATTATTCTGATGAGCAGAAAAGTAGTTCTAGAAACGAACAGTTTTAAGTTATAATGAAGGAACAAAGACTGATCAGGAGCCTCAAGATGTTTTGGCAAAAAATACAACAATCTACCTGGTTGAATAATTCTTTAAGTATCGGCAGGCAGAAAGGATTTATTGAAGATGGGAAGAGCTAAATTTAGTTTAAAAGTGTATAACGAACGCTGTAAAGATTGCGGCATCTGTTTCGCTTTTTGTCCAAAGGAAAACTTGCAGCCGAGTGATGACGGCAGCCCTGAGCTGATCGATCCGGAAGCCTGTACTGGTTGTAAGCTCTGCGAATATCTTTGTCCTGATTTTGCCATCCAGGTTATTAAAGATGAAACTGAGGCTTTACAGAAAGAGAGCAGGTGAGGATTAGATTGCAGAAGGTGTTTAAATTCTTTGATGGTATCGCCGACCGGGTTTGTGCTGTTCTTGGTGCAGTAGGTCTTTCGCAGTTTCCCCAGTTTTTTGGACAATATAGGCAAAGGTTAGGTGGCCATTTAGATGAAGCCCGAAGAATATTCGAGCAGTATCAAAAAGCTGCTGCCGATGCCGGCTTGTCTCTTGAAGATTATGTGCAGGAGCATTTAAATGCAACAAGTGAGGTTTTTGTATCTTCAGGTCGGGTAATCGAAAGCCTCGTTAACCGCTATTACGAATTGGAACAGTCGTATCTGGCGTTAACTGATTCTAATATTTATAGCCGCTGGTTTGTGTTTATAAAAGAGGTTGATTGGGAAATTGCCGCTGGTACCTGGAATAATTTCGTCCCGGGAGTACCGACCACTATTGAAGGTCTATTTTACGCCATAGCCGGCTTGTTGACCGGTTGGGGTATCTACGCCGTTCTGAAAGCTCTCGTTACTTATCCATTCAGGCCAAAACCGGTTAAAATAAGACGCGCCAGCTGACCGGAACAGCCGGGCAGGAGAAAACAATTGACAGTAAGAGATGTTTCCGGGATACCGCAGGAAGCAAATAAAGTTGGGACTGGTAAAAAGGCGGCAATCATCACCTTCGGCTGCCAAATGAATGAGCATGATTCTGAAGTTATTGCTGCACTGCTGGAATCAATGAATTATTGTCACACCCCATCCCCTGAAGAGGCTGATCTGATTGTCATTAACACCTGTGCAGTGCGTCAGAAACCGGAAGATAAAGTTTCCTCGCTGCTCGGCAAGTATCAGGAACTGAAAAAAGAAAAGCCGGATTTAATGATTGCGGTTACCGGATGCATGACCCAACAGGAAGAACTGGCCGCTTATATCAGGGACCGTTTTCATCACGTAGATCTGATCCTCGGCACGCACGCTCTGCCACGATTACCTTCTCTCATTGCCATGATTACTGAACATAAAGGCAGGATCGTCGATATCGAGGAGGATTATCCTGACCGTGAAGGGTTGCCGATCAGCCACAGTAGTTCTTTTAAAGCCTGGCTGCCGGTTATTTACGGCTGCAATAATTACTGTTCGTATTGCGTTGTTCCGTATGTTCGTGGCCGGGAAAGAAGTCGTTCGCTAAGAGATATTCTTAATGAAGCCAGTGATTTGGGCGCAAAAGGTTTTATTGAAGTAACCCTGCTCGGACAAAATGTTAATTCTTACGGTCAGGACCTGGCCGAAAATGTTGATTTTCCCGATTTATTAATGGCCTTAAACGATAAGAGCGGATTAAAACGGATCAGGTTCATGACTTCTCACCCCAAAGATCTGTCCGATCGGTTGATTGAAGCAGTAAAGAACGGAGATCAAATCTGTGAGCATTTTCATCTACCAGTGCAATCAGGAAGCAACCGAATCCTGGAGAAAATGAACCGCAGCTACACTCGCGAAAAGTACATGGAGCTGATTAATAAAATAAGAGCATCGATTCCTGGTGTGGCGATAACTTCTGATCTGATTGTCGGTTTTCCCGGTGAAGAAGAAAGCGACTTTCTTGATACTCTGTCGCTGGTCGAAGAAGCAAGATTTGATAACGCTTTCTCTTTTCTTTATTCACCCCGGAAGAATACGGCGGCTGCCATGTTGTCGGATCAGCTGAGCGCTATGGTAAAAAATGATAGACTGAAGCGGTTAAATGAGATTCAACACCGGATCAGTAAGGAGATGAACCACAACCTTCTAAACAAGGTGGTTGAGGTGTTAGTTGATGGCCCCAGTAAAAGCGACCCAGCATTCCAGACTGGCCGAACAAGAACAAATAAGCTGGTTCATTTAAGTGCTGATGTAGATCTAAGTGGTAAAGTCATTGCGGTCAGAATTACAGAAGCAAAGACCTGGAATTTGCATGGTGAACTCGCGGAGGGAATTAAGTGAGCCGCAGCAGTCCGATGATGGAACAATATAAAAAAATAAAGGAACAGCATCCCGATAAGCTGCTGATGTTTCAGGTCGGTGATTTTTATGAACTATTTTTCGAAGACGCCGAAATCGCAGCAAGGGAAATGGATATTGTCCTGACCTCCCGGGATGGGGGCAGTGAGAATCCGATACCGCTGGCCGGCGTACCGATCCATGCGGCTGAAACCTACCTAAATAAGCTGCTGGGTAAAGGTTTTAAAGTGGTAATCTGTGACCAGATTGAGAGCGCTAACCAGGCCAAGGGCCTGGTCCGGCGAGCTGTAACTAGGATTTTAACTCCTGGGACCATCTCTGAGTCGGAAATGCTTGATGAAGGAAAGAATAACTACCTGGCAGTTATTGTTAATGATCACAAAGACAGCTACGGTTTGGCTGCGGTAGATGTTTCGACAGGTGAATTTCAGGTTACAGAGCAAGGTGGCAGCAACGCCTGGCCGGAGATGGCCGATGAACTGAAGCGCCTTCAGCCATCAGAAATATTATGCCCGAATCGGGAACTGGAAGAATATTGCCTGAATGAACTGGTCGCCGGCCGCAATAATCTCGTTACAATGCTGAAAGTCATTCCTGATATTAATGAAGCAGTCCGGATTTTAAACGACAACTTTAACGCTAATGTTTCTGATCTGCTGCAAACGAAACAGTATCCCCAGGCAACAATTGCAGCGGCAACTGCTCTGATTTACCTCCAAGATTTAATGCAGTTTCCTGCAAAAAGCAGGCATTTTCGCTTACCAACTTTATACTTCAGTAAAAAATATTTGCTAATCGACAGCATTACCAGCAAAAATTTAGAGCTGACTGAAGTGATCAGCAGTGGTATTAAAAAGGGAAGTCTGCTTGGAATTATTGATTACTGCCTGACCGGGATGGGGCGCAGATTGCTGAAGCGCAGGCTTGAACAGCCACTGCTTGACCTGAAACAGATCAACGCCAGGCTTGACAGCGTTGAAGAGTTGCTTAAAAAGCCGCTGGCCAGAAGAGAAATCAGACTCAGTTTAAACCGAATATTCGACCTGGAACGTTTCTGTGGCCGGCTCGCTTACCAGAAAGTCAACCCCCGCGATTTAGCTGCTTTAAAGAAAACTATAAGCCATTGCGAACCACTGAAACAATCGCTACAGCTATTGGAAGCGCATGAATTAACAGACCTGGGCAGGCGCCTGCCTGATTTTACTGAACTGATGACCCTGATCGATAGTTCCCTGAATGAAGATCCGCCGGTAACGCTAAAAGAGGGAGACATCTTCCGGGAGGGTTATAACACCGAATTGGACCGGTTGAAACAGATCGCTCGCGATGGCGGAAAAATGTTGCTTGATTTCGAAAAAGAAGAGCGAAACCGAACAGGGATAAAAACACTAAGGGTTGGTTACAACCGCAATTTTGGTTATTACATTGAGATAACCAAAACAAACCTTGAACTTGTCCCACTACAATACCATCGTAAACAGACGCTGGTCGGTGCTGAGCGCTACACAACGGAAGAGCTGCATAAAATCGAGGAACAGCTGACCGGATCACGCGAAAAACTTATGATACTTGAACAAAACCTGTTTGAGGATCTGATTGAAAGGGTTGGGCACTGGATGCCTCAGTTGCTCAAAGCTGCAGAAATGCTGGCTGAGCTCGATTTTAGACAGGGACTTGCCGAAGTTGCAGAACTTAATAATTACAGCCGACCGCAACTTCTCGCTGAAAGAATAGTACAGATGAAAGAATGCCGCCATCCAGTAGTGGAGCAGCTGGCTCTAGATCAGTTTGTGCCAAATGATGTAACTGCTAATCATGAAAACTTCATCCTGCTGATTACCGGACCAAACATGGCCGGAAAAAGCACCTATATCCGCAGCGTGGCCATTGCAGCAATCCTGGGGCAAATAGGCAGTTTTGTACCAGCTGCAGCAGCCCGTTTACCACTTTTCGACCGTGTTTTTGCCCGTGTCGGCGCCAGTGACGATTTAAGCAGGGGGCACAGCACTTTCATGGTCGAAATGATTGAAACGGCAACTATTTTAAAAGAAGCAAGCGAAAACAGCCTCATTATTCTGGATGAAATTGGCAGGGGCACCAGTACATATGACGGTATGAGTATAGCCCGCGCGGTGTTGGAATATATCAGTAATCATATTAAATCCTTTACTCTCTTTTCTACCCACTATCACGAGTTAACCAGGTTGGAAGGTGAACTGGCGGGAGTAAAAAACTATAATATGGCAGTAAAAGAGAAAGGGAAGGAAGTAATCTTCCTGCGTCAGGTACTGCCCGGAAAGGCTGATAAAAGTTACGGCATTAATGTCGCCCGCCTTGCCGGCCTGCCGGTCGAGGTTTTAGTTAGGGCTGAAGCGGTGCTGTCTGAGCTGGAACTTGCTGCCTCTACAGCCGCTGAGCAACAACTGAGCCTGTTACCAATGATCACCAACCGTCATCATAGCGAAAATAACTCCGCTCTTGACATTATCAATAAACTTAAAGACTATGATCTTAACCGGATGACTCCATTAGACTCGATGAAAGCGCTTTATGAAGTGCAAAAAGAACTGCTCGATCTCGAAGAATAGAATAAATTATATGGAGAGTACTCTTATTTCATGACTATTAAACTACTCAGTAAGGATACAGCTGAAAAAATAGCCGCCGGAGAGGTGATCGAAAATCCTGCCTCGGTAATCAAAGAGTTAGTTGAAAATGCGCTTGATGCCGGTGCCGGAAAAATTGAGGTCTCGATTGAAGCTGGTGGCAGGGAAATGATCACTGTTGCCGATGATGGCGAGGGAATTAAACAAGATGAGGTCTCCCTGGCCTTTCAACGTTTTGCGACCAGTAAATTAGCGGCCATTGATGACCTCGATCAGCTGGTCAGTCTTGGTTTTAGAGGTGAGGCTCTGCCCAGCATTGCCGCAGTTTCAAAGCTGAAGATGATCACCAGACCTAAAAATGCCATCGGCGCAGCGAAAATAGTCCTCGAAGGCGGAGAGGTAAAAGATTTTGGTGAAACCGGCGCCCCTTATGGCACGACAGTTGTGGTAAAAGAATTATTTTTTAACACACCGGGGCGAAAAAAATTTTTAAGAGCCGCCGCTGTTGAAGCTTCACGGGTCAGTACGTTGATTACCGCCATGGCGCTGGCTAATCCGGACAGATCTTTTAGCTTACAGAGCGGTGGTCGAAGCCTGTTGAAAACATCCGGTGACGGAAAGTTACTACACGTTATCGGCGCCCTCTACGGACATGATACGGCAGCAGCGATGCATGAGCTCAAGGATGGGTCGGCAGAAGAGGAGGGCATTATGGTGGAAGGCTGTGTATCAGCGCCGATTCACAACCGTTCATCGAGAAAATGGATCACCATAATAGTTAATGGGCGGATCGTCAACAACCCTCAGATTGCATCTGCGTTAATCCGCGCTTATGGCGATCAATTGCCGCATAACCGTTTTCCACTGGCCGTTCTTAAACTGAAGGTCAGGCCGGATTTGATTGACGTCAATGTTCACCCGGCAAAAACAGAAATACGCTTCCTCGATCCAGAAGCAGCAAAAAGGGCAGTTTACAGAAGTGTGAAGCTGTCTATACAAAACCTGACTGTATCGCCTCCCTGGCCGGTGAGTAGTAATAAGTCGCTTTTTACCAAATCAGCTGACAGTTACCGGCAGTACGGTTTTAACCTGCCGTACAAAGGCCTTGGCAGAAATACTGACCTAGCAAGCGAGTTCATTGTTAATGAGAGCCTGACACAACAGTATGATCCGCCTGGCCAGGAGGGAGCGCCGTCTCTGGCCACGAATGACGAAAACAGAGAAAAAGCAGGTCTTGAGACCGAAACAGCTTACTACGCTTTAATCGGACAGTATCTGAACAGTTTCATTATTGTTCAACGAGGTGAAGATCTTTTACTGATTGACCAACATGCAGCACACGAGCGTCTGATCTATAACCGTTTGCAGGATAGCTTAAACAGGAATTTAAAAGCAGATGAGGCTCAATTAACGATTCCTTACACGTTAGATATCCCGGTATTGTGGCGTGAGCAATTACCGAGAGTTTTGCCCTACCTTAGATCATGTGGAATTGATTTAGAACCGATCGATTTGGATAGCTATGTTATTCGCGCTGTGCCCCTGATTTTTAATGAACCGCTTAAAGATTTCGAGATCATTGACTTGCTGGAAAGGCTGATTAACGAGGATTATAATAACGCCAATCATCATGATGCACTGTTAAAAACTATTGCCTGTCATCGTTCAGTTAAGGCAAAACAACCACTTACGCACGAGGAAATGATCATGCTGCTTGACGAATGGTTTGAAACAGAAGCAGCCGGGTATTGTCCCCATGGACGGCCGACAATGATCAGTTTTGATCGCCATCAACTTGAAAGAAGTTTTTTGCGCAGGGGCAGCTGATCAATGTCGAAAACAAACTTAAATCAGAAAATACCGCTGTTGGTAATCGCCGGACCTACTGCTGTGGGGAAATCAGAACTGGCCATGCGGGTTGCTGAACAACTTAGTACTGAAATAATAAGCGCTGATTCGGCGCAAGTCTATCGTCACCTGAATATCGGCACCGCTAAACCTACGGCAGAAGAGCAGATTCGAATCAAACACCACCTGATTGATCTGGTTGATCCTGATCAATCTTTTAGTGTTGCCGATTACCAGCAAGCAGCCAATGAAATAATTATAAAGCTATGGTCGGCCAAGAAATTACCACTAATGGTGGGCGGAACCGGTTTATATATCAGGGCAGTCACAAACGCCTATGCTTTTGGCAAAAGTGGTGCGGATTATAACACAAGAAAAAGCTATGAACAGGACGCCATCAAATTTGGCCTCAGCTATCTGTATCAAAAGCTTCAGGATCTTGATCCAAAAACTGCCAGCAATATTCATCCTAATGATCAAAAAAGAATCATCCGGGCCCTCGAAGTATACAGTCTCGAAGGTAAGCTTATTTCCGAACAGGTTTCGCAAACCAGGATGGCTGAATCACCTTTTAAAACTTTAGTTATTGGGATTACCATTGATCGGATTGCTCTCTATGAACGGATCGAAAAAAGAGTGGAGAAAATGCTTGAAAAAGGCTTTCTGGAAGAAGTTCGCAACCTCAGGGATAAAGGCTTCGAAGAATCAGCGCCGGGAATGCAGATTCTCGGCTACCGACAGCTCTTGGCTTACCTGGGAGGTGACGAAGATTGGGAAGAGACAGTAGCCGCCATAAAAAAAGAAACAAGAAACCTGGCCAAGCGTCAGTTAACCTGGTTTCGCCGGGAAAAAGAGATAATGTGGATCGATGTTAAAGAATCCTTAACCCCAGAAGCTATTGCTGAAAATATTTGCAAAATAGTGAAGGATTTAGCGCCCTGACAGGCGAATATAGTTTCCTGAAGATAGAGACAAGAAGGGAGCCCGATCGATGAAAGGCATGATCAACTTACAGGATACATTTCTTAACCAAGCTCGCAAGGAAAATATGTTGACAACAGTATTTCTGATCAATGGTTACCAGATTAAAGGAGTAGTCCGCAGTTTTGACAACTTTACGCTGCTCTTAGATGTTGAGGGTAAGCAGCAGCTAGTCTATAAACACGCGATATCAACTATCATTCCGGCACGCAATATCAATTTGCGAAACGGCGAAAACGAAACCGGAGAAGAAGAATCAGGCGAAACGGCCGCTAATTAGTCATTATCGTTTCTGAGTAGCGGGAAGGCATCGACACGTGCCCTTCCCGCTTTATACTGCAAACACAGGGGCAGGCGAGAATAATCGAAACTCCAATAACCGAAAAGGCGATCATCGCCGGACTTAATCTGGGCCAGCGTGATGATAAACTGGAAAGATCGCTTGACGAATTAACCCTGCTGGCAGATACTGCCGGCGCAGAGGTAGTCGCCCGCATGGTACAAGCTAAAAATGCACCTGATAATGCTTACTACCTGGGTAAGGGTAAAGTGGAGGAACTTGCAAATTTAATTGAACATCTTGAAGCAAATCTGGTGATATTCGACAATGAATTGAGCCCCACCCAGATTAGAAATCTTGACCGGGTTCTTGATATTAAAGTAATCGATCGCACAGCCCTGATTCTTGAT
>VGTO01000028.1 GCA_016874655.1 Bacillota bacterium | reverse complement strand
TAACCTCCAGGCAGCAGCTGCAAGATAGTTATTCCTTGCTGCGCCTGGCGGGCGAAACGGCCAGGTTCGGCGGCTGGAGTGTTGATTTGGAAGCAAATAAATGCACCTGGTCTGATCAAGTAGCCATCATTCATGAGATGCCAATCGGTTATTCTCCTCCGGTTGAAGAAGGGATACGCTTCTACGCCCCGGAATGGCGGGAGAAGATTACTGCCGTTTTTACTGCCTGTGCTGAAGCAGGAATGCCTTACGATGAAGAGATGGAGATCATCACGACTAAAGGTCGCCGGATTTGGGTTAGAACAGTCGGTGAAGCGGTTAAAGATGATCAAGGTAATATTGTCAGGGTTCAAGGTTCTTTTCAGGATATCAGTGATCGTAAACAGGCTGAAGTGGCCCTAAAACTGAGTGAAGAACGCTATGATCAGGCAATGTCGGTCAAAAATGAGGGTACCTGGGATTGGGACCTGATCACAAACGACACCTATTTTGATAAACGCTATTACACCATGGCTGGTTATCAACCCGGTGAATTCCCAAGTAATTTTGTTGCCTGGGCAGAGCGGGTACACGAAGATGATCTGCCAGCCGCCCGTAAGGCGATTGATGATTACCTCAAAGGTGATTCCAATAGATTTAATATCGAGTTCAGGTTTAGAAAGAAAGATAATCAGTGGATGTGGATAAACGGTAAGGGCAAGATATCTCAAAGAGATGAAAATGGCAAACCTCTGCGCATGATAGGCACACATACAGATATAACTGATAGAAAGCTAGCAGAAGATGAGGTTTTCAAACTCAATGCAGAGCTCGAACAGCGGGTCAAAGAGCGCACTGCTGAGCTAGAAGTGACCAACAAAGAACTGGCATCCTTCGCCTACTCCATTTCGCACGATTTTCGCGCCCCTCTAAGAGCCCTTAATGCCTTTAGTGCAAATCTAACCGACAAGTATAGCGATCAGCTGGACGAGCAAGGCTTACATTACCTGAACCGGATCCGCTACAATGCCCTTTACATGAGCGATTTAGTCGACGACCTGCTCAAACTTTCTCGCATTACCCGCGCAGAGGTAAAAGAGCAGGAAGTAGATTTAAGCAGGGTCGCTGAAGAAATAATTAAAGATCTACAGGATGCTGAACCGGAGCGCCAGGTTACAGTAACAGTAGAGCCTGGCTTATCAGCAAAGGGTGACTTTGCATTACTGAAGGCTTTGCTGGAAAACCTACTTGAAAATGCCTGGAAGTATAGTTCCAAAGAAGTGCAGGCTACCATTGAGGTTGGCCGCTCTACTGTAGATGGTGAAGCAGCCTTCTTCGTCCGCGACAACGGTGTTGGCTTTGACATGGCTTACGCCGACAAGCTTTTCGGCACCTTTCAGCGTCTGCACGGGGCAGACGAATTCCCCGGCACCGGTATCGGCCTGGCCTCGGTGCAGCGGATTATCAGCCGCCATGGCGGTAAGGTTTGGGCCGATAGCGAAGAGGGCAAGGGTGCGACCTTTTACTTTACATTGCCGGGGTAAAATAGCTGGGAAGGATCGTTTGGCTTGAGATCGAAGTTTTTACTAACCCGAATTACTGGTAGGCTGAAACTTAATTTTGCCGGAGTTGATCGTAATGGAATTCGATAACAACATATACCGGGAGCTGTTCGCTAAAATGCCCGATGCTTTTGCCTATCACCAGGTTATCTACGATCAGGAAGGTAACCCGGTGGATTACCGGTTTCTTGAAATCAATAAGGCATTTGAACAGCTTACCGGGTTAAGGCGGGAAGCGGTGATCGGCAAAAAGGTAACTGAGGTGCACCCGGATATTGGCGACTTAGCTTTTGATTGGATTGGCTTATACGGTCAGGTTGCCGGTGAGGGTAAAAGCATCCGTTTCGAACAGTATTTTGAACCGGCAGATCGCTGGTATGATGTGAGCGCTTTTAGCGATGCCCCTGGTTTTTTTGCCGTTTCTTTCAGGGAAGTAACTACCCAGAAAAACGAGAATAAAGCCTTTGCCAGGCTGATTGAACGAGTTCAGGAGATTATGCATTTTCCGGCCGGGCAATTAGATTACCAGGTCATTGCAGACGGTTTGCTTGAGCTTTCTGAAGCTAAATATACGGCTGTAAATCTATATGATCTGGATCGTCAGAAGTCAGTAACCAAGGCATTATCCGGCATTAGTAAAGTTGTCAGCAAAGTTAGCGGTATACTTGGGTTTGAACTGTTGGGCAATGAATGGGATATCATACCTGAGCGGGTTAATGCTATTCAAAAGGGACAAATCCTCCATTTTAAAAATCTGCATGATTCGGCATCCGGCGCATTTTCTCCCGCCATATCTTCGATTTTGGAAAGCCTGGCCGGAACAGGCAGCGTTTATGTTGTCGAAATAAAACATGAAGAAAATACGATAGGCGACATGATCATGTTTATGCCCCGCCACAAAACCCTGATCAACCCCCAGATTATAGAAATCTTTTCAGCGTTGGTTGCCTCGGCGCTGGTGCGCTTCCAGGCTGGAGAAGCGCTACGCGAAGCGATCGAGCAATACCGCTCACTGGTTGATAACCTACCCGGGACAAGCTACCGCTGTCTGTACGACGAGCACTGGACCATGATTTACATGGGTAGCGATGTGGATAATATTACCGGTTATCCGTCGAGCGATTTTATCAACAATAGTGTCAGGTCGTACGCCAGTGTAATCTGCAAGGATGACAACAATAATGATGAAATTATTGCCCGGGCCATTGAAGCAGGTGAAATATGGGATATTGAGTACCGGGTGATTCGTAAAGATGACAGTGTTTGCTGGGTGCATGAAAGAGGCCGGGGCGTCAGAGATAAGGCAGGAAATGTGATCTTTATTGACGGGCTGATTCTTGATATTACCAATCGCAAAATAGTTGAAGAACAACTGAAAAAAAGTGAACTGCGTCACCGCGCCCTCGTCGGAGCGATCCCTGATCTGCTGTTTCGCTACAGCAGCGACGGGGTTTACCTTGATGCTGTTATCAAGGATGCAAAGCTGCTGCATCACAAAGCTCGCCAACTACATAATAGTAAAGCACTGGTCGGTAAAAGCATCGCTGAAGTGTTGCCTGCAGAGATAGCAGAAAAACTGATGAACGGCATCATTAAGGCTTTATCGAGTGGCGAAGTACAGCTTATTGAATACAGTTACGCGGTTGATGGTAAGGAATATTACTTTGAATCCCGTCTGGCTCCAATCGGCAAAGTGGAAGTGGTGTCGATTGTCCGCGATGTAACCGAAAGAGAAAGATATCTGGCCGAGTTAGAGCGGATCAGTCTGCATGACCAGCTGACTGGCCTTTACAACCGCCACTATTTTGAAAATGAGCTGAAAAGGCTCAGCCTTTCGCGTGATTTCCCCATTACTTTGATTTCTGCTGATCTCGATGGTTTAAAGCTGGTCAATGACACCTTGGGCCATACAGAAGGCGATCGTTATTTAAAGGCCGGAGCAGAACTGCTAAAGAGTGCTCTGCGTGCCTCAGATGTTTTGGCCCGGATTGGCGGGGATGAGTTTGCCATTATTTTGCCGCACACTGATCGCGAGGCTGCTGAAGAACTGGTCGCCCGCCTGCGAGCCCGTATTGATCAGAAAAACAGTCAGCAGCAGGAGATTCCGATCAGCATTTCAATTGGCCTGGCGGCCAGTATGTCAAAGGAGGAGCGGATTGAAGAAACCTTTAAAGAAGCAGACAATGCTATGTACAAAGATAAACTTAAACGCAGCCAACTGGCCCGCGCCCGGATTGTTGAAACCCTGGTGCAGACACTCTCATCCAAAAAGAGCTTAGGTGAAGGAAATAGCGACCAGGTTAAAGAGCTGGCCAACCGCTTCGGGCGGCATTTGCAACTTGGCGAAACAGAGTTTGATAATTTGCAGCTGTTGGCTAAAGTTTATGATCTTGGCAAAGTCAATATGCCCGACCAGCTGGTGCACAGCAATCTGAAAGATAAAGAAGGAAAGCTTACAGATGCAGAGCGGGAGGTGATCCGCCGCCATCCAGAAGTTGGCTATCGCATTGCTAATTCTTCACCGGAGCTTTCCGAGGTGGCAGATCTGATTTTGCGCCATCACGAAAGCTACGACGGCAGTGGTTACCCGTTTGGTTTGAAGGGTGACGAAATTGATCTTGAATGCCGGATCCTGGCGATTATTATTGCCTTTAGCGCTATGACCAACCACCGAACTTACGCGAAAAAACTAAAACCTGAGGTGGCCTTGCAGGAGCTGAAACGCTGCGCCGGCACTCAGTTCGACCCGCTGCTGGTGGAAGAATTTGTGGCCTTATTAGCCTCAAACCCGAAATAACTTGATGACTATTAGCTTAATAATCATAACCGGAGAGCATTAAGGGGTTTTTAGGGTTTTGTTGTGTTCACCGCAGTTGCGGAGGATGAGCAGATCATTTCTCAATTGAAAAGTTATGCGCAGTCCCATGATTGGTGAAGCTTCCCAAATGTCGCTGGTGCCCTGATTTCTTTTTACTCTCAGCGAAGGGTGAGAAAATGAAGTTGCCATCTTGCTGATGGCTACTTTAATCTGTTTCTGTTGCTCAGGAGCGGAGCATTTTGTCGGCTTTATCACCCAAAACACTTAAAGCTAAGGCGGTTTCAAATTGCAGGCCGGCATCAAGTGTGTTATTTATCGCGGCATTAATGCAGCGCTTGGAGGCTTGAACAGCCTGAACAGAATGTGAGGCGATCTCGGCAGCCATTTTTTTAGCTTCTTCAAACAGCTTTTCAGCGGGGTAAAGGTGATTGACCAAACCGATGCGCAGCGCTTCACCGGCATCGATGCGCCTTCCGGTCAGGATCAGCTCCTTGGCCATCGCCGGACCAACGAGGCGCGGTAGGCGCTGGGTGCCTCCGCAATCAGGCACCAGGCCAAAGACTACTTCGGGGATAGAAAAAACAGCGGTATCGGCGGCCAGCCTGATGTCACAGACCAGGGCCAGCTCCATACCGAGACCGATACAGCCACCGTTGATAACAGCGATCACCGGCACCGGCAACCGTTCATAGAGAGTAAAAACTTTGCTGACATATTGCAGAGTGTCGAAACCGCCCCTGGCCGCTTCCGGGCCCAGGGCTACCCCTTCGGTAGCAGCCTGGTTAAGGTCAAGGCCGCCGCAAAATGCTTTGCCTTCCCCGGTAAGGATAACTACCCTTGCTTCTCTGTTTAGCCTGATCTCTTCAGCCACTTTTTCTAAGGCCAGCCACATTTCACCATCAAAAGCATTGGCTTTTTCCGGGCGGTTCAGCTTGATGGTGGCTAAACCATCTGCTATGGCTAAAGCTACATAGTTGCTGTTGGTCATCAGTTCAACCCCTTGTTTTAATAACATTATAGCGAATATGGTTCTATTGCGTGAACTGTTTTTTGTGATCCGGACGGTAGCGGCTTTTTTTACTGCCACCGCTGCGGTAACCGCCACGCCCTTTGCGGCTTTCCTGCTTGGGTCGGAACGAACTGCGCTGCTGCCCGGCCGGTTGTCCTTTTCTTTTAGGATACCAGGTTTGATCAGCTGTGATCACAATCGGAGTTTGATCCGGTTCCCTGGTAAGAAGTTTCAGTGCTGCAGCCAACAAGGTGGAGGCGCTCTCACGCTCCAGCAGCTCACGGGCTACATCTTTATAAGCCCGGTATTCCCCTGCTTCAATCACTTCCAACAGTCTTTCAATGGTAATTTTTTGCTGACCCCTGATGGCCTCATCAGCGCTGGGCACCTGTTGGCGAATGATCTTGCGCCTGATGGAGCGCTCAATTAGTTCTAGGTGATCCAGTTCACGGGGCAGGACCATGGTGGCGGCAAGGCCGGCGCGGCCGATTCTGCCGGTGCGCCCGATACGGTGTACATAGCTTTCCGGATCCTGCGGAATGTCAAAATTATAGATATGGGTGACCGAGCCGATATCGAGACCGCGGGCAGCTACATCGGTGGCAACCAGCAGCTCAGTATTGCCGTTCTTAAAATTGCGCATTACGGTATCCCGTCTGGCTTGAGTTAAATCGCCGTGGATCGCTTCGGCAGAGTAACCGCGTTTGACCAGGCCCTCTAATAGTTCATCAACCCGGCGCTTGGTACGGGCAAAGATGATTGATGCTTCCGGTGAGTGAAGGTCGAGCAGGCGGCAGAGGGCATCGAATTTTTCGTTTTCGTGAACCTGGTAGTAGTATTGTTCCGTATTGGGAACTGTAATCTCTGCAGTCTTGATCTGAATAAATTCCGGCTTAAGCATGAACTTTTGCGCCAGGTCCAAAATCGGTCCGGGCATGGTAGCGGAAAAAAGCATTGTTTGCCGCTGAATTGGTACTTCTGCCAGGATTGTTTCAATATCTTCCCGGAAACCCATATTCAGCATTTCATCTGCTTCATCAAGCACCACGATGAGCAATTCCTGCAACCGAATCAGTTTGCGCCGCATATGATCCATCAGGCGGCCGGGGGTGGCGACGATTACCTGGGGTTTGCTTTTTAGGGCCCTGATTTGTCGTTCAATGTCTTGCCCTCCATAGATCGGCAGAGCACGAATGTTTTTATACTTACCGAGCGTATTAAGTTCTTCAGCCACCTGAACAGCCAGTTCCCGGGTAGGCGTAATCACCAGGCCCTGGATGGTGCCGCTTGCCGGTTGAATCTTTTCCAGCATCGGGAGACCGAAAGCGGCTGTTTTTCCGGTACCGGTCTGGGCCTGCCCGATAATATCCTTACCGCTTAAGGCAATCGGGATGGCCAACTCCTGTATTTTGGTAGCTTCTTCGAAACCCATTGTTACTGTTGCCCTGATTAAATCATGGCTGATAGCAAATTCATTAAATGTTGTCATCTAAGGTCAAACCCTTTCAAAATTAAAAATAAAGAGCATCTCCAAAACGAAAGGAAATGCTCCTGCTTCCATCGTCTTTCAGTATCGCCTTTATTTTGAAGACCTTGTTAATCCTACCCTAGTCTGTAGGAAATAGCAAGCTATCAGGAAATATATGGAATTGGCAGGGGTTACAGTGAAATCGTTGGTTGGGGCATAAACTTGGTCGGTATATAAAGGGAAATGTAAACTGGCAGCGAATCAGTAAAGAGAAAACCGATACGGGAGGGATTGTAATGGGATTGGTGATGCAAAACTGGTCCGAAGTCGGACCGCTGAAAAAAGTTTTATTGCACCGGCCGGGACTGGAGTTGAAAAACCTAACTCCCCAGTATTTGGAAGATCTGCTCTTTGACGAAATCCCCTGGTTGGCCAAGGCTCAGGTGGAGCACGATGGTTTTGCCCAGCAACTTAAGGATTATGGCGTTGAGGTCTATTATGTCGGTCGGATGCTTTATGATATTGTCCAGGACCCCGGGGTAAAGAGTGAGCTGATCAAACGCCATTTAAAAGCCAGTCCGCTGATTGAGCCTGAAGTTCTCGATACAATTTACAATTACTTAAACGAGTTGCCGCCTGAGGAACTGGTTTCTTCAATTATCGCCGGGTTATCCAAACAGGAAGTTCAGCACCTTAAAAAATTTAAAACACTGAGCGATCTGACCCTTGACAGCTACCCTTTTTACTTAGCCCCATTTCCAAACATGTACTTTACCCGCGATCACGCAGCAATGATCGGCAATCGCCTGCAAATTAGCAGTATGTTTTTGCAGGCCCGTCGTTTGGAGACAATATTTATCCGCATGATCCAGAAATACCATCCTCTATTCAAAAATGTTGATCTGGCCTATCATGAAGAAATTCCTTACGGTATTGAAGGTGGAGATGTTTTTGTCCTTAATCAGGAATCGCTGATGATTGGCCTAAGCGAAAGGACCACGGAAGAAGCCATTGAGTGGATTGCCGCTAAATATTTAGTTGAAAAAGAGTTGGTTAAACAGATCGTGGTTGTGCAGATTCCTTCCCGCAGGGCGTACATGCACTTGGATACAGTGCTGACCATGGTGGATAGGAATAAATTCCTGATGTACCCCGGTATCAAGGATCAGATTAATGTCTATTGGCTGGGAAAAAGCCTTGATGGCCGCGTTGAGGCCAGTAGCGGTTACAGCCTGGTTGGGGCACTGAAGAAGGCGCTTAAGGTCAAAGATGTTGAAATTATCTATTCGGGCGCCAACGAGGAGATTACTGCCGCCAGGGAGCAGTGGGGCGACAGCACCAATACTTTGGCAATCAGACCGGGAACGGTTATCGCTTACGATCGTAACGAAGCCACGAATGACACTTTGCGTAACAGCGGGGTAGAGGTAATCGAAATCAATGGCTCCGAGCTGGTACGAGGCCGTGGCGGACCCCGGTGTATGAGTATGCCGCTGGAGCGTGAAGCGATCAGCTGGTAGCTGCTGCAGTTCATAATAAAAGGTTAAGAGGAGTGTGCGAGATGGAACGGGAACTATCCCTCGAATTTGTCAGGGTTACAGAGGCAGCAGCCCTGGCCTGTGGCCGCCTGATGGGTCTGGGTGATAAAGAGGCGGCCGATCAGGCAGCGGTAGACGCTATGCGTTCGGTTTTTGATACTGTTCATATTGATGGCACCGTGGTGATTGGCGAAGGTGAAAAAGATGAAGCTCCGATGCTCTACATTGGCGAACAGGTGGGTATTGGCAAAGAGCCGAAGGTTGATGTAGCAGTTGACCCCCTTGAAGGGACCAACCTGGTAGCCCGGGGATTGCCGAACGCTCTTTCTGTTGTGGCTGTGGCACCGCGGGGTTGCCTGCTGCAGGCTCCGGATGTCTTTTACATGGATAAAATTGCGGTCGGGCCAAAAGCCTGTGGCTGCATTAATATTGACGCTTCGGTGGGTGATAATCTAAAAGCAGTGGCCGATGCGCTTAGCCGGGATGTTCGTGATTTAACGGTAATCATTCTTGACCGTCCCCGCCACAAGAAGATCATTGCTGAAGTTCGCAAGGCCGGGGCCAGGATCAAGTTGATTAGTGATGGGGATGTGTCGGCAGCGATCGCTACGGCGCTAGACAACACGGGGGTTGATATCTTATTTGGTATCGGCGGAGCCCCCGAAGGGGTACTCGCTGCTGTGGCTTTAAAGATTTTAGGCGGCGAAATGCAGGGTCGCCTGATCCCGAAGAGCGAAGATATGGAACACTTCTATGAAAAGAACACGGCCGATTTGGAAAAAGTTTTAACGCTGGAAGACCTGGTAAAAAGCGAGGATATTTTCTTTGCTGCTACCGGCATCACCGATGGCGATATGCTGGATGGGGTGCGCTACCATGGAGGCACCGCAGAGACACAATCCCTGGTCATGCGCGGAATCACCAGGACGATTCGTAAAATTCACGCTGTCCATACCCTCGAGAGAAAACCGCGCTTCGTAGCGACTGAATCGCTGGGCCGCAAATAACAATAGAATAATCACGCCGGCAGAGATTTTTCTTCAGGAAATATCTGCCGGTCTTATTGTACGCTAGATGAAAACTCTGGGATGGTGCATGAAATGTTGCCGGAAAATGCTACTCAAGCCAAGAGGATTAATAAACCGGAGCCCCCCAAAAGCCACTTACGACCCCCTCTGAAATGGGCCGGCGGAAAACGCTGGATCGTCAGGCACCTGGAACCGCTGTGGCGGAAAAGTGGCAGCAACAGGCTCATTGAGCCGCTGTGCGGAGGTCTTGCCGTTGCGCTGGGTCTGAATCCCCACTCTGCTCTTTTGAACGATATTAATTGCCACCTGATAAACTTTTATCGCTGGTTGAAAAAAGGGTTTGTGATTCAGCTTGAGATGGAGAACAACCCGGATCTTTATTATGCTTACCGGGAGCGTTTTAATCAGCTAATCACCAGTGGCAACTCGGAAAGCGCCGAAGCGGCCTCCCTCTTCTACTACCTAAACCGCACCGGTTATAATGGTCTCTGCCGTTTTAATAAAAAAGGGTTTTTTAACGTACCATATGGCCGCTATAAAAAGATTAATTATCGCTATGATTTTGCTGATTACCGGGATCTTTTTTTGAACTGGGAGTTCAGGACCCTTGACTTTGAAAAACTGACGCCTACGCTCAACGACTTTACTTATGCAGATCCGCCCTATGATGTGCAGTTTACCAGTTATACCGCTCAAGGTTTTAGCTGGGAAGATCAAATTCGTTTTGCCCGCTGGCTCGCTCAGCTTAAAGGGCCGGTGGTGGTTTCCAACCAGGCGACGGCCAGAATAATTGAGCTCTACGGGGAGCTTGGATTCAATTTGCGATTGTTTAAGGGACCGCGGATGATTAGCCGTGATGGCAACAGGACTCCGGCCTTGGAGATGTTTGCCACATTAAATATATGAGGTTCAGACGAGGGAAATAGCCTGCAGCGGACAGGCTGCAACGCATTTGGCGCAGCCTTTGCATGGGGCCGGGTTAGCCATTGGCCGATCAAATTGCTCTTCCTGTGCAATCAGCTTCAGAGGGCAGGCTGTTACAGCAGTACAAAGTCCATTATTGCAAAGCAAAGGGTTACATTTTTTATAGTTTAAACTGACCATCGTATTTGGCATTATTTTTTCGAATTCTATCTCCCTATATCTTAATATCTCAATAATACGATATAAATACATCTCCGTCAACTTTTGCGCCTGATCAAGTTATGAACTGTGTTCCCGCTGCCCCGCTTCAGGCGGGGGAGTTGTTTATGGTATACTGCAGATTGGAAATAAACTTCACTGTTAGATAAGGTGAATGGTAAAAATGATGAAAAAAATCTTTTTTATTACCCTCTTAGTGGTGGTAGTCCTGACGATATCTGGTTGCAACATACTGGGCGGAACCGGTTATAAAAGCTATTCAGATTCATTTTTTGATACTTTCAACACCCTCGTTCAGTTTTCGGCCTATACGGAAAGCGAAGATGAATTCAGGCTCTATTTTGATCATGTCCAGTCACGAATGCAGGAGCTACACCGCTTCTACGACATCTATAACTCCTATGAAGGGATCAATAATGTCAAAACGATCAACGACCAGGCTGGTATTGCCCCGGTCAAGGTCGAGCAGGAGATTATTGACCTGATTCTTTTTGCCAAAGAGTGGTCGGATAAGAGCAGTGGTTCAACCAATATCGCCTTCGGTCCGGTTTTAAAAATCTGGCATCGTTACCGAGAAGATGGCTTATCCGATCCGGCTTCCGCCACGCTGCCTGCTATGGAAGAACTGCGCGAAGCGGCCCGCTATACTGATCTGGATCAGGTGCTAGTCGATCCCGACGAAAGCACGGTTTTTTTACCCGATCGGCGGATGAGCCTTGATGTCGGTGCTGTAGCCAAGGGTTATGCTGTTGAGCTTGTTGCCAATGAACTGAGGGTCATGGGCCTGGAGTCGGCAATTATCAGCGCCGGCGGCAATGTTTCTTTAATTGGGAGACCGCTTGACGGTAAACGTGATCTCTGGGGTGTCGGGATTCAGAATCCTGATCAGTCTATTGTTGGCAGCAGTGATAATTTGCTTGATGTCTTATATTTATCTGATGCAGCGGTGGTCAGCAGTGGTGATTACCAGCGTTTTTACGTGGTGCAAGATCAGGTAATCCACCACATTATCGATCCAGTGACCCTGATGCCGGCTACTTACTACCGGGTTGTTACCGTTGTGGCTAAAGATTCAGGAGTGGCAGACTTTCTGTCGACAGAACTTTTTTTGCAGCCGCTGGAAAGAAGCCTTAAGTTGGCGGAGAGTTTAGATGGTGTGGAAGCGCTTTGGGTCATGCCTGATGGATCACAGGTCGCTACCGAAGGCATGAAAAAAATGCTGCGCAGCGAAGGCGCAACGAACCAGGACAATTAAAGGGAGCAAACCCGGTTATGGGCGCTCCCTTTTTTTGGTTACTGATCTTGATAGTGGCTCTTATGGCTGCTTTTAACCGGCATCCCATTTGCCTGCCTTGCGCAGCGCTTCAACGACTGATTCGGCTACTACTTTCAGCTCTTTCTTATCGACCTTGGCTACCCTGGTCAGTGGAAAATCTTTATCTTCAGGCCAGATTTCCACGTGCTGGGGTCGTTTGTAGGAGGCAATGCCCTGGCAGTGTTCAGAAATCTCCTCGGCGGTCAGTGTTTCCCCTTTCTTCGGCCGCACGAAGACAAAGATCCCTTCGTCAAAGATCTGATGTTTAACGCCGACGACATCGACGATATCCACCTTGCTGTGGGAAGCGATAAAATCCTGCACTTCATCAGGGAACACCTGGTAACCTTTTTGTTTAATCACGAATTTTTGGCGGCCGGCCAGGTAGAGAGCTTTATAGCTGCCCATATCCTTGAAGTAGCCCAAATCCCCGGTGTAAAGCCAGCCGTCTTTGGTAATGGCCTTATCGGTTGCTTCCGGCATATTATAATAGCCCTGGAAGACGATCGGGCCGCTGACGCAGATTTCGCCAATCTCACCGTCCGGCAGCTCTTCACCGGCGCTACCGTCATCCTGAATCGGCCTACGGATCGCAACCGGAGCCAGATCTTCAAAAGCCATTCCCACCTGTCCGGCCATCTCTTCAACCGAGATGCCGCGCGGTGTAAATGAATAAAAGCCGGCGGTTTCAGTCATCCCGATCCCGGTGCCGAAGTTAGGGGCCATTTCCGAGAGCTTTTTTAAAAAGACGGTATCAACAGCAGATCCACCATAGATGGCATATTCGAGGCTGCTCAGGTCGTAACCACTATATTCCGGCAAAGCCCATTCCAGCCTGAATTGGGTGGGAATCTGGCCAAAGATCCCCACTTTCCATTTTTCAATCGCTTCGAGAGTTACTTTTGGATCAAAAATCCTCAGCATCACTGCAGTGCCACCCAGGTAGAGGGTGGTCATCAGTTGTTCGGTTACACAGCCCACATGGCTCGGCGGCAGGTTGACCAGCATGATCATGTTATTGCCGTCAAGGCCCACACCCCGGTTCAGCACTTCATTTTGCACGATAATACTTTCATGGCTCATCACGGCCGGTTTCGGTTCTCCGGTAGTCCCGGTGGTAAAGATGATCAGCGCCGGGGTCTTGGTGTCAATTTTGGCATAGGCTTTCTCCAGCCCCCGGGTAAAAATATTTTTTAGCTTGAGGCCAATCAGTTTGCCTTTGGCCATCATCTCGGTGATCGAAATTGCTCCTTCGATTAGATCGCCCGGCTGCGGGTTCGGGGTGAACTGCACCAGGTGTTCAACAGAGGGGCAGTTGTCACGCACCGCTTTACCCATCTCCCGAAAATCGATAATGGGGGTTTTGCCTAAGAAGAAGAATGCTTTCGGCTTGATTTTTTCTAAGTCCCGTACGACTTCCATCTC
The DNA here is from genome assembly GCA_016874655.1 of Bacillota bacterium. Lineage (GTDB taxonomy): Bacteria > Bacillota > Dethiobacteria > DTU022 > DTU022 > UBA993. The sequence continues at coordinate 14,707 of VGTO01000028.1, read as the reverse complement.
TTTTAGACGGACATCCAGAGGTGCAATAATGGCCCCGATTTTAAAGCAGGCATACATCAGGATGACATGTTCGGGAATTAAGACCAGCATGGTTGCTACCCGGTCGCCTTTCTTGATGCCCATGTCGAGCAGGCGCAGGGCAAAAAAGTCGACCAGCGATTCAAATTTCTTATAAGTGATCGTTTTTTCATCTTCATGCTGGATCAGGGCCGGCTTGTCAGGCAGCTCCCTGGCCCACTTCTCGGTGTAGGAGTTTAAAAGAGGCAGTTTCCAACCGTTCTCACTCAAAGCATTCCCTCCATTTATTATTGAGTTTGTAAATCAAGAGATTCACTAACGTACTTTCCTGAATTCTATCTGTAATCATAGATTCCTGCACTGATCCGGTAAGCGATCAAATCTCAGGTAGCCTTCGCTCACGGCTTCTTTACCCTGCTGATTGATGACCCTGAAGAACAGCTCGTTACTACTCTCGTTATTCTTATGGTCAAGCAGCTGAACCCTGATGAAGCTCTCCGGGGTTACCATCCCGCGAAAAGTGCAGGCCAGGTGCCTGATCCCGGCCGGGTTAGCGCCCATTTCCCTGTTTACTAAGGCTGAGACTGCCCGGGCCAGAGTACCGATGCCGAAGTAAATTATATCGGGCAGGCCCATACTGCGGGCAAAAGATGGCGAAGTGTGGATGGGGAACGGAACATTAGCGCAGCCTTCGTAGATGTAGCAATCTTCGCGTTTGATCGGCATAGCTGTTTCCCAGATTGGTTCAGACCAGTTCGACAAGGCAGGGATCACGGGCAGTTGTTCGGCGGTACGGCCTTGGTCAGTGCACTCTACTCCCCTTAACATCCCGCCGATGTACTCAGTAAAAACAGGGCCACCCTCCTGATCGAAGGCGGGAAGCTTGAAAATTACATGGGTGCCGCTTTTTTCCGGTACTACCGCAACTACCTGGCCTTCAATTGACAAACGATCCCCGGGCTTAAGCGGACGTTCAATAATTAGCTGCTCAGTATAATGAACAATACGAAACATAATTTCAGCCGGAAAACCCAAATCCAGATAATCGTAAATGTTTTGGATCAGCGGCCAGGTAAGGGCTGCGGCCAGGGTTGGCGGAGCAATCAGCCCGCTCTGGCGGGTATCATCCAGATAGCAGGGGTTGGGATCGCCAACGGCAGCGGCATAGTTATTGATCTGACGCTGGGTAACCTCGAACTTAAAGATTTTTAGTTTTTGTCCAACGATTGACGAGTTAACCTGCATGTTAAACCCTCCTCACCTAGTCTTGTTGCCGTAATAATAAGCGCTAATCTGGTCCTATGGTTCAGTTTGCGACTTCCTCCGGCAGTAAATGTCAGATTAGCGACAAATAACTTAGTTTTTCGGTGAATATCGGCCTTAGGACGCGAAAATGTGTAAATATTAAGCTTGTACCTTAATTTCACAAGTTTGAGCCTCTTTGTTCCTTTAAATGATATCATATAGAATATCATGAAACAGGTTAAATATTAAGCAGGGCAATCATACTCGCTCGCTATGTAATTTTCCAAAACCGTGAAGGATGGCCCATGTTTAAATTAACCCAAAATATTTGCAGGAAAGGATGATCAGTTATTTTTGGATTAAAAATAGTGCCGCTGCTTTTAGTTGTCATTGGGTTCACGGTATTTCCGTTGCTGGGAGTATTAAATTTCGGGACAAATGGTTTGATTGGCGGTTTTGCGATCGGCTTGGTGATCGCCCTGATTGTCAGTATGTTCAAAAAGTAATTAGTGTGGAAGTTTTTGCTCTAGCTTAAAAGTAAGGCTTTGCTTTTTAAAGGACATACCAGATTAATACCTGCCGGGCCTTTGGCAGCAATCTGCCAGACTGGATTATTTCAGGTATAATTGTGGTATGTTTTTTTTATTGAAGAATGGAGGCAACGGGATGGAAAAAGGATTAGACGCAATCAGACAGCGGATATCGGTACGCAGCTACGCCGAGAAAGAGGTTGAACCGGAACAGCGTAAGCTGCTGGAGCAGTTATGCGTAAAATATGAGAATGGCGGTCCTTATCGGACGGCAGTGCGCTTCAGGCTGCTTGATCTTGAACCGCTCAGTAGCAGCGATTTGCGCCGGATGGGGACCTACGGCGTAATTAAAGGAGCACGACTCTATATTTTAAGTGCGGCGCACAGTGGAAAAGGGGCCATGGAAGATCTGGGCTACTGTCTTGAAAATATTATCCTGGGAGCCACGACCTTAGGTTTGGGAACCTGCTGGCTGGGCGGAACTTTTAAACGCGGCGCTTTTGCCGCCCAAATGGAACTGGCTGAAGACGAGCTGCTGCCGGCGATCACTCCGGTTGGTTATCCTGCAGTCGAAAAATCGGTGACTGAGCGGGTGATGCGTTTTGGCGCCGGTTCGAACCGGCGTAAACCCTGGCCGGAGCTTTTTTTTAAAAGTGACGGAGTAACTGCCTTGCCTGAGTCTGAAAGTGGGACATTTAAGGAGGCTTACGAGGCGGTTAGAATGGGGCCTTCAGCATCGAACAAGCAGCCCTGGCGCCTGCTTCTCGATCAGCAGGGAGTAACGCATCTTTACTTGAAGGAGAATAAAATATACAACCGGATGATGGGTAAATTGCGCCTGCAGCTTGTTGATATGGGGATTGCCATGTGTCATTTTGAGGTCGCGGCAAGAGAACTAAATCTGCCCGGTGCCTGGAATACCAGTCATAAAGGGCCCCGGATCGCCGGGCTGCAGCACATCGCCTCTTGGCAGTGAGGCTGGCGATGCGCTGCGTTGAAGGATATCTGTAACTGGTTTTTAGGTTCTGCTGTGCAGCTTTAAGCCTTAGAGGAGGGCAAAGCGGGCTGTAAAATGGCGCATTAGTTCTGTCTGATAGATGATTTTCATCCCCTTGATCGCTTCTTTGTGCCTGCCGATTTCAATTAGAGTGTCGGCAACATAGCGCATATGGCGATCACTGTAGACCCGGCGCGGAATGGCAAGCCGGACCAGCTCCTGTTGAGGGTAAACTTCCTGACCGGTGGCCTGATCGATATAGCCGAAGGCGCAGGTGCCCAGTTCAATAGCCCTGATGCCCCCGGCACGGTATAGCTCAACTGCCAGCGTCTGGCCGGGCAGCTTTGATTGAGGGATGTGCGGTAAAAATTGAAGAGCATCAATAAAAACCCCATGCCCTCCAACGGGCAAAACGATCGGAATCCCCTCAGCGGTCAGCAGCCGGCCTAAGTAATGAACCTGACCGATCCGATCTTCTAAATAATCTTCTTCAGTGCCTTCATGGAGTCCGCGAGCCAAAGCTTCGAGATCGCGCCCGGCCAGTCCCCCATAGGTTCTGAAACCTTCATAGCAGATCTGAATCTGCACTGCTCTTTCGTACCATTCTTCGTTATCCCGGAAAGCTAAAAATCCTCCGATATTAACCAGGGCATCTTTTTTAGAGCTCATTGTGCAGCCATCAGCATAGGAAAACATTTCCCGGGCAATATCCTTAACAGAGTGATTGCTGTAATGGGGATCGCGCTGCTTGATAAAATAGCAGTTTTCTGCGTAGCGGGCAGCATCGATAAAAAGTGGTCTTTTATATTTTTTAGCCAGGCTTGAGGCGGCCCTGATATTATCCATGGCCACAGGCTGTCCGCCGTTACTGTTACAGGTTACGGTAATGATCACCAGCGGTAGCTCCGCCGGCGTGCTGTTCTTCAGCTCTTCTTCAAGCGCTTCTAAGTTAATGTTACCTTTAAAGGGATGATCTGAAGCTGTGTCTAAGCCTTCATCGATCACCAGGTTGACCGGAAAAGCTTTACGCATCCGAATGTGTCCTTCGGTGGTGTCAAAGTGCATATTGCCGATTACTCGCTGACCTTCTCCAACAAACATGGACATTAATATATTTTCTGCAGCCCGACCCTGGTGGGTGGGGACCACATATTGATAGCCCATAATGTCTTTCAGGGCGTCCTGCAGGTTAAAAAAGTTTCGGCAGCCGGCATATGATTCATCGCCAAGCATCATCCCGGCCCACTGGTTGGCGCTCATCGCTGTGGTGCCGCTGTCAGTTAAAAGGTCAATATAAACGTCTTCGGCTTTAAGGTTAAAAACATTATAGCCGGCATCGACAATCAGCTTTTCCCTTGTTTCCCGATCCCTGATCTTAATCGGTTCAATCATCTTAATCCGGTACGGTTCAGCATACATTTCTCTGTTTCTCAAGCAAACTGCCTCCAATCGTTCGTCTAGTTTGTTATACTCAGCATTTCTAATGTATTAATGATGAAAGGTGTATCCCAGATTGATTTCTAATTCAATAATAACTGAAATCAGCTAATAATAAAAGAGAGCTGCTGCGGCTGTTGTGCTAAAAGGTTTGTTGCATCTGCCTGTTGAAATATAATAACGATCAGGAAACCGAAAAGGTGGGATCTTAGATGGCCAATGGTTTAAAGCGATTGTCCAATTGGTGTTACCGGGTCGTGAGCACACCGGTGATCGCCGGATCGCTAGCTGTTTTTATATTGTTTATGCTTTTCGTATTACCGAAGATGGCCGGCCGCTTGAGCGAAATAACCGGGGTTAACCAATCACCTGATACCTCTTTTATCTACAGCGCTGCCGACCTCTATGCTATGGCTGAGGCTTACGGCCCGGAAGGGCGGGCTTACTATATTTATCAGCGTTTTACCTTCGATCTTTTCTGGCCCCTGGTCTACCTCCTGTTTTTCTTGGCGCTGATCACTTTATTGTATCGCCAGCTGCCCTCAACCAGCAGTTTAAGGATAGTAAACCTGCTGCCCTTTGCCGGGGTGCTCTTTGATCTGCTAGAGAACAGCGGCGCTGCTTATGTAATGTACCGCTACCCTGAGCAGGTCCCTTTTCTGGCGGCCCTGGTACCGGTTTTTACCTTTTTTAAATGGCTCTTTATCGGTTTAAGCAGCCTGGCGATCCTGGCTGGGGTTGTCATCTTGCTCTTGAAGCGAATTAGCACAACAAGTTAAGATCAAGTTATTTTAAGCGATGGTGGTGAAAACTGTGCCTTCAAAAAGGACGGATTCTAATGATCTAAAAAACCTCGTAGCGGTTGCCCGCGGTGACCGGGAGGCCGAACTGCTGCTGAAAAACGGTAGAGTGCTAAATGTCTTCAGTGGTGAGCTAGTTGAAGCCAACCTGGCCATTGAAGGCGGAAAGATTGCTGCTATTGGCCGGGAATATAACTCCGGCCGGGAAGAAATAGATCTTAGTGGCCTCTACCTGGCGCCCGGTCTGATCGATGCCCACCTGCACATCGAAAGCACTCTGCTGCTTCCGGCAGAACTGGCGCGGGTTATTACCCCTCACGGCACCACTACTGTTATTCATGATCCCCACGAAATAGCCAATGTTTTGGGAATGGCCGGCGTGGAGCTGATGCTGTATTCCTCGCATGGCCTCTCTTGTGATTTTTTTGCTACCGCTCCCTCCTGTGTGCCGGCAACGATTATGGAGACAGCTGGCAGCGAGCTTAAGCTAAATGAAATTGAGGCACTGCTAGATCACCCGCAGGTAGTCGGCCTGGGGGAGATGATGAATTACCCGGGAGTCATTAACGGTGACGAAGCGGTTTTACGTAAAATAGCTGCAGCCCACCGCAGGGGCAAAGTGGTGGATGGCCACGCTCCGGAGCTGCGGGGGGAAGAGCTTCAGGCCTACCTGGCCGCAGGGATCAGCAGCGATCACGAATGTTTAACTGCTGCAGAAGCCAGAGAGAAGCTTAGCTGTGGGATGAAAATAATTATTAGGCATGGATCTGCATCATCAAGCCTGGCAGAGCTGTTGCCTCTGGTTAACCTGCAAACCGCTCATCAATTTATGTTCGGCAGCGATGATCGCGAAGCTGCCGATTTAATCGAAAAAGGCCACTTAGATGATCTGCTGCGCAGCGCAGTTGCCTTAAAGGGCGATCCCCTGCTGCTGCTCAGGATCGCCACTCTTAATGCTGCCTGCCATTATAGGATCTATGATCGTGGGGCGCTGGCGCCGGGTTACCGGGCGGACATTGTTGCTTTCGACAATCTGACTGATTTCAGGGCCCTGATGGTGATTAAAAACGGACGGATTGTTGCCGACAAAGGCACACTGACTGTCGACATGCCCGTATCGGCGATACCACAGTTTGCCCTGAACTCAATGCACCTGGCCCGCCGGCCTGAAGCGCAGGATTTTATAATGAAAACTGAAAACAATACCCTACCGGTTATCGGGGTGATTCCCGGACAAATCAGCACCGAGCACTTAAAAGTAGCTGTAAAAAGAAACGCCACCGGCGATATTATTGCCGATCCGGCTGCCGGGATCAACAAGATTGCCGTGGTTGAAAGGCACCGGTCCAGCGGCCGGATCGCTGTAGCGTTGATCAAAGGGCTGGGCCTGCGCGAGGGGGCAATCGCCTCCAGCGTGGCTCACGACTCCCACAATATCATTGTTGCCGGGGTTGAAGAAGAGGCGATGGCTGCAGCAGTCAGTGAATTGGTACGCATTGGCGGAGGATTCGTTGTCTGCGGAAAAAATAGCGAGATTGGTGCCACCCTGCCGTTGCCCTTAGCCGGCTTGATCTCAACGGAGCCGGCGACAGTTGTTGCTGACCAGATGCGTAAGCTTTTGGCGGCCGCCCGCGGCCTGGGAACTGATCTAACCCAGCCCTTTATGACCCTGGCTTTCATGGCTTTGCCGGTCATCCCGGCGTTGAAGATCACCGATCAAGGGCTCTTCGATGTCGAAAAATTCAGCTTTCTATAGAATACGGTTACTTTTTGTGATAGTATTAACCATCTTCTGAAGAAAGGAGGCTAAAACTTGGGGTTTAAACCGACTATTCCAAACCTGCTTTCGGCATCGCGGATTGTTCTGCTTCCCGGTCTTTATCTATTATTACACTTTAATCAGCATCAGCTTTTCTTAATTGCCTACATTCTGATCGGATCGACAGATTTCTTTGATGGTATTGTGGCGCGTAAACTTAATCAGGTTTCACATTATGGCAAAGAACTTGATTCGCTCGCCGACCTTTTATTTTATGTTTCATCGGCCTATTTTTTAAACTACCTGCGGCCTGAGGTTATTGCCGCTAACAAGTTGGTTTTGATTGTCTTCTTTTCGCTACTGGGCTTTTCTTTTCTGCTCTCCGGTTATCTTTTTAAACGGCCGATAATGATGCACACTTTTATCCTGCGCTGGAACGCCGTGCTGGTATTCCTGATTATTGTCTGTTCCTTTTTCTTTGATGTAACCCTGATGACCAGGGCGGCATTACTGATCTATATGGTCGGCTTTACTGAAGAGATTCTGATTTTTCTTATTTACGGCAATGTCGATCCCGACACAAAATCGATCCTTCATCTTTTCGCGACCAGGCAAAAAGCTGCCTGAGCTATTAATTAGAGATTAAAAGCCTCCTGCTCTGTCTTCCAGTACGAAGGAAAACAGCAGGAGGCTTTTACATTTTCGGGCTCATAACCGTTTTTAGAATGGTCCATAGTTAATAGCCACAGCAAGCAAAACGAAGAGAACAGTGATGATTAGAACTATCAGCTGTAGCAGGATTACCCATTTAAACCACTTCAGGTAGCTGACGCCGGCCAAGCCTAAGCCGATCAGGAGGGCGGCGTTTGTCGGAAACAGCACATTGCTGAAGCCGTCGCCGAAAGCAAAGGCCAGGATTGCTGTCTGTCTGGTTACGCCAACCAGGTCGACCAAGGGAGCAATAATCGGAATGACCAGAAAAGCTTTGGCGGAGGCCGATCCGATAAAGAAATTAAGAAAAAGGACCAGGCCGTAGACCATCAGAGCAGCGCCGTAAGGGGAAGCATGGCCGATACTGCGTACGGCATAATCGAGAATGGTATCCATTACCTGGGCATTAGTCATGATATGTTTAACGCTGACCGCCATCAGAATCAGGATAATAGCCGGTGAGATGCCGGCCACTGTGCTGCCGAAAACAGAGGCAGCTTCTTTTACCTTCATGCCGCTGAGCAGGGCAGCGCCGACTCCACCGATTAGGAAGAAAAGGCCGACCAGGGGTAGGGCAAATCCGGAGATGGTGTTGTTAAAGGCTGCTGCGATACTGATTAGGATGATCGCCGCAAGTGAAGCTAAAAACCAGGTCAGAGCACCTTTGAGCTTTGGGTTGGCCTGAGCTGAAAGCTCTTCGCGGGTCAGGCGAAAGCGCGACCGGAGGTTTTCATCATCCTCAAAAGTAGGCGAAAGAGAGGGGTTCTTCTCTATTTTTTTGGCATAGCGAATTAGGAAAATGCAGAGTATCACATAAATTGTTACGAAAACAAGAGCCCGTAGTCCAATACCTGAGAAAACCGGAACTTCGGCCAAACGCTGGGCAATACCAATCGTGAAGGGGTTGGCCAGCGCGGCAGAAAAACCAAAAGCAACCGCCAGCAGGCTCATCCCCAGCCCGGTCATGGCATCCCAGCCAAGCAGATAGGCGAGGGCGATCATTACCGGAACCAGGATAATAAACTCTTCGAAGATGCCGAGCAGTGCCCCAAAAAGCATAAAGCAGAGCACCACCACGGCCATTAAGAGATATTTACGGTCACCCATACGTAATACAACGCGGGCTATAAGCGCTTTTAACACCCCGGCTCTCTCCAGTAGAGCAAAAGCGCCGCTAATCAAGAGCAGTACCACGATAATGGTGATAATCACCGCTGCGTCAGGCCCCCAAAGCACTTCGACCGGAGCGGTAAACCAGCGCCATGCTGGATAAACAGGTGCCTCGGTGTAGCGAAAAGAACTGGGAACAATTACACTCCGTCCATCGACGGTTGCAGTGTCAAAGCTGCCGCTCGGTATGGCCTGGCTCAGCAGACCGGCTACGATCATGAGCGCAAGAATTATTAATGCTGACTGAATAAATGCTTTCTTGCTGATTTTCAGGATCGACTGTTCACTTTTCATCGCCTTTCCTCCTGCCAAAAATTGGTGTAAATCATTGATGCAAGGGCGCTATTTCGACTTAATAATTCTTTACCGGCCAGGATAATCCTTCAGCGAACTTGCTATTCTTACATAAACCGACTAAAAGATCACCAGCTTTTGGTTAATAGCTGTCAGTATCACTTTTGATCAGGTAGAAAACCAGCCTTTTTGCCACTTTATATGCCTGTTCAGAGATACTTAATATTTTTATGGCAAACAGGGCGACATGCCTTTTATATGCCAGCTCCGTCAGATAATCTCCCTGGTGCACGCTGGTCAGAATTCTTTCCAAAATCCGGTTGGCTTCATTTTCATAAAAATAAACTTTATTGGCATGGTCTTCAATCATGACCCGGTTATGGAAGAGATGCCTGGCCCCATTGACCAACTCACCGGTAGTTTTACAGGAATAATCAACCAACTCGCTGAACAGCTCTTTGACCTGAGCAGGGATGTAGGGGGATTCCAGAGAGAGTTGAATTAAAACCTGATTTGATATGTCTGCTACATCGTCCATCTGGTCGAAGATTAAAGTTATGTCTTTTTGGTAATCTGGGTACAGCGTATTGGCGTACAGGTGATACTTAATATTCTTTAAGATTTCGTCAGCCTTCTTTTCTCCCTGTGATGTTGCTTTGGAACATTTGCGAAAAGTATCCTGATCACCTTCCAGGTAACTTTTAACGCCCAGGGTAAAGGAGCCGCAGATCTCGGCTAGGCAGTTCAGGTATGCCTCAACCTCTTGCTCCAGGCGCATCTTTTTTTTGAAAAAGCTGGTTAGAAAAAAATTCATTGGCCAACACCCTATGTTTTATCTCGATTATCGGAAAACGATAGGCAGAGTTTCGACAAGCTTTGTTTAGATAAAGACTTTTTGCAGAAAGACGTTCTGCATTATAAAAAGTGAAATGTAAGACAAGATACCGGCACAGAGCGGAGTCAGCAGCCAACCAACAACTATCTTGCCGAGCAGCCGGGTATTGATGTTACCGCCACCCTTAGCAATACCGATACCGGAGATAGCGCCGACCACCCCCTGCGATTGGGAGACAGGGACTAAGGGGATGGCCGGAAGGCCGAGCGCAATTAGCCCCGCCTGTAAATTCTCTGAGGCGAAAAGAAAGAGCACCAGGGAGCTGGACAGCACAACAATCAAGGCTGTAACCGGGGACAGCCGGTAAATACCTGATCCAATGGTCATCATTACATTCTTGGAATAAGTAATGACCCCGATGGCGATCGAAGCGCCCCCGAAAAACAGAAGCTGCTGTAGACTACTTAAGACAAAGTAATCTCCGACTTGGATATCGACAAAAGGTGATACAGACATAAACACCCCGACTACGTTGGCTATATTATTCATGCCAAGACTGTAAGCGCCGAAAGCCCCAGCCAGGATCAGGCTGAGTTTTATGATCCAGTCAAGGCTGAAGAGGTGAATCTTGATGTTTTCCAGAATAGCTTTAAACAAAAAATAAAGGCCAACTGAGAAAAGTGCAGCCAAGATCGGGGTAAAGAGCCAGGCTCCGGCAATGCGGTAGAGGACAGTATAGTCTGTAGTGGCGCCGGCAAAAAAATTCCAGCCGAGGATGGAGCCGACTATGGCCTGGGATGTGGATACCGGTAACCCCGCTTTAGTCATCGACATGATGGTCAGTGCCGCAGTGAGGCTGACAATAAAGGCTCCGGGCAGGGCTTTGATTGCACCCAGGGCGCCCAGCGTGCCTGTTGTTCCTGCTCCGCTTAACAGCGCGCCCAGCAGGATAAAGACACCACTGATGATGGCCGCTGTTGTAAACCTGACCATTTTTGTGCCTACAGCTGTGCCGAAAATATTGGCTGCATCGTTGGCCCCCAGGGACCAGCCCATAAATAAACCACTGCTGAGGTAAAATAACTTTAAAATCATTTAGAGCCTGCCTCCGCAAATCTTCGTGTTTCTGTTGTCGTGCAGTATCCTTTTACAGGTTTTTTAAATGATCCGTTTAATTTTGTACATCAACATTTTCTTGGCCAGGTTTTCAGCCAGGTCTGAGAGCATCGCTATTTTCTCCACATAATAACGCAGTTGAAATTTCCTGGCCAACTCTTCGACCACTGTGGATTGAAAGATGCTGCGCTTGATTTTTTCTTCCAAAGCGTCTGCTTTTTTTTCATAAAGATAAACATTTTTAATATAGCCCTCCAGGGAGTTTACGTCTTCGAAAAATGAACGGACGCCCTGGATCAGGATGTCGACAGCGTCAACTGATGCAGCGGTAATGGCGATAAAATCATCTTTCATGCAGTCCGGAATGACCGGTTTTTCGACACAAATCTGAAAGATATTTTTCTTTGCCCGGTCAACAATGTCATCAAGGCCATCTAACAGTTCGAAAATATCTGCCCGCGAATCGGGCGCTATATTGTAGGCGTAAAGCTTGTACTGAATGGCTTTCAAGTGCTCGTCTGCTCTTCTTTCCAACTCGGAAATATCGCGATAGCGGTTTTCAGCATCATCATAGTCGCCCCGGTAGGCTTCCCTGGCTCCTTCAAAAAAGAGTAGGGAAGAATCGGTTATACATTTAAGGTAGTTGTCAATTTCATTTTGAAGATCTTTACTTTTGTTTTGGATGATATTTTTCATAGCCGTCTTGCACCTTTCCGCACGCAATCTCTATTAGCTTTTACTGAATATAAAAAACCGCAGAGCGGACTCTGCTGCGGTAGCAAAAGCAATTGGTATCTTCTTGACTGAATTTTATTCATACTATCTTATTATTTTATATATTACAATACCTTTTGTCCATTGCCTGCACGATTTCAGGCGTGATACAAGTAAAAATGTGATAAACTTATTGTTGCTTAAAGGCTTTCAGTGGGTAACAATGAATTGAACATTTTGCAGTCGATAATTCTTATTCTGATGATGGGTAATGCTTTATGGTTTCATTTTTGTTATACAATTATCTGACTAATTCCTACACTATTGGAGAAGCAAACAAGTGACTTTAGTTGTTGAGAAAACTGCTCGTTCATGGTCATCATGCAAAGCGCTGTGGAGCTAATCAGGGTTTAGTTTTTTTAAAAACAGCTGCTTTAATGACAATAGTTTTATTTATAGGTGGCAGAATAACAAAGTGGTTGAAACTATGAAGACGGAGCGTTAGAGGAGCAGGGAACCCCAACTAAGCATTTGCCGCATCCATCGGCGATGCTCTCTAGATTAGCCTTTTTCTCTGCATTAAGCAGGCCAATCTTCTTAATCCAATGGTATTATGACCAGGTGCTGCGGGTTAAAGTGGATATAGCAGGTATCTTGTAAGTGGTCCTGATGATCCAGGAATGTTTGCGGGTCAAGGCATTCAAGGCTGTAGCGATTTTGCTGATCGGCCAGCGCATAGTAGTAAGAGTGTAAGGTTGTTACACCGCGCACTTTTCTGTCAAGGCGGCAGCCAACACTATTATGCTTAGGTTGACTAACAGCAGTCAGGTGTTCAGGCCTGATCCCGATGATTACCGGTTGATCGGTGTTCAGTTTCAATGACTTGGGGAAGTTTACCATCAGGGTCTGTTCAAATTCAGGGATAAAAACTGTTGCTTCGTCAACACTGCAAGCGACTACCCGGCCTTCAATCAGGTTTTTAAATCCTGACAGGCGCGCTGCCGTACGATTAACCGGATTACTGATTACCGTGTATTTATCGGCGTATTGAACGATTTTTCCGTTGTCGTATACCGCAATTTGTTTACCGAGCTTAAAGCCCTGTTCTAAATCGTGGGTGACAAATAAGATGTCACCCCTATAGTAGCGATAGAGCGAAAGCAATTCGTACTCCATCCGTTCTTTGCGGTACGTATCCAAAGCTGAGAATGGTTCATCTAAGAGCAATGCTTCCGGTTCGGGGGCAATAGCTCGCGCCAGAGCCACTCTCTGCTGCTGCCCAGATGAGAGTTCTGCCGGATAGCGATCTTTTAGCGCAGGAATGTTTATTACTTCTAGTAGCTCCGCAACTTTTTTACTGACTGTCGGTTTCGGTTGTCCCGCTAGACCGTAGGCTATATTTTCGGCAACAGTCAGATGGGGAAAGAGGGCGTAGTTCTGAAAGACAAAACCAATTTTCCGGTTTCGCGGTGCGATGAAGATCTGATCAGCCGAACTGTAGATAATCCGGTTATTCAGTTTTATCAGGCCTGCATCGGGTCGAACCAGGCCGGCAATACAAAAAAGGGTCATTGTTTTGCCGGAGCCGGAGGGTCCTAAGATTGAAACAATCTCTTCGTTAACAGTTAGGCTTATATCTAAAGTAAAGCCGGGCAGGGCCCGCTTTATATTAACTTCCAGCATATTATTGCCCCCTTCCGTTTCGCCGGGCCTGCGCCTTCCAATAGGCCAGTAGGGCTAAAGAGGCCAGAGCAAAGATAAACACAACCAGGGTCAAAACCAGAGCTTCATGCATCTGGCCTGCCTGCAGCCTAAAATAAATGGCAACCGGTAGGGTGGTAGTTCTGCCGGGCAGGTTGCCGGCCAGCATCAGCGTAGCGCCGAACTCCCCGAGAGCCCTTGTAAAGGCCAGAACGGTTGCGGCCATTACGGTTGGCCAGGATAGCGGCAGGGTAACGGTCCAAAAGAGGCGCCACTCGCCTGCGCCTAAGGTGCGGGCAGCATTCTCAAGATTGGGGTCCACCTGTTCAAACCCGCCGCGGGCAGTCATGTACATCAAAGGAAAAGCAACAATAACAGCAGTGACAACGGTCGCAGGCCAGCTGAAAATAATCGTGGTATCAAATAGCGCCAGCAGCTTGCCCAGCGGCCCCCGGCTGCCGAAAAGCAGTAACAGACCGAATCCAATCACAGTTGGTGGTAAAACAATCGGCAGCAGAAAGAGCACATCAATCAAACTACTGAAGCGGCCTTTGTAATCAACCATCCACCGCGCAGCAGCGATGCCGAGGAAAAAAGTGATCACCGTTGCGGCTAAAACGGTTTTAATCGATACGCTAAGCGGCATTATAAAAGGTTCAAGCATCATTATCCCTCGGTAAGTTTTACTTAGTTATGATCAGAAAACCGTACTTTTTAAAGATAGCTCTTGCTTCTTTGCCAGACAGGAAGTCAAGATATTGTTTTGCTGCGCTATCATTTTTTGCGACGGCCAAAATAGCGGCAGGATAAATAATTCTGCTGTTTACATCATCTGGCGCCACTGCAACTGCCCTGACTTTTTCAGAAAAGGTAATATCAGAGGCAAATAAGATGCCGGCATCCACGCTTTCATTTTCCAGGTAACTTAGCACTTGCATCACATTGCTGGCAAGGATAGTTTTGGGAAGCAGGTTTTCATATTCTAAGCCGAGTAATTCAATCGCTTCACGTCCATAGGATCCGGCCGGTACAAACTCTGGATCTCCCATAGCGATCTTTTGGACTCTGTTGTCAGGTAGATCTTCGAAGGCCAGGATATTGAGAGTGCTGTTCAGTGGTACTGCTAAAATGATCCTGTTGCCAACCAGGTTTATTCGTGTTTCAGATTTGAGTAAACCCTTCTTTTCTAAATCATCCATATGTTTAGTTGATGCCGATATAAAAAGATCAGCCGGGGCGCCATTTGTAATTTGGGTAGCGAGATCTCCGGATGCTGCATAGATGGCTGTGATTTTGATCCCGGCAGTGGATTGCTGAAAAAGATCGTTTATGTCGCTCAGCACAGCAGAGAGACTGCTTGCAGCAAGAATATGTAAGTTT
>VGTO01000027.1 GCA_016874655.1 Bacillota bacterium | reverse complement strand
GATGATGGTTATTTTACCGGTTTTCCGAATTACTGGAACGTAATGATCTTTTATTTTTATTTGTTAGAGTTTCCTCCGTTGATTAATGCTCTAATCATGTTTATATTTGTTATTCTTGTATTTGTACCAATCCGTTATATTTCTGCTTCTACCGAAAAACTTAGGGCAATAACTGTTGTTGTGATGGTTTTATTCGGAGTTGCGCTGATTATTATGGGTGCAACTATGAATGATGTAGACAAGCGCCTGGTAGTAGGCTCACTGGCTGCTGCGGTTTACTATTTTGCAGCGTCATTTTATTTACATTTCACCGATAAAAATGAGATAGTAAATACCTTAAAGCAGATTATCCCTATCCCAGCCGACGATATTTAATAATTCTCTATGTAAAATGCTATTTGAAACGACAATTCCTGAACTGCTTAAAGTCAATGGATTCCCTTGTTGATCGGTGCAATTGCCTCCTGCTTCATTTACGATAAGCAGACCGGCGGCAAAATCCCAGACAGCTAGTTTATATTCAAAGTAGGCATCAAAACGGCCGCAGGCAACCCAGCATAGATCTAAGGCTGCGCTGCCAAATCTCCTTATGCCGTGAATGTTTTCTGCAAAGAGTTTTTCAATGCTGGACAATGTTTTTCGCATCATAACGCCACGGTCATAGTAAAAACCGGTTGCCACAATCGCTTCCTGCAGTGAAAGTGCTCTCGAAACGGTTATTTTTTTACCGTTTAAAGTAGTCCCCATGCTCTCTGCAGCACTAAATAGCTCCCCGCGTTCCGGATCGAAAACAACTCCGGCTTTTACTTGTCCAAAACGGGCATAGGCGATGGAGACACTGAAATGAGGTATTTGGTGCGCGTAGTTATTGGTTCCATCCAGCGGGTCAATAACCCAGAGATCCGGTTCATTGATGTTGGCGGTAAGATCATTTTCTTCAGCAATAAAACTGTGATCGGGGTACTGTTCCGAAATTATCTTGATAATAGTTTCCTGTGCGGCGTAATCGGCTTCGGTGACCAGGTTGTTATCGCCTTTTTCCGAAAATGAAGAGCTGCCCTTTTTGTTAATAATTATATCTCCAGCCTGCCGGGCTGCTGATTCTGCCACTTTTAATATTTTTTCAGTAGCGTTTTGCATCGATTAACCTGCCTTTTATTTATTTAGTACTTTACCTGTTTCTAATTCTAACATAAAGATTTTGACAGTCATTCTTATCATTATTTTGAATATGGAAGGATTGATTGAGAACTCATTTCTATGTTAGTTTAAATGGAGCACTCCAAAAAAGCTTTCATAGCATCGGTTTCGTGTTGCCGAGATAGATTTATAAGACAAATTGTTTTTAGTTTGGTATGATTATTTTAAAAAAGGCAAGAAATAATGAAAAAAACGGCAGAGCTTTTTATCAAGACGGTCACGAAGTATAATCCCCTGGCTATTTACATCCCCGGATCGCCGGATCCTGATGCTATTGCTTCAGCCTATGCGATTAAGATAATCCTTAAACACCAATCGGTGGAAGCTGATATCTTTACCGAAAAAGGTTTGTCATTGCAACAAAATAAGGCCTTTACGAAGAGATTAAAAATCCCGCTAAAAATCGGCAAAGAAATCAACCTGGACAAATATCAGGCATATATTGTGACTGATTTTCAGAATAACCGGGTCGATCAGATCGGATCCAAAATTCCATGTGCGGCTCATATTGACCACCACCGGGTAACAAAAGCTCCTGTAAAAGCAGAGTTTTCACTGATTAGTAATGATGTCGGCTCAACCAGTACCCTCATTGCTTTAATGATTAAAAATTTAAACCTTGATCTACCTGAAAACGAAATGACGTCAGTCGCAACAGCTCTTACTTTTGGCATTCAAACTGATACAGATAAATATGATCACATAACAGATCTTGATTTTGAAGCGCTCAATTATTTATCGCGATCTGTTGACAGAGATATATTGCAGGGAATCAATAGCACCCCGCTTTATCCTCAAACTGCAGAGCTGTATGATCGGGCAATCGCAAATGAGGTTGTCTACAAGGATTGGGCTTTCTACGGTCTCGGTTTTATTGATGCCCAATATAGGGATTCAATTGCCGTTACTGCCGATCAGGTATTGAAGCATGCAGATTACAAAGTGGTGGCTGTTTTTGCTATCATAGAAAATCAGAATAATCAGGAAACCTACCTCGACGTATCGCTACGCACCAAAAACAGTAACGTTGACCTTAACCGGATCATAAAAAATATTACCCCAAACGGCGGAGGCCGAAAGTACAAAGGGGCATACCAGGTTAAACTTAATTATCTAAAACATGCTCCGGACAAAGATCTACTCTGGCAGGTTGTAGAGACAGCTACCATGGAGACACTGCGCAAAAGCAGGGATGCCTTTTACATCACTGGTTTCAAGGGTATTTACCGTAGCGTAAGAGATAAAATACGTTCAATTTTCACTAAGGAGAGGGCTCAGTAATGGATAGTAAAGATAGTTATCGTCAAAAGATGCAGGAACAGTTGGAACAATGGAAAGAAGACCTGATAAATCTTAAAGCTCAGGCTCAGACTGCCGGGTCAGAAGCGGTTAAAAACATACCTGATCAGATTAAAATTCTGGAGCAAAAAATTAAGGAAGGATCTGCTAAGCTGAAAGAGATAGTAGACACGAACGAAGAAGCTTTTGAGGCTTTAAAGGAAGGTCTTGATTCGGCCTGGGAAGCGCTGTCCTCCGGTTTCTGTGAAGCCAAATCAAAATTTAGGTGGGAAAAAGAAAAGGACTAAAAGATCAATAACACACTTACTGGTTAAGCACTGTTCTATGGAACTGCGGAGGTTACGATACATTGCTATCATCTTTAAACCGGGAACATTATTCTTTCTTTCACATATTTCGAGTCAGGTACTCAGAAATAGACGCCCAGGGTATTGTTTTTAACGCTCATTATTTTACTTATTTTGACACCGCTATTACCGAATTTATCAGGGAGATCAAGTTTGATTATAAAGCTTTGATTGCCAGTGAAGGGCTTGATTTTTATTTGGTTAAATCGACTATTGATTTTTTTAAGCCTGCTGCATTTGATCAGCTGATTGAGATTGGGGTATCAATAGCTAAAGTTGGCCGATCAAGTTTAACCTGGGAGTTGGCAATTTTTAGGAAGGATGAAGATGAATGCCTGGCCCGGGGTGAGTTGGTGTGGGTCTGCACAAAATTGGGAAGCGGTCAATCTCATCCCCTGCCGGACCATCTCCTAAGCCTAATCAATGATTTCGGGTTAACAACTTAAAGTATGATTGCGCCTTCAAGAGAAAGCCTTGAAAGAGCCTGCGTTGTTATTGAGAAAAACCTTGTTGAAATGGGGATAATTGTCGCCTACGTTTCGGCATACTCCCCACTTGCGACTGATACCGATCGGCGCACACTGCTCTATATAAGTAGCTGCTTATACGATTTTTATCTTTTGGTCGAAGAATGCCTGCTGCAGATTGCTCGCATTACAGATCGCTGGATCCCGGGTAGCTTAGATTGGCATTACCGGTTGATCAGGTTGTTGAGGGCACCTGTACCGGATCAAAGGCCTCCTGTGCTTTCAGGTCGGACAGTATTACTTCTGGAAGATTACCTGGTCCTTTATATTAATTATCATCAACACTCACCAGTGATTTCGTCTGTAAAAATTGAAAGAATGATTAGTAACCTGCCGGTACTCCATCAGCACTTAGAGAATGAACTATTATTCCTAAATAAGCTGGTTATGCCCCGTAAACGAAGTGAAGCATAATGGTTATTTGTGACATTGATTTAACCAGTGGTCAAGAAGGAAGGCAAATTGAAAAGCATTAGGTTATTATAAACTAAAGACATTGGAGTAGATGAAATGGCGCAAGTAAAAGGAAAAATTGCCCTGATTGGTTCGGGTGAGCTTTCCGGAACGATGGTTGAAACTCACAAAACGCTGATAGCCGGCATAAAAACAGGCGACTTGACCCTGTTTCTTGATACGCCGGCAGGGTTTCAGGAAAACGTTGATCTGATCTCCGGACGGGCGGTGAAATATTTCAATGAGCAGGTGCTCCATGAGATGGAAATTGTCTCATTTAAATCAGCAGAGGCAACTAAAAGCGAGCAGGCAGAACAAACTTTCGGCCAGCTTGGGAGGGCCGGATATGTCCTAATCGGGCCGGGTAGCCCGACTTATATAGTTCGTCAGCTCGAAACAACACCTGTGCCTACTTTGCTCGGGGCGATGATTAACAGGGGCGGTTGCCTGGTTGCTGCCAGTGCGGCAGCTCTATCAGTCGGCAGCTGGACTCTCCCTGTCTATGAAATATACAAAGTTGGTCAACCTCTGCATTGGGTTTCGGGTTTAAAAATTCTCGGAAAATTAGGTCTTGAACTGGTTGTGATTCCCCATTGGAACAATGCTGAAGGGGGCAACCACGACACCCGTTTTTGTTACATGGGGGAGAAAAGATTCACTGCTCTGAGTTCGATGTTACCCTCCGATATAACAATCTTAGGGATAGATGAACATACCGTATGTGTTCTTGATTTTGCTGCTGAAACGGCCTCGGTAGATGGCCTGGGGCAGGTAACAATCAGACATGGCAGCTTCGAATCTTCTTTTTCCCGGGGTGAAACGATCTCATTTGATCTGCTGCAAGGCAAACCGGGATTGCCCCCTCAACGCGAAGACCCTGACGGGACAATAAACTATAATAATGGGTTGCCGATTCAGGGTGCTATGGCAGAAGAAATAAAACCAGGCTCGGTTTTTTGGGAGCGAATGCATAAAATAGAAGATACTTTTCAATGCGCGTTGTTAGAAAAAAAGGTAACCGTAATAATAACGCAGCTACTCGAAGCCGATCAGTTACTATGGCAGGCACACATTGACCTTGAAAACCCGGATTTCATCACCCAGGGCAGGGAGATCTTCCGGGAGATGATTGTCCTGGCAGGAACAGCAATTGAAGAGCTGACAACCATGATACCCGATAAGCTGAAAAACTTAGTGGCAGCGATTGTTGCTTTAAGAGAAGAGTTAAGGGATTTTAGAAGATGGGGTGAGGCAGACCGTATCCGCGATATTTTGCATAACGCCGGAATTGTCCTTGAAGATACGGAAACCGGACCCAGATGGAAGATTTAATTTTTAAACCCAAAGGAGAAGTAGATGTTGGAAATAAGAGAGTCTGCAGAGCAGGACCTGACCGGCTTGCTGGTGGTAGAAGAGACAGCTTTTGGTGATACTGAAGGACCGGTTATTGTAGAGCTGGTTAAGGGTTTATTACAGGATCCGACCGCGATTCCCCTGCTTTCATTGGTTGCGTTGTCTGATCAGAGAATAGTGGGCCATATTCTTTTCTCTAAAGCAGAAGTGACCGGTTTTGCAGAAGAACAATCGAGCATTTTGGCACCGCTTGCAGTTGAACCGGATTTCCAAAACCGGGGAATTGGCAGCAGTTTGGTGACTGAAGGTTTGAAGCTCTTAGCCGAAGCCGGCGTTAAAATGGTATTTGTGCTCGGTCATCCGGAATACTATCCCAGGTTTGGTTTTAAACCAGCCGGCCAGTATGGCTTGGATGCGCCATATCCAATACCCGAAGCAGTGAAAGAAGCATGGATGGTTCAGGAATTAAGCCCTGGTTATATCGGCAGAGTTAAAGGTCCAGTAAAATGCGCTGAAACCTTGGACCACCCGGAACATTGGCGGGAGTAAAATTTTTTTATCCAGGGAGGTATGGTATGGTGAATGATACCCTAAAATTGCTTAAAAGTCACCGCTCAGTGAGAAAATACACTGAACAGGATGTTGAACCCGAAAAGGTTAAAGCAATTATTGATGCTGCCCAGTGGGCTGCAACTTCAAGTCATTTTCAGGCCTATACTATTATCAGGGTTGATGATCCCGCAAAGCGCAATAAATTTGCTCTTTTAGCCGGAGGCCAGAGCTGGGTTGAAAAGTGCCCCTTATTTATGGTTTTCTGCGCCGACCTGCGGCGCAGTAAAAAGTATTGGCCAGAGCTGGACGATGAAGTATTGGGCAATATGGAGATGCTGATCATGGCCACGGTCGATGCAACCCTGGCTGCCCAAAAAGCACTGATTGCTGCCCAATCCTTAGGGCTGGGCGGGGTTTTTATCGGAGGTATTCGTAACGATTTAGGCCAGGCGAGTGCACTTATAAAACTGCCTGAGTTGGTTTACCCGGTCTTTGGCCTGTGTCTTGGATACCCAGCCGAACAAAATCCGCAAAAGCCGCGCTTGCCACAGGAAGTGATCTTCAAGCAGGAAGTATACGATGATCGCGGTGATAACGTTCTAATAGAAGAGTACGAAGAGCAGGTTTGCAAGTACTATCGGGATCGTGAGGGTGGTTTGGAAAATATTACTTGGAGTAAAAGATCGGCCGCTTATATGATGGCTAAACCCCGCCCGGAAGTGGGACCTTACCTGCGGGAAAAAGGATTTGCCTTAAAGTAACTCGAATATCCACGATGCAAAAGTTATTGGTTTACCATCAGGATAGGGGTAACCAAGCTGTTAACCTGAAAGGAGCAGTCCATGGGAAAAACAATTGCAGAAAAAATCCTCTCTGATAAGAGTAAACAGGATGCAAAAGCAGGAGATATTGTCATTGCCGATCTTGATTTTGTAATGGGTCAGGATGGCACTTCACCGCTGGCGATCAGAGTTTTTGAAGAGATGAAAGCTAATCGGGTTTTTGACCCGAACCGGGTGGCAATGGTTATCGATCACAGCGCTCCGAGCCCGGTTGAAGGAGTATCTGCCCTGCATAAGCAGATGCGGGATTTTGCACAGAAACAGAAGATTCATTTCTACGACATCGGTGACGGTGTCTGTCACCAGCTGCTCCCTGAAAAGGGCCATGTTCTGCCGGGCCAATTGGTTATTGGAGCTGATTCACACACTTGCACCTACGGGGCGATCAATGTTTTTTCAACCGGTGTCGGCTCCACCGATCTGGCTGCGGGTATGATTTCCGGTAAACTATGGTTTAAAGTACCGGAAACGATCAGGTT
This sequence comes from Bacillota bacterium, assembly GCA_016874655.1. Classification (GTDB taxonomy): domain Bacteria; phylum Bacillota; class Dethiobacteria; order DTU022; family DTU022; genus UBA993. The sequence continues at coordinate 21,078 of VGTO01000027.1, read as the reverse complement.
GGTTTTAAACGGAAAGCTGGCAGGAGGGGTCTTCTCCAAAGACCTAATCATCTTTTTAGCCGGGCAAATTACAGCAGATGGCGCAACTTACATGGCCATTGAATTTGCAGGTGAAGTGATCGATGCTCTTTCTGTAGATGCCAGATTTACAATCAGCAATATGGCGGTAGAGTTGGGCGCAAAATGCGGGCTTATGGAAGCAGATCAGAAAACAGAAAGCTGGGTTAAACAGCATAGCATACAAAGCTACCAGCCTGTGTTAGCCGATCAGGATGCTAATTATAATTATGTTAAGGAATATAACCTCTCAGATCTTGAACCGCAGGTCGCTTTGCCTCACACCGTAGATAATGTTACACCGATCAGCAAGGTGACCGGCACAAAAGTTGATCAAGGAGTAATTGGAACCTGCACCAATGGCAGGTTGGAAGATCTAAGAATCGCCGCAGAGATTTTAAAGGGTAAAAAAATCGCTGCTAATACCAGGTTAATTGTTGCTCCCTCCTCGCGAGCTACTTTTATCGCAGCGATGCGCGAAGGCTTGATTGAGGCTTTGGTGGAAGCTGGTGCGGCAGTGGTTACTCCCGGATGCGGTCCCTGTGTCGGAACCCATAACGGGGTGCCTGCAGACGGTGAAAATGTGATTTCAACCGCTAACCGTAACTTCAAAGGACGTATGGGCAACAATAAGGCCTCTATTTTTCTGGCTTCACCGGCTACTGTGGCGGTTTCGATGCTGTACGGTTCGATAACAGATCCACGGGAAATAATAGGTTAGGAGGATAACCATGGAACTTAAGGGTAAAGCCCATAAATTTGGCAATGATGTTAATACCGATTATATAATTTCCGGGCGCTACAAATTCAAAACTCTCGATATGAGAGAGCTGGCTAAACATCTGATGGAAGATCTGGATCCAGATTTTTTTGCCAGGATCAATAAAGGAGATTTTATCGTAGCCGGTAAGAATTTTGGCTGTGGTTCTTCTCGTGAACAGGCCCCACTGGCCATCATCAACGCTGATATCAGCGCAGTTATCGCCAAGTCATTTGCCCGTATTTTTTACCGCAACGCTATTAACACTGGTTTGCCGCTGATTGAGTGTGATACAGACTTAATTGATCCGGGTGATCAACTGGAGGTAAATCTCTCGCAAGGTCTGCTTTATAACAAAAGTAAGGATCTACGGATACCGGTTACTCCTTTGCCTGCGGTAATGCTGAAAATCCTTGCTGACGGAGGCCTGGTTGAGCACTTTAAAAAGTATGGTAATTTTAACTTTGATTAAAAAACTGCAACGGGAGGTATTTAATCTCCTGATGCAGTTTTGATCTCTGATTGCCCAATTTAGTTAGCAGGATTGATCTTCTTTTCGTAGAGATAGTCCTCATAGATGTACATTAGTTCCTTATCAAAAAGTGTCCTTTTTAAATCGACCGTAACACTGCGGACCGCACTGAGCAGATCGGCCGCTTCTTCATCGGACAGGTCAATTCCGTATTCGACAAACTTCATTTTGATTGCCTTTGAGCCTGAATGTTTGCCGATCACAATCTGTCTTTCCAGCCCTACATCTTCAGGGCTGAAGACTTCATAGGTTGCAGGATTTTTCAGGACGCCATCAGCATGAATGCCAGATTCATGGGCAAAAGTATTGGTGCCGACAATTGGTTTGCCCGGATAGAGCTGCCTGCCGGAAGCCCGGGCAACATATTCGCAGAGGTTGCGAAAATCTTTCGTATTCACCCCGAGGTTAATTCCATGCAGGTGTTTTAGGGCCATGGCCACCTCTTCGAGGGCGGCATTGCCTGCCCTTTCACCGAGGCCGTTTACGGTCACCCCGATAAAGCGGGCTCCAGCTTTGGTACCGGCCAGGGCATTGGCTGTTGCCATGCCGAAATCATTGTGGGTGTGCATCTCAATATCCATTTCGGTTTCCTTTATTAGGTTAGTAATAATCTCAAAGGTTTTAAAGGGTTCTAAGACCCCGATCGTGTCACAGAAACGTAAACGGTTTGCGCCGGCGGCCTTTGCTTGTTTGGCAAAATCTACTAAAAAAGTGAAATCGCTGCGGGAGGCATCTTCTGCATTGACAGAGATATAGAGATTATGCTCTTTTGCAAACTCCACGGCCTTGATCATATTTTCTAAAACCCATTCTCTTGATGTCTGCAATTTGTGGATTATATGGATATCAGAGGTCGAAATTGAGATAGCCACAGCATCAACGCCGCAGTCGATTGAGTGTTTAAGATCCTCAACATTGGCCCTGTTCCAGGCCATAATACTGGCATCTAGTTTGTAACCGACCATCTCTTTGATGACCTCTTTTTCATCTCCACCCATCACCGGTATTCCCGCTTCGATCTGGTGAACACCAAGGTTATCAAGCATCCTGGCAATTCGCAGTTTTTCACGGTTGGAGAAAACAACACCTGCAGTTTGTTCTCCGTCGCGCAGGGTGGTATCAACCAACATAGGAATATTTTGTTTAAAAGCTTCTTGAAAACGATTCATTAAAGAAACCGCCTCCTCTTGCAAACCTGTTTTTTTCTGGACCAGAGGGTTGAAGTTGAGTATTAGGTCGATACTATCACACCAATGCTTCCTGGATCAATCTATTTTTCGGGTGGCAGAGGGCCAAAATATTGGTAATACTGGACCTTAATATTTCCGTTATAGAGTTTTCTGCGCTTAGATGCTTTTCGGCCGAAGAAACGTTCGAAGTTTTCATATGCTGTTAAGGTGTACCAGGACCAGGTATCAAGTGTTTTATAGATCTTGCCCATCTGCTGATAAAGATGTTCAACCTCGTTTTGATCTCCCAAACGCTCCCCGTATGGCGGATTGCAAATAACTTTGCCGTATTTCTTTTTTGAGCTTAACTCCGCAAGTGGTCTGACCTGAAAATGAATCAAATCTTCTACCCCTGCTTCAGCAGCAGTAAGGCGGGCTTTCTTAATGGCTGCCGGATTGATGTCAGTCCCACTCAGGTCTAGTTTTTGCTTGCTGTCAAGTAAATCATGCGTTTCCCTGCGCGCTTCATGCCACATCTCTTTTGGGATTGTTGGCCATTGTTCAGCAGCAAAATTGCGGTTCATTCCCGGGGCAATATGCCGGCCGATCAGCGCGGCTTCAATTGGTATGGTTCCCGACCCGCAAAAGGGATCGATCAGGGAGATACCTGGTTGCCAGCGGGCTATTAATACTAAAGCTGCAGCCAGAGTTTCTCTTAAAGGAGCGCCGCTTCCCGCTTCCCGGTAGCCACGTTTGTGTAATCCCGCTCCGCTTGTGTCGATGGTCAGGGTGGCAATATCTCTAAGCATCGATATCTCGATTCGGTAAAGTGGCCCATCTTCCTTAAACCAACTTGTTTTGTAGTGTTTTTTCATGCTTTCTACAATCGCTTTTTTAACGATTGCCTGGCAGTCGGATATGCTAAAAAGAGTTGACTGAACAGATTTTCCGTCAACCGGAAAAGCGGCATTCTCTGGTATTAACTCTGACCAGGGCAGAGCCATGGTTTGCTCAAAAAGTTGATCGAACGTGGTCGCTTTAAACTCGCCAACCTTTAGTCTGACGCGGTCGGCAGTGCGCAACCACAAATTTGAACGGCAGATAGCGTTTAAATCAGCCGTAAACGTAACCTTACCATTTTCAACTACTTGATGTTGATAGCTAAGATCTTTAAGTTCCCGGGAAACCAGTGCCTCGAGCCCGAAAGAGCAGGTGGCTATTAACTCAATCTCTGTAGCAATCATTAAATAACTCCCACATTAGTTAGTTTGGTTAGTGATCTACTTGGTATTTTCTATCCTAATTGATTCGCTTCTGCTTAGGCTCTCAACAATCCTGCTGTTGTTTAGCCAATCAATAACTAAATAACCCCGGATAACATAAAGGAAAACCGGGGTTACTAGGTCAGGAATCTTGGCGGTAACTTTTAACCGGTTATCGACTGGAAATGATTCGGATCAAAGCCGATAGCCAGTTTCTGCCCGTCGCTCAGCAACGGGCGGCGCATGATTTTTGGATGAACGTTGATCAGGTTTGCTGCTTTCTGTTCATCAATTGTTGCCAGATCAAGATTAAGCTCTTTGAAGCTGGTGCTCTTGGGATTTAATAACTCCTTAACCGTTGTTGATCCGAGAGTGGCCAGTTGATCCAACTCTGCAGCGTCCAGCGGTTTCTCTAAAATATTTCTGTACTCAAAATCCACTTCTTTTTCCGAAAGCCACGCTTTCGCTTTACGACATGTGTTTCAGGTTGGAAAGCAGTAAAAAGTGATCATTTAAGTATGCCTCTCTTCAGTCACCAATTTTTCAGGTTTCCCAGGCTTTACCCCCTAATTCCGGTCCCGGTTTTAGGGTTTTCTTACCTGGCTGCCACTCTCTATTTATTCAAGATAGTAATAACAGTTCCTGCTTTTATTAATAAGGATTTTCTTGGCTTTTAGTTTTACTTAAGCCGGACCTTTTGGTTCTTTTTGTCTGTTGTCTTGACGCATTATGTTCGATGGATTAAAATTGTCCTGTGAAAAACATAAATTACAGGTTAAACAGCAGACTGGCATCATTATTGTGCAGGGGTTTGAAAATAGGGCTTGTAACAGAAATGCAAAATAACAAGAACTCTAAAACCGGCTCACAGAAGCCGGTTTACTCATTCTATGACGGTAATTGTTGAAAGGAGAAAGAGGATGGACAGGAATTTTAGTGAAGAAGTTGCGCATGTTTCCAGGCTAGCCCGACTTGAACTTGGGCAGGATGAAAAGGAACAGATGGCAGGTCAGTTGCAAAGCATCCTCGGGATTGCAAAAAAGATCCAGGAACTTGATACTTCAGGTGTGGAACCGACATCACATGTTATTAATTTGCCGGCAGTACTGAGGGATGATGAAGTCAGACCGTCACTGCCGGTCGAGCAGGTATTGCAAAATTCTCCTAAGCGGAATAAGGATTATTTCCAGGTGCCAAGAATTACCGCTGTTGATTGAGCTATTACTTTTTGCCACAGAATAGAGGTTTGAGATGAAATTATACGAAAATACGGCGGCTGCTTTAAGCCGGATGCTGACAAAAGAAGAGGTTAGCGCAGTAGAAGTGGCACAAAGCTTTCTTGAGAGGATAGGTGATCTTGATCCACTGCTGAAGGCTTTTGTTACCCAGACTCCGGATATTGCATTAAAGATGGCAGCAGACGTTGATCAGAGAAGAAAACAGGGTGAAAGTCTACACCCCCTGGCTGGGGTTCCAATTGCGATAAAAGATAATATTTGCACGGAAGGTATCAAGACTACCTGTGCCTCCAGGATTCTCAGTAATTACATTCCGCCCTTTGACGCTACAGTGGTAAGGGCGCTGAAAGCGGTCGGAATGCCGCTTCTCGGTAAAACGAACATGGATGAATTTGCGATGGGGTCATCAACAGAAAACTCCGCATTTTTTACCAGTCGTAATCCCTGGGATACAGGTAGAGTTCCCGGGGGGTCGAGCGGAGGCTCGGCAGTGGCAGTCGCGGCTGGGATGGCACCACTGGCGCTGGGTTCAGACACCGGTGGCTCGGTTCGTCAGCCGGCTTCTTTTTGTGGGCTTATTGGCCTCAGACCGACTTACGGTCTGGTTTCGCGTTACGGGTTAATTGCATTTGCCTCTTCACTCGATCAGATCGGACCTTTAGCGCTTACTGCTGAAGATGCCGCGATGCTTTTAGGTGTCATTGCTGGTTATGATCGGCTTGATTCAACATCTTTACCGGAGGACGTTCCCGACTATCATCGTGAGTTAGAGACAGATATTAGAGGCATCAGGATTGGCCTGATCAGGGAAAATGTTGATCAGCAGTTTGACAGGGAAGTTAACGCAGCTGTGAAAAAAATGTTAACCGTGCTTGAGCAAAACGGGGCTGTTATCGGTGAGGTGTCAATGCCGCTGACTGATTATGGCTTGAGTGCCTACTACCTGATTGCCCCTTCAGAGGCTAGCTCAAACTTAGGCCGTTACGACGGGGTGCGTTATGGTTATCAATCTGCAGGCCGGCATTTGGAAGAGATGTTCAGTAATACCCGGGGAGAAGGTTTTGGCGCAGAAGTAAAACGCCGGATTATGATCGGCACCTACGCTTTAAGCGCTGGATACTACGACGCTTATTACTTAAAAGCGATGCAGGTTCGAACAATGATTCGCCGTGATTATGAAACAGCTTTTAAGAGCTATGATCTGATCCTCGGCGCCACTACGCCGACTCCGGCTTTTAAGATCGGTGAAAAAACAGATGATCCTTTACAGATGTATTTATCCGACGTTTGTAATATAAACGATGCTCTAGCCGGTATCCCCTCAATTTCGGTTCCAACAGGCCTGCATTCATCGGGGCTGCCAATGGGCATGCAGATTTCAGCGCCGCCTTCCGGAGAGAAGCTGTTGCTGAAGGTGGCATACTTTCTCGACGGGCAAAGCAGAGCATTTCCGCAACGTCCGCAGCTTAAGACCAGTGAAGGGGGCTGCAACTAATGGGTCGTTATGAAACAGTGATCGGCCTTGAAATACATGTTGAGTTGCAAACTGCTTCGAAGCTTTTTTGTGGTTGCAGCGCCAGGTTTGGCAGCGAGCCAAACACAAACTGCTGTCCTGTATGTCTTGGATTGCCTGGCAGCCTGCCGGTTTTTAACCGCCGGGCAATCGAATTGGCTGTTACCGCTGCCCTGGCTTTAAACAGCGAAGTCCAGGACAAAAGCCGTTTTGACCGGAAGAACTACTTTTACCCTGACTTACCCAAGGCTTACCAGGTATCGCAGTATGATCAGCCGCTGGCTAAAGGTGGATTTTTGGAGTTTCGGGATGAGAATAAGAGCAGGCTTGTTAATCTTGAGCGGGTGCACCTTGAAGAAGAAGCAGGCAAGCTTATCCATGCCGGAGAATCGATTCTTGATGCTGAATATTCGCTGGTTGATTATAACCGGGCCGGTATTCCCCTGCTTGAAATTGTCACCAAACCGGATTTGCGTTCCGGGAGCGAGGCACGTTTATTTTTGGAAAATCTGCGCCTGCTGCTCCTTTATGCAGGCATTTCTGATTGTAAAATGGAAGAAGGATCACTGCGCTGTGATGCTAACATATCACTGAGGCTTACCGGTTCGCAGGAACTCGGCACCAAGGCTGAAGTTAAAAATATGAACTCCTTCAAAGCGGTGGAGGCAGCCCTTAATTATGAAGCGGTAAGACAGGAAAAAATCTTAAACGCAGGTGGTAAGGTAGACCAGGAAACCTGCCACTGGAATGAAGAAACAAAGGAAACCATACCACTGAGGGGCAAAGAGGGGTCTTCAGATTATCGCTATTTCCCGGAGCCCGATCTTTTACCGCTGGTCATTGATAAATCTTTAATAAATAAGCTCACTGCCTTGCTGCCGGAAAGCCCTTTGCAGCGTTACCAAAGGTTACAGGAACAGTACGGTCTGGCAGAAAGTGAGGTACAGCTCTTTATTGAGAATCGGGAGCTGGGCGATTATTTTGAAAGTGCTGCTAAGAAATATAGCAATTACCATAATCTGGCTAATTGGGTACAGGGTGATCTTCTCTTTCAGCTACGCGAATGTGGCTGCCGCCTTGATCAACTCCTTCCAGATCATCTCGTTGAAATTTTAGACCTGTTGGATAGCGGTGAGATAAACCGCCCGGTAGCAAAGGAACTTTTGGCTGAGTCGCTCAGGGCCGGCAGCAGCCCTCGTGATCTGGTCGCCAAAAAGAATCTGGGCCGGATAGCAGATAGAGATCAACTATTGCCTCTGGTTAACCAGGTTATTGCCGAAAATCCTGAAGCGGTGGAAAATTTTATGCTGGGGAAAGACAAAGCGATTGCTTTTTTAGTGGGTAAAGTGATGGCGTTAAGCGGAGGCAGAGCTGATCCGGGTGAACTTAACCAGTTATTCAGAGAATTACTTAAGAAAAAGAATGGATGTGAAGCAAATGGAACCAGTTAACAGCCTGGTCATTGTTGGTGCCCAGTGGGGCGATGAAGGTAAGGGCAAAGTGATCGACTACCTCTCCTCAAAAGCTGATCTTGTCGCCCGTTTTCAAGGCGGTGATAATGCGGGACACACTGTTGTCTATGGGGCAAACATTTTCAAGTTGCATCATGTCCCATCCGGTATTCTTAATCCCAATACTCTTTGTCTTCTTGGCAACGGGATGGTGATCAACCCGCTGGTGCTGGTCAGGGAACTCGATGAACTGGAAAAGAGAGGGATTGATACCTCAAACTTAAGAATAAGCGCCAAAGCACATCTGATTTCGGGATGGTGATCAACCCGCTGGTGCTGGTCAGGGAACTCGATGAACTGGAAAAGAGAGGGATTGATACCTCAAACTTAAGAATAAGCGCCAAAGCACATCTGATTTTGTCTTACCATCAGGCTCTGGATGAGGCAAATGAGCTGATGCTTGCCGATAAAAAGATCGGCACAACCGGCCGCGGGATTGGTCCGGCTTATGCTGATAAAATGTTGAGAAGAGGAATCAGAGCCAGCGCTTTAGCCAATCCCGAACTTTTTGGTGAACGTCTGGCAGAGGCTCTGCCGCTACAAAACAGGATTCTGAAAGATATCTTTGGGCATCCGGGTTTTGATTTAAAAGAGATGATTGATCTCTACCGGCCGGCTCTTGAAAGGTTAGGGCCGCTGGTTACAGATACCGCCAGTCTGCTTGCCAAACAGATGGCAGAAGGTAAAAAAGTTTTATTTGAAGGAGCACAGGGAGCCCTGCTTGATATTGACCATGGCACTTATCCCTATGTAACCTCTTCATCAACAGTAGCTGCTGCTGCGGCGAGCGGAACCGGTCTGGGGCCGGCCAGTGTTAACAAAGTGCTGGGAGTAATTAAAGCCTATACCACCAGAGTCGGCGAAGGTCCTTTCCCGACCGAAGATTTGTCTGAGGCTGGGGATCAGCTCAGAGAAAGGGGCAGTGAGTTTGGAACAACTACCGGCAGGCCGCGTCGCTGCGGGTGGTTTGATGCGGTAATCGCCCGCTATGCGGCAAGGATTAATGGTTTGACCGGGCTGGTGATGCGGTAATCGCCCGCTATGCGGCAAGGATTAATGGTTTAACCGGGCTGGCTGTTACTAAGCTTGATGTTTTAAGTGGGATGGAAGTGATTAACCTGGCGGTAAGCTATCGTTGCCGCGGTCAGGAGATTGATTATTTCCCGGAAGGGTTTGATGACCTAAGCCAGTGCGAACCGCTCTATAAGTCTTTTCCCGGGTGGGATGAAGATCTTTCAAGGGTTCGCGCTTACGAAGAACTGCCCAACGCAGCAAAAGATTTTCTGAAAGCGCTTGAAGATTCAGTCGGTGTAAGGATTGATTTGGTCTCAGTTGGTCCTGATCGCTCACAAACAATAATCTGTAAAGATTCGCAGATTGAAATTTGGAGCAATACCAGGCAGGAATAACGACCAAGATAATAGAATTAACTAGCTTATATTTTTCTTGAGGAGGGATAATCCTTGCATAGCCTGAAAGTGGCGGTCAAGATAATAATTGGCTTCATGTTTTCTATTACCATTCTCATTAGCTTTTTAACGACCTCGCTCTTTGGGGTTAAAGCCTCTGATACGGTGCAGTTGATTGTAACTGAGGCAACCGGCTTAAAGCGGGACATGGTGGTTTTTCATGCTGATCTGCAACCTTTGATTATTCATAACGTTTTTTGGGTTTGCCTTGCATCATTAGGATTTATGCTCATCTTTTTATATTTTATCGATCACAGTTTTAAAGCATTGATGGGGCCGGGTATTCTTTCTATTGTGATTACTTTGTTCCTGGCGGCAGCCCTGGCGGCATTCCATGACAACATCTATAATTATATTGGCCCAGTTACTGAGGTTTATGTAAAAACTGCCGTGGATCGTTTCACTAATACCGCTATTGGTGTGGTTGCCCTGGGTTTGCTGCTTGTAGCCGCTTCCCTGTGGGGTGATCGACTTTTTAAGAAATCCAAACAGTAAAGTAAAAGCAAACTTACCGTTTGGTAATATGCTAATCGGCAGCACCAGTGACTTTTTTTTTGAAAAGCTGGACTTAAGCTGCCTGGTTAATGATCACCTGGCTGATTACAGGCTGCCAGGCTTTTTGCCTCCGTTTTTAGATCTGCAGGTTAACGCTTTCAGCGAAGCTCAGAACAGCTGTATTATATCGTTAGACCTCTACGCAGATACGCAACAATCAACAGTGGAACTTAAATCCTTTTTGGCCGAACTGCAACCCGCTTTTCCGCAGGAGACTAAAATGCTGGTTAACGGCTTTCAGTCCTGGAGCCGCAGTGAGTTGATGGGCAAGAGAGATCGGCTAAAACCTCTTTCTTTGCCGGCCCGTCCGCTGCTTGCTCCCTGTGGTGATTACAATCTCTTTAAATACAGCGGAAAAAAAGGGCACTTGCATTCATGGAGTTATACTTACTTTCGCCTGCCTGACGGTCGGGTCGTTTTTTTGGGTTCCCTCGATGAAAGCAGCGGTTACACTATCTTTGACTACAACTATGCAACCGGCAGGCTGGTGGTGCATAAAGAGTGTTTAGGTGCCAAAGTTGATACAGGTATCAATCTGGTCAACCTTTTTATCGCTACCGGGGAGTTGAATCTGCTCTTTGATCTTTATAGCAAGCTAATCGGCAGCGATTGTCCCCAGGCAGAAAAAATCAGTGGCTGGTGCAGTTGGTATAATTACTATACGGCTGTATCTGAGCCGCTCATCATGCAAAATCTCGAAAACCTGTCAAAGAGTAAGCTCTCATTGGATGTTTTTCAGATAGACGACGGGTGGCAGGCCGCTATCGGCGACTGGCTCGAGCCGAACAGCAAGTTTCCTTCAGGGATGCAGGCTGTGGCCGGGGCGATTGAAAATAAAGGCTTTCGACCAGGGCTTTGGCTGGCGCCTTTTATCTGTGTCCCTTCGTCAAAAATTTATCGGGAGAAACCGCAATGGCTACTGCGCGACAGCAAGGGCAGGCTGGTCAAGGCCGGTTTCAATCCCGGTTGGGAAGGTTTTTTTTATGCCCTAGATTTTTATGCCCCGGGTGTTCAGGATTATCTTGATCAAGTCTTCAGGCAGGTGCAGGATCATTGGGGTTACCGGATGCTTAAACTTGATTTCCTCTATGCTGTAGCTTTGATTCCCAATGTGGGGAAAAACCGGGGGCAGATCATGGCTGAAGCGATTGACTTCATTGAGGCCAGGACAAAGAAAAGCATGCTCCTGGGCTGTGGTGTGCCGCTGGCCCCGGCTTTTGGTAAATTTGAGTACTGCCGGATTGGCAGCGATGTTGGACCCTACTGGAAGGATTATCTGGCCGGCTTGCACTACCGGGAAAGAGTGGCGGCCGAGAACTCCCTGGTTTGCACCATCGCCCGCAAAGAGCTTGACCGGCGTTTTTTTCGCAACGACCCTGATGTATTTCTGCTCAGGGATGGAGTACGGGGTATTAATGAGAATAAACTCTCAGCACAACAGCGTTATAGTCTTTTTCTGCTCAATAACCTGTTGGGCGGGCTTATCTTCTTCTCTGATGATGCAGGAGAACTGAACACAGATCAGCTATCCTTGCTAAGAAGCGCTTATCCGCTGGCTGAAACTAAGATCACCGCTCATACGACTCAGGCCGACCTGCATAGTTTTATATTTACCGTTGGCGAAAGAGATTACCTGCTTTATGCCAACCTTTCGGCGGAAGCAAAGAGAATCAAAATCACCGGCAACTATTATTACCATCCTGATTATTTTTTAGTATCGCCCGGTAAAACCCTAAACTTAAGCCCCTATGAGAGCATTTGCCTCTACAAAGTTAAGCGTTTGGATGAAGATTACTACCTACTGGGGGCGGGTGGCCACATCTTCCCCGGGTCCCAAATCGAACAGTTCAAAACTGACTTGAGCACAGAGACAGTAGAGATAGTTTTGCACCGAAAAGCTTCTCCGGACACTATTCTGTATTTAGGGATTCCCGCCTGTGCCGGCTCGGTAACTGTAAACGGCCAGAGCCGGATGCTGTTGGATAAAGACGGCTTTAGATATGCGAAGGTCGATTTTTCAGCGGAAGGAGAAGACGGTATTTGAAAATCCTTCATACAGCTGACCTTCATCTGAACGCGACAAATCCGGAAAGATGGCAGGCTTTAGATCAACTGGTCACTCTTGCTGCCAGAGAGCAAGTTGATCTCTTCCTGATTGCGGGCGATCTTTTTGATCGAAACATCGAGGCCGAAACGCTACGTACCCGGCTGAGGGCGACCCTGGGCCATAATAAGCTGAAAACGGTGATCCTGCCTGGCAACCATGATTGTCAGTCGTACAGAAGTGGCCTCTATTTCGGAGAAAATGTTTATGTGATCAACAGCTGGGCAGAACCGCTTATTTTTGATAACACCTGCATCTGGGGGCTGCCTTTTGAAAAGATTGACGGTGAAAGGCTAGCCAGCCGACTGCGGGAAATGGGCAGCCGGATGGATAAGCAGCGTCACAATATCCTGCTCTTTCATGGTGAGCTGTTGGATGCCTTCTACTCGACAAGCGATGTGGGGGATGAAGGGACCAAACGTTACATGCCTGTCCATTTATTATCTTTCAACTCTTTACCAGTTGATTATGTCCTGGCTGGTCATTTTCATTCGAGCTACAAAGGCTGGGAGATCGGTGAAGACCGCCTATTTATTTATCCCGGGTCGCCGGTTTCAGTCACCAGCCGGGAAACCGGCAGGCGGATGGCTAACCTGATTGTTGACAATAACCGCCCTTCAGAAGTCGCATTGGATACTTTTCATTATGAAGAATATACTGTTCAGCTTGATCCATTCAATGATGAAGATCCGTTACTGATTATTGAAAAGCACTTGCAGCAAATCCATCCCGCAGCCAGGGTTTTGTTAACGGTACAGGGTTTATATGATGGCAGTCGCCTCGGTTTAAATGAAAATGAGCTGGCTGAGGGGATTAAAAGAGTGGCCGTGGAAAAGCTGGCCGGAGCAGCTGTGGAAAACTTTACTGATGTCAGGCATATATTGGAAGATGATCTGTTTAAAGCTTTTTTAGCTAAGCTTGAGCTTGAAACCGATACCAACCTTGATAAAAACCGGATCAGGGAGCAGGCAATTAAAGCTTTCGGGGTGGTGAAAGCTTGTTCCTGACCGAATACGCCCTGAGAAGATACGGACCCCTGCCGGATAGCGGAATGTTAAGACTGAACTACTTTAACCTTTTCTTCGGTGCCAATGAAGATGGTAAAACCATGACCATCGATGCCTTGCTCAAAATGCTTTTTGGGAAAGCGGCTCTGCGTAGTTTTCAAGCGATCAAAAGGGTGGAAGAGCAACCAGATGGCTATGTTGTTTTGCAGCTTGCAGATCGAAATGAAGTTAAGCTGCCTGAAGCAGGCTCGTTACAGGATTTTTTAGGCATCAGTGCGGCGGAGTTTGCCAATATCTTTATCATTCGCGATAGCAACCTGGCTATTGCCAATGAAGATCAGTTTTACCGGGGAGTGACCAACCGGCTTACTGGTATGCGCAGCGATGAAATAAACCGGGTCATTAACGAACTGCGCGAACTAGGGAAAATTACAAACACCGGGGATTACAAAAACACTGCTCCTGAAAAATTTAAAGACCGCTTCAATAAGGCCAGGCAATCATTGCAACAGGGCAGCCAACTGGTTGAAAAAATGCTTGCCGAAGGTTATGCCGGTTTTGAGGAAGAACTGGCAGCGCTTAAAGGTGAACAGGAAGAATGCCAGAAGCAGCTTAAGCTGCAACAAAAAGCGGCCAACCGTGAAAAGTATGAGACAGGTTTAAGTGCTTTGAACAGGCTAAAAAGCACACTGAAAGCGCTAGGGCAGTTAAGCCAGGTAACCGAGGAGGATTATGATGACTGGCATAAAATAGAATTAAAACACGGACACAATAGTGATGAGCGGAAACACTTAGAAGAAGACTTGCTGGAAGGCAGGAAACTTCTGGAAAGCGCCGGTAATGAGCTGCTGTCATCTAAAATAGCTTACCGGGAAGCAGAGCAGGTACAGAAAAGTGTAGCAGGCAACATAGAAGCGGATTTAGAACAGTATGATCGGCAAGAGGCAATGTGCTGTCGCTGGGAAACACTTGCCGAAAAAAGTGTACTTGGTCGTCTTGCTGTTTCGGGATTTATTGTATTCTTACTAACACTGGCGGGTTCTGTTTACAGGCCGTACTGGTGGCTATATATCCTGCTTGGTTTGGCAACAGCCACTGTTTTGCTCACTGCCGTAATTTACATTATTTTGCTGTATCGAAAAGGCAGGTTAAAAGAGACAGAAGCGGCTTTGCTCGCTAAAGCTGAAAGCCTCAATTTGGCGGCGACGGATATTCATTTCCTAAGGCACGATTTTGGTGCACTTGCCCAAAAAGTAGTTGTGCTGGGCGGACGCCTCAGCGAGGCTGAAAAAAGGGTGGAGTGGAGACAAAAAGAGTTTGACCGGTTAAAGGATGATCTCGAAGTCAGGGAGAGGCAGGTCAAGGAAACTGAAGTTGATATCGAACGTTATAAAACTCTGACTGGTGCAGATAGCTTGGAAACGTTAGCGAAAACAATCAAACAGCAGCAGATCTTGCAAAAAGAAAGTGAAAAAGAAGCCGGTATTTTGGAAAGCCATTTTGGAAAAGGCGATCGGTCAGGATCGCCGGTCGAATTGATTCCTTACTGGGAAAGTCAGGTAGAAGCACTGTCGTCATTTGCCCAGGCTGCCTCAGGGATTGTGCCTGATCGAAAGATAATCACGCAATTGAATGAAACGTTGGGCAGGCTTGAAGAAAAAATTCAGGGGCTAATCGAACTGACTCAGGAAAGAAAGGATGAGCTGCGCGGCTTTGAAAAAGAGCTTGATGATATCTTCAACAATACGGAAGAAAATCTCCGCTGTGAAACTACTGCTGACCTGAAAATGATGCTCAAAAAGCTTGCAGACTGGATCGGTTTTTGTGAAGAAAATAGGGAAGCGGCCCAGGCGGCGATAACTATCTTTGCAAAGATTGAGCAGGAAGAGGAACAGAAAGTCAGTGAGCTCTTTGGGGATGAGAGTCCGGTCAGTGGTTTTTTCGATCTGATCACCGGTGGCTTATATAAAAAGGTTATATACAACACAGAGCATAATACCATTAATATTATCAGAAAAGACGGCCTTCAGTTACATGCCGATCAGTTGTCCGGCGGCGCATATGATCAATTATATTTCGCGATCAGACTGGCTCTGGGCGAAAAAATTCTCAAAGGAGAAAAGGGTTTCTTTATCCTCGACGATCCCTTTATCAAAGCCGATCCAGAGCGGCTCAAGACCCTGATATCAATGCTTTTCAAGATCAGCTCCGCAGGGTGGCAGATTCTTTACTTCAGTTCTAAAGGCGAGATACGGCAAGCCCTGGAGCATAAAGTTAACGCCGGAGAAGTGCAGCAGATTTTAGTCAACCCCGGTGGCGTTTAGTGATCAGGAGTGCAGATACCCTGACAGGGGAGCGGAAAAAATGCAATTAACCGTTTTGGGTTGTTACGGACCCTACCCACCGGCCGGAGGCGCCTGCTCCGGCTACCTGGTGCAGGAAGCAGGCTGCAATATTTTGCTTGACTGTGGCAACGGAGTGCTGAGCAGGCTGCAGGAATTTATCGATTACAGGGATTTGGACGTAGTTTTGTTGTCTCATTTGCATGCCGATCATCTGTCAGATTTAATGATTATGCGCTATGGGCTCATGTTGAACCCAAAAAGCAAATTGTCCGATCAGCCGCTGCCTCTATATGCCCCGCCTGAACCGGCGGGCGAATTCGAACGCCTGCCCTATAAAAGTGCCTATGCAGTCAATGCGTTAAATGAACACTCAGCTTTTGATATCGGGCCCTTTACGATTACTGTCAGCTCTGGAGTGCATGCAGTACCGTCTTTTAGTTTTCGTCTTGAATCGCCGACCGCTTCGCTTGTTTATTCCGCGGATACGGAAATCAATCAAAACCTTGCCCCTTTCGCCAAAAGTGCCGATTTGTTCCTCTGTGAAGCGAATTACCTGGAGGCCGATATCACCGCAGGGTTGACCAATCATCTCAGTGCAGCCCAGGCGGCAATGATTGCGGCTGAAGCGGGAGCAAAAAAACTGCTGCTTACCCATCTTCATCCGCAGAGGAATAGTTCCCTTTACCTGGCCGAAGCACGGAAATATTATCTGGCCGCAGAACTGGCGCAGGAGCGATTTATCTATCAGATCTGATTGCCCTTTATTCATTGCAAAGTTATTGATCTACTTGCTATAATGAGGCTGTCCGTAAAAACGATCAATTCACATGTTTTATAATAATTTAATTGCAGAGGTAAAACTGTGACTGAAACCAGGGAGTTACTGCGTAAGCTGCCGGCTGTTGATCGCCTGCTGCGTGAGACTGCATTGGCAGAAGCTTTATCAAAGCTTCCCCGTCGGGTGGTTTTGCCTGCAGTTCAGGATACCATAGAACAATGCCGCCGGGAAATCATAGCTGCTGGGGATGATTCGTCTGAATTACAGGTAATGGATCTGACCCCAATACATTTAGCGGAAAGAGCGGCCACTCTGGCAAAAAAACGTGCAGCATCAAGCTTAAGGCCGCTGATCAATGCGACCGGTATCGTGATCCATACCAATCTTGGCCGTGTTCCCTTAGCCCAAGAAGCCGTAGATGCTCTTACAGGAGTTGCTGCAAACTACAACAACCTTGAACTATCGCTGGCCAGCGGCAGACGCGGTTCACGACAGGAGCACCTGGAGCAGCTGATTTGTGAACTATGTGGTGCAGAAGCGGCATTGGTTGTTAATAATAATGCCGCCGCGGTTTTTTTGGTCCTAAGGGCCCTGGCGGAAAAACGTGAGGTTATTGTGTCACGTGGCCAGCTGGTTGAAATAGGCGGCTCATTTAGAATCCCCGAGATTATGTCAGCCAGCGGCGCCCTGATGGTCGAAGTGGGGACAACCAACAAGACTTATCTGCGCGACTATGAACGGGCTCTCACTGAAAACAGCGCCGCTTTTCTCAAGGTTCACACCAGTAATTATAATCTGGTTGGTTTTACAGCCGAAGTTGAAACTGCCGAGCTGGCGGACCTTGCTCACCAGCACAATCTTTTGATGTTTGAAGATCTCGGCAGTGGCGCCCTGATCGACCTTAAAAAATTTGGTCTGCCGCCTGAGCCTCTGGTTCAGGACAGCATTACTGCCGGGGCTGACCTGGTTACTTTCAGCGGGGATAAATTGCTCGGTGGTCCGCAGGCTGGAATTATTGTCGGGCGTAAAAGTCTCGTTTCCGCTCTCCGCAGTAACCAACTGGCTCGTATAGTCAGAGTAGACAAGTTTACAATTGCCGCCATGGAAGCAACTCTGCGCTTATACCTGGATGAAGAACAGGCAGCGGAAAAGATCCCTGTCTGGAAAATGCTGGCAACCCAAGAAGCTCGCCTTCAAAGCAGGGCTGAAAAAATTGCCGGCCAGTTAGCAAAGCTGCTGAAAACTGCAGAAGTCGGCATCCAGATGGGCATATCTAAAGTTGGCGGCGGTGCTTTACCTGCTGCCGAGCTGCCGACCTGGCTGGTTTCCGTTAAACCGAAACAGGCTGAGATCTCTGCTGTGGAGCTCGTCGAAAGAATGCGCGATGGTGAACCACCGTTAATCTTACGCCTGCAGCATGAAACTTTGCTTTTTGACTTAAGAACAGTCCGTGAAGATCAGGAACAAACCCTGGTTGATAAAATAACCGGAGCCTTTCAAAGCTAAAATACTTAAGGGAGCAAGCTCATTGGAACAACTGATTATCGGCACAGCCGGCCATGTAGATCATGGTAAAACAGTGCTGATTAAAGCACTGACCGGGGTTGATACCGACCGCCTGCAGGAGGAAAAGGAGCGGGGTATTTCCATCGACTTAGGCTTTGCCCCATTTCGCCTGCCGAGCGGCAGGCTGGCTGGTGTTGTCGATGTTCCCGGTCACGAAAGATTCATTCATAATATGCTGGCCGGCGCTGCCGGGATGGACCTGGTGATGCTGGTGGTTGATGCTGTGGAAGGTGTTATGCCGCAGACCAGGGAACATTTAGATATTCTGCAGCTGTTGGGTGTGCAGAAAGGCATTGTCGTGATCACCAAAATTGATCTGGTCGAAGAGGATTGGCGGGAACTGGTAAGCGAAGAGATTAGCGAAGAGCTCAAAGGTACTTTTCTTGAAGCAGCGCCAATTATTGCCGTCTCGGCGCTGAAAGAAGAGGGAATTGATGAGCTGAAAGAGCTGATTGATCATATGACTGAATCTATAGCATCACGCAGCTCTTCCGGACCGCTGCGTTTACCGGTCGACCGCTCTTTTATCATTGCCGGCTTTGGGACAGTGATTACAGGCACCCTGGTCCAGGGGTCGGTAAAAGTGGGTGATACGGTATCCGTTGTGCCACCGGGGCTGGAAGCACGGGTGCGCAATGTGCAGGTGCATGATGCCGACGTTAAGGAAGCCAGGGCCGGAGCCCGGGTGGCTCTCAATCTGGCCGGTCTGGAAAAAGAACTGGTGCAGAGAGGAAGTGTCGTCAGCTCGCCGGGCTATTACCGGCAAACGGCCCTGCTTGATGTTACAGTAGAGCTTTTACCCAAGGCTCCCCGCAACATTAAAAACTTAGACCCGGTACACTTTTTCCTGGGCACTGCCCGCTCTGTTGCCAGGATTTTACTGCTTGATCGCGATGAGTTGTTGCCGGGTGAAAGCACGCTGGCCCAGTGCCGGCTTGACCGTCCGCTGGTAGCCGAGCGGGGTGATCCCTTTGTTATTCGCTCCTACTCGCCGATGACTACCATTGGTGGGGGAAAGATCTTAGATCCCTATCCAGCTAGGCATCGCCGTTTCAGGAGCGAGATCATCGAAAAACTAAAAAATCTTGATCAGGATTCACAGAATGCAGGGGATGCTGCCTTTCTCAGCAGTAAACTTGAAGCTCTTGTTGTCGCCGATCTGAAAAAGTTGATTAGCGAAACCAGGTTGCCACAAGAAACCA
Organism: Bacillota bacterium; assembly: GCA_016874655.1. GTDB lineage: Bacteria > Bacillota > Dethiobacteria > DTU022 > DTU022 > UBA993. The sequence continues at coordinate 2,010 of VGTO01000027.1, read as the reverse complement.
TTGAAGGGATCATCGAACAACAGATCGAGGAAGGTCAGGTCAAACGACTTGGTGATTCCTTTGTTACCGTCTCTGCTTTGGAAGACTCGATAAAACTGCTGAAGACAGCCTTGGCTGAACACCACCTCAAAGTTCCCCTTGCTGCAGGACTTTCAAAAGCGAGACTCAAAGGCTATTTATCCGGCAGCTTCGGTCAGCGCGAATACGACTCTTTGCTGAAACTGCTGCAGGAGAGAGCAGTGGTTACGGTTAGGGATGATCTGGTTTCCAGTTACCAATACCTGCCTGCGCCTGCAGAAAGCGATCAGACGCTGCTGGGTAAGCTGACCGCTAATTACCGTAATGAAGGGTTGCAACCGTCGTCAGCCCGAGTAGCCTTGGAAAAAGCCGGGGTAAAAACAGTGCGGCAGGATGAGCTTTTCGCTTACCTGGTGGAGCGAGGCACCCTGGTAAAAATCAGCGAAGACCTATATTTTCACAGTGAAGCTTACCACAAGGCAATTGAAATTCTGCGGCGTCACTTTGCGTCTAACAATACTCTCACCTTAGCCCAGTACCGCGATTTAACCGGTAGTTCGCGTAAATTTGTGCAGGCTCTGCTTGAGTACTTTGATCAGCAGAAGCTAACCCGCAGGGTGGAGGATCACCGGGTTGCGTTCAAACTGGATTTAAGATAACAGAAAATAACCTGATTCACCGGGGAGGTTAAGAAGATGGAGCGCGAGAAAGTTCGTCTCACAACAATGACTACCAGCGCCGGGTGAGCAGCAAAAATCGGGCCGGAGGCCCTGGCGCAGGTGCTGCGCTCTTTGCCTAAGTTTGATGATCCCAATTACCTGAACCGGGAGCAGCATTTTTCTGATGCCGGTATTTACCGGGTATCGGAAACGCATGCTCTTGTACAATCTGTTGATTTTTTTACGCCCATCGTTGACGATCCCTACCTGTTTGGGCAGATTGCTGCTGCCAATGCCTTAAGTGATGTCTATGCCATGGGTGGAAAACCGCTTACGGCGCTTAATATCATCTGTTTTCCCACCTCCTGTCAGCCGCTCGAAATTATGGAAACCATCTTGCGTGGCGGTTACGACAAGGTTAAAGAGGCCGGGGCAGTGGTGGTCGGCGGTCACAGTATTGAAGATCCGGAGCCCAAATATGGCCTTTCTGTTACCGGGTTGGTAGAAATAAGCCAACTAATCACTGGCAGCGGCGCCCACCCGGGAGATCAGCTGGTGCTAACCAAACCTTTAGGCACCGGGATTATTAATACGGCGGTTAAGGGAGAGATGATTGCTGAAAATGAGGCTGACCTGGTTACAGGGATGATGGCTACGCTGAATGCTGCTGCTTCGGAAGCGATGCTTGAGAGCGGTGTTCTGGCCTGTACTGATATAACTGGTTTCAGCCTGCTTGGACATCTGCACGAAATGCTGGTCTCCAGTTCGGTATCGGCGGTGTTGGAGTATGATAGGATTCCTTTCTACCCCCGGGTTAAAGAAATGGCTGCTATGGGAATGATCCCTGCCGGGGCGTATCGTAATCTTGATTATCTGCTTCCCCATCTCAATTGGCAGGGACCGGTTGAAGTGAAAGATGATGCTCTGATTATGATGGCTGACCCCCAAACGTCAGGCGGGCTGCTTGCTGCTGTAAATCCTGCCAAAATCGCATCGTTTTTAGCAGCTCTAAAGACCAGGAAAACCTTGGGGCAGGTTATAGGCCACATCACCGAAGGCCTTGAAAATACGATAACCATTAGTTGATCAAGACAAGTAGGGCCATCGTTTACAAACAGAGGTTGACCCGGTTAATAGTTGCCTAGGGAAAATATTTATGAATTAAAAAATCAAGCAGGATTTATTACTGAATATGTCGAATTCCACCAATATGGTTATATTTTTATGAAATTATCACACAATTTTATAATTAATCACAGGGAGGTGTAGCCGGGGCGATCATTAGGCTATTAATTGTCCGGAGTTGTCACTTTGCTGCCGGAGAAGCAGAATT
>VGTO01000026.1 GCA_016874655.1 Bacillota bacterium | reverse complement strand
GGCCTTTCACCATAGCCGTAAATCGGCTGTAGGTAAATAAGCTCGGAGCCTGCTATGTATTTATGCGCCAATTATATCATACTCTATATATGTTGACCATTTCTGTCATATAAATACGATCGAAACTAACCGATCCAGATCGAACATGAAAATATTCCTTGAAGTATAAAATTAAATTTATTGTTGAGATATGAAGCTCGGGAAAGTTTGGCTCGGTGGTATCAGCATGTTGGTCAGCAGGGAAAGGTTTTTTCAGTTATAATGGTTCTTAGCGGATTAAGCGGAGGGTTATATATGCAAATAGTTTTTCGAAACCGGTTATTGCCTCTTATAATTGTTGCGCTCATAATTATTACGATTAATGGTTGTATCTTTTCCCCGGAAATAGTGACAGAAGACCTCGAACTGACCCGGGTCAGAGTAACCAGGATTGTTGATGGCGATACAGTCTATGTGCGCTTCAGCACTGGCCTGGAAGAGAAAGTGCGTTTGATTGGGGTTGACGCCCCTGAAATAAACCATCCTACCAAGGGCGAGGAGCCTTTCGGGGTTGAGTCTGCCGAATATGCTTATAATCTGCTTGATAATAGTGTGGCCTGGCTTGAGTTTGACGAAGGTGAACGAGATCAGTATGGCAGGATGTTGGCTTACCTCTGGTTGGAAAAACCGGAGGCGGCCAGTGAAGCAGAAATAAGGGCTAAAATGTTTAATGCCCGCCTGTTGCTCGACGGCTTTGCCAGGCAGGTAATTTTTCAGCCCAATGTTAAATATGTAGAATACTTCTCGGCTTTTGTAAATGAGGCCCGCAGGGATAAAAGAGGTCTCTGGGCAGAAGAATAGATCTTTTCCGGAGGCAGGAATTTAGCGGCCGTACAATAAATATTAACATAAATCAAACTACTGCCTGCCTGTTTTTAAAGACACAGGTATTTCTGGTGGAGGCTTAAAAATCACAGATAGCAGTCAGGCTGCATGATTAAAAAGGGAGGTAAGTAAATGAAAATTGAAGATGTGAAGAAAATCTGTGTCGCCGGTGCCGGGAATATGGGGCACCAGATAGCCCTGCTCTCAGCCCTGTCGGGTTATGAAACATTCTGCTTTGACCTTAGTGCGGAGCAAATTACCAAAGCAGAGGCATTTGCACAAGGGTACCTGCCGGAAAGAGTTGCCAAGGGAAAGCTGAGCCAGGAACAGGCTGATGCTGCGGCCTCCCGGATCAAATTTACCACCGTTTTAGAGCACGCTGCTTCGGGTGCTGACGTTGTGATCGAAGCGATCATTGAGAAGCTGCAGCCCAAGCGGGAACTCTTTGAAAAACTGGGGCAGTTATGTCCGCCCCACGCTATTCTGGTCACTAACAGCTCATTCATCGTCAGTTCGCAGCTTGCTGATCTAACCGGGCGTCCCGGTCAGGTCTGCAATATGCACTTTTTTAACCCGGCCCTGGTGATGAAATGTGTCGAAGTGGTAAAAGGGCCCCACACCACAGCAGAAACAGCGAACTTAACAATGGAGCTTGCCCACCGGTTGGGCAAGGTACCGGTGCTTCTTCAGAAAGAAATCTACGGCTTTCTGGTTAACCGCATTCTGGCTAAAATTACTGAGGAGGCTCTATTTCTACTCGACACAGGCGTTGCTTCGGCAGAGGACATTGACAGCGCAGTGGTCAATGCCCTCGGTCATCCACTCGGGCCTTTCCGGTTGATGGACCTGACCGGGGTTGACCTGGCCTACCATATCGGGATGGAACGTTACATGGAAACCTCTGATCCCAAAGAAAAACCTTCGCCCACAGTGGTCGAAAAATATATTAAGGGCGAATGGGGTCGGAAAAAGGGTAAAGGTTTTTACCAATACTAAGCTAAAGGGAAAAAATATGACACGCTCACTAAAAAAGGCTCTTAAAGCCTATAAGAACATGGACTTTTTAAATAGCCGCGATGCCCGGGTAATTCGCATTCTGGCCGAGTATCTCGAACCACTGCAGCGTTTAAAGACGGAAAGGGTAGAGGATACAGTGGTTTTTTTCGGTTCCGCCCGCACCAAACCGTTGCAGGAGGCTAAAACAAAGCTGGACGAACTGGAGAAAATGGCTGCGGGTAAAAATACAGTTCCCGAAGCTGAACTACATCATAGAATTGATAAAGCACGCAACGAGCTCTTTATTTCCCGTTACTACCAGGATGCCGTAGAGCTGGCGGCCAGGATTACAACCTGGTCAAAAGAGCTTGGTGGGAACAAACGTTTCATTATCTGTTCAGGAGGCGGTTTCGGGATGATGGAGGCGGCTAACAGGGGGGCAGCTGAGGCTGGAGGCAGATCGATCGGTTTTAATATCAGTATTCCCCATGAGCAGTTGCCTAACCATTATATAACCCCAGAACTAAATTTTGAGTTTCACTATTTTTTCATGCGCAAATACTGGTTTATCTACATGGCTAAGGCCCTGGTTATTTTCCCGGGTGGATTTGGCACTTTTGATGAGCTGTTCGAAGGCCTGACCCTGATTCAGACCAAGAAGCTGGAAAAGGAGCTGCCCATCGTAGTGTACGGCACAGAGTACTGGAACGAGGTGCTTAATTTAAAGGCGATGGTCAAATACGGCACGATTAGCAGTGAAGACTTAAAACTGCTGCATTTTAGCGACTCAGTGGATGATGCCTTTAACTTTCTGAAGAAGGAGCTGACTCGAATCTGTCTTTAAGGGCTGTGCAGGCTCTTCAGGCCCGGTTGTTATCGCTGTAGAAAAACCTCTTAAGCTCCCTGCTTTATCGGATTAAAGCAGGGAGCTTGTTGCTGAATGAATGTATTGATCTTTATATGGTTGCATGGAATAATTAAGCAAAGTATCGAAGAAAAGAATAGGAGAATTGCTGTGGAGTATGTACTCAGCCTTTTAATCGGCATTAGCTTAAGTGCCACCAGCGGTTTCAGGATCTTTGTGCCGCTGCTGGTGATCAGTATCGCCTCCCTGGCCGGCTGGATTGAGTTGACCCCAGCGTTTGCCTGGGTTGGAACCTACCCGGCCCTGGTTGCTCTTGGCGTGGCTGCTGTTTTAGAGCTGATTGGTTACTATATACCTTTCGTCGACAACCTGCTCAGTAGCTTCGCCGTTCCGGTCAGCCTGATAGCGGGCACCCTGATTACAGCAGCGGTGCTGGTTGATTTCCCCCCGGTTCTGGCCTGGGCCCTGGCGATCATTACCGGCGGTGGCGCTGCCCTGGGCAGCAGTATGGTTAGCAACACGGTGCATACCGGGTCAACGGTTAGTACGGCCGGAACCGTAAATCCGGTGATTTCTTTTTTCGAATCGCTGTTTTCCCTGTTGATGTCTTTTCTGGCCGTTTTGTTGCCGGTTATTGCTTTTTTAGTTTTCGCCTTTATGCTCTTAATAATATACAAGCTTTTCAGTAAAAGAAGATTGCCAGAACGGGAAAACGCTTGATCTTGATTTACCTCCACAGACAGATGTGTCATATCGTTTAATCTCTTAAATATATTTCAAATAATCAAGGGTTTAAGCATTATAAATAATAACTACAGGCTAGATTATCTTGATTCCCGCTTCTTAGCGTAAAGAGCAGCCCCTAAAGCCCCGATTATCTGAGGATCAACGGAAAGAGGCGCTATCTTCTCTTGCAGAGCCTTCTCCAAGGCCTTAATAAGACCCCTGTTTTTAGCACAGCCCCCTGTGATTGTCACTTTTGGTATGATGCCAACCCGTTTAAGCAGCATAAAACATCGCTTGGCCACTGCGTTTTGCACTCCGGCAGCGATACTCTCAGGCGGATTTTTCCCCGCGAGAAGACTGATGACCTCGGTTTCAGCAAAAACGCTGCACTGGGCAGTAACAGGAATCAGGTCTCTTGCGTTCAGCGAAAGATCCGAAAAATCAGCTAGATCCATCCGAAAAATACGGGCCATAGCTTCAAAGAAACGCCCTGTGCCTGCAGCGCACTTGTCATTCATCGCAAACTCTTTCACTGTGCCGTCATCATTAATTGATATGCCTTTAACATCCTGGCCGCCGATATCAACAATGGTTTTAATTGATCTGTCGCAGAAAAAAGCCCCCATAGCATGACAGCTGATCTCGGATATGTTTTCACTGGCAAAAGAGATCTCGCTCCGACCGTAACCGGTGCCTACAAGATAGGCAAGGTCTTTAATGGAGTTGATCTCAGGTATGTTTTTGAGGGCCTGCTCAAGGGCCAGAGCTGCGGTTACTTCAGGATCGATCTCTCTGTGTACTATGGATGAACCCAGTATTATACCGGTATTTTCTATGATCACCGCTTTGCCTGTAGTTGAACCTATATCGCAGCCGCCATAATATTTTTGAATCACAAAAATCTCCTCTCAGCCTTCATAACATTCTCCATAAAATGATCCACCTGCAAGAATATCCCCTCCCGGGAGGTTATCCGTGGATCGGCAAGATCATAGTCAATGATGAGGACCGGGATTCCCTCGGCTCTGCATTTTTCTCTCATTATATTGTTCAAGGCCTGGGTGTTTTTGCATCCGATATGCCCAGCCATCCATAACATATCAATGCCAAAGCGTTTTATTATATAAAAGATATCATCAAAATAATTTTCCATCGGCCCCCTGGTATGCCGGGCCATTGGGCCGTTCATAATATAACGGCCGATACCCTGAAGCATAGACTCTCTGGAGGAGGTGTCGATAAAAGGCAGACGGTTGAAGCTCATACTGTCCATTATACATGTTACCCCGTAGCGTTTCTCTGCAATGGCAAAAAGATCGATTACATGCATGGTGGGCGGGTTCCAAAGCAGGGCCCGGTATTTTTCGTCAGGCACGGCGGCAACCCCGTTTTTCAGATTCTCCTCTGCCAGCATAACCAGCCTGCGGAAAACCTCTGTTGACGACTTAAGCCCGGAGCAGACATTATAAAACCAGAGGTGGGACAGATAAACAGCATCAGCTGCTAGAGGAGCCGGCCTCGCCGCGATCATCTCCCAGAGCTGCAGTTCATAATCCATCATCCGGTTACGCTCTTCGCAGATCTCTTGAAGCAGGTTCCAGTCCATACGGCCTGTCGTATGCTCTTCAAGCCATGCGATCATCCTTTTCAGTTCACCGGAAAAATATACTTCAGCTCGTTCATCTTTAAAATGATGGGGGATGTCCAGGCGGAAAACAGGCGCCTTGAGCTGTTTTTCAACATAGATGTAGGATGACATTCCTCCGTCACAGGGAAGGTTGGATGTGACAACAGCCTTTGCGTAAGGCAGCCTGTCTTTTACTGTCAGGCCGATAACAGTCTTAGGCAGGCTGCAGACATCCGCGGGAATGCCCTCATTCTCAGCAGCATCAATATACTCTTCCATCACATTGGGCACGATCATGGGCAGAAGAATCCCCAGCATTTCTGGCATCCAGGGTGAAAGCCCCATAGCTCTCAGGATCTCAGGGGGCACCATATCTTCATGCAATACCAGTTTTTCCTGCCGGTGAAAGATCCCCTCGATCTGGTGAACCATCTCCTTGACAATTCCGTGTAAAACCATCCCTACAGCTTTGCGGTAGTTGCCCCTGCGGCTCCGGGATAGCTTTGTTACAAGCCGGTTGACTTTCGCTAAATCAAGAAGCCAGGGGTAGCGTCTGATATCCCTGATCAGATCGAAAGGCCCGTGTTTGATGCCCATCTTAGTTATTGCCATAAGATTAAGCATCTTATAGCCGGATGTAACTGCTGTGTCTTTCAGATCTGATATTTTCATAAAATATTTTACTCCGACTATAATGACATTTTACAGCTAGTAAGGTCTGGCTATTTCACAAATTCTAACCTGACTAAAATTCTAGTGGCCAATGCTTTCGATAAAAGCCTGGACCCTGGTGCGAAGCTGGCCCTCGCCGCTCTGGCGGTATTCCCTTTCAACACGGAGCACAGGTATCCCCTTTGCCCGCAGCTGATCAGTGAGAGCAGCAGACTCTAAACCCCAGGTGTCGCAGAATTTAATTGATTCAATGATAACTCCATCGGCTGAATACTCCTCTGCGATCTGTGCGATATATTCAGCCCGGGAGTTGAAGCCCTCCATCATTCTGGGGCAGCGGGTTACTTCAAGGGTACGTCGGGCAAGGGCCTCAAAGGGATTGCTTGAACTGTCAAGAGGTTCAAGGCCCGGAAAAGATCCGCTGCAGTACCGGTCAGCTACCACCAGAGCCCCCTGGGATTCAATAATATTTGTGTATTCAGGATCATCCAGCCCGCTTCCCGTAATCATCAGCCGGGCCCTGTATTCTGATCTGCCCTCAGAATCTTCTGCTGTTTTACGAAATTTTTCGATCAGAGGCATCATATATTCAGCAGGGGAGACTCGGGATGCCATGATCAGACGGTGGTACTGTGTGCCTGTAAAGGGAGGGTGTTTTGATTTTCGCAGAGTACCGATGGCGCTCAGGGCCCGATTAAGGGCGTTGGTTTTTTCAATAGCCTTATTTATCGACTCCCGGCTCATGTCAGTATCAAACTGTTTTTCCAGGGCTGAGGCCAGACGGGTTATCTCTTCAATAGTCCACTCAAGGGCAGCACCGCCGGTTTTGTGGGGGATATCAAGAATGTAGCTGAAACCGGGTTTTTTCAGATAATCGAGATTATCGTGAAGCCGCCTCAGGTGGTCGCACCCTGCTGTAAAAACATAGCCGCCCAGAAACTTGTAACGGTCATCCAGGGCGAATTCCAGAAGACTGCGGGCATAGGTGCAGATCACGCTTGAGAGATAAAGGTCGGCCATCTCTGTGCCTTCGGAGCCGGGCGCCCGCATGCTTACCGGAAAAAGTTTTCCCACTGAGATAAGGGCCTCAGGCACCATGCTGCACGCATAGCCAATAGGGATCATCCCTTCATTGATAGCCCTTTCTACTAAATGGTTCAGAGGCTTCTCAAGAAGGATTTTTAGTTCAGAGTCTATTGCGGTCATGAACCCTCTCCAGGCAGAGTAGTCGTGTTAAAACCGGCAACACCCAAAGCTCGCATGGCTCTTTTAACTGCTTCATAGGCCGGGGTGCTTTCAATGGTGAGAAAATTATTTTCTTCAATATCAGCGTTTCTGATCACGCTGTCTTCAGGTATCGATCCAAGAAAAGCGATATTTGAAGGCAGGGTGATCCTCTTCATCTCTTCCTGATCCCTGACCCGGTTGATAATAAGCCCGGCTTTATCAAATCCCACAGCCTTAACAGCAACACTGAATATTGTTTCTGCTGCTTTTATCCCCTTTGTTGAGAGGTCGCTAATCAGTATCAGATGGGTTACCTTTTCCAGAACCCTGCGGTTAACCTGTTCAACCCCTGCTTCAGCATCAATGACCAGATAGTCAAAGTTCTCCGCTATTGCGCCTATAATATCTTTAAGCAGATCGTTAACTTGACAGTAGCAGCCGTCAGTCTCCGACCTGCCGATGCTTAAGAAAGCCAGATTGTCCTTTTCATGGAGAGCGCCTGTCATCTCATAATCAAGAAGGCCCAGCACCTGATCTCTGTCTCCGGCGCCGCCCTTTTCAAGAAGCTCTATAAACTGGTTGCGGATATCGTCAACTGTTGTTTTGACATTAATCTTAAGAGCTGTGGCCAGCCCTACAGCCGGATCAGCATCAATAGCCAGAACCCGCTTTGAAGGGTCTTCAATAAGGGCTTTGACAATCAGGGCTGAGACGGTTGTTTTGCCAACCCCTCCCTTGCCGCAGAGGGAAATTATAGCTTTAGTTTTTTTGCCGCTCATTTGTTCCTCTCAGCTCATTAATCTGGATTTATTCTTTTGCATACTCCTTAGACCCTCAACCGCGGCGCATATTTCAGTGTAATCACAGCTGTTGCAGTCAAAAGCAAGCTCTGTTGCCATTTTATTCATGGCGTTGATCCGTTTTTCCACAGTTGTTCCTAGCGAAGCAAGACTCCGGACATCAGCTGTGGATGAAGTGACAAAGATATATTCAACCCCTGTAACAAACTCAACCCTGCTGTAGATTGCTGAAAGAGCGCCTGCAAGGTGGGCAAAACTAAACCCGCTGCGGGCAGCCTCTCTGCTTACTCTGCTCCACTCCCTCATATACTGGGAGGCGGCCCGCATCATATAGCCCTTAAGATTTAGGTCATAGCGGGCCATATCTATCTGCCGGTGGCGCTCATAGCTGTTGTTTTCATCCATGCCCTTCAATTTAAGAAGAACAACTTTTCCAAAGGGGAGGCTTCGCATCATGCCAGAATATTTTTTTTCTGAAATATCAGGGCCGATCAGGTTTATCCGGTTGTTTTTGATGAGGCCACATTTTTCTGTCCAGACCATAAAAGATACGGACTCCTGCTCAGGGCTTCCCAGTTCAACTGCTGTGTCGGAAGCCAGCACAATATTGCCCCTCTCCCCAGCAGGCCACGTTTTATGGCTGACTATAAGTTCATGGAGAGAGTCTGCGGCTCTTTTGCGTTCAAGAAAAGAGCGCAGCTTCTCTATGCTGTCATCAAAGAGGTTCATCTTTTACTTTTTCCGGTAAGGTTATCTTCCGCTATCAGGGCAGCGCCCAGGGCGCCGTTTATCTGGGGGTCTGAAACAGCTTTTAAATCAATACCCAGAGCCCCTGCCAGGGCGCTAAACATGCCTTGGTTTTTCGCCACACCTCCGGTCATTAAAACCTCCTCTTCAACCCCGATTCCACGGGCAAGAGAAGCAGCCCTGTTGGCAAAAGCCCGGTGGAGAGCGCTTATTATATCCGGTACTTCCCGGCCTTCGTTGATCAGGGAAATTATTTCTGTTTCGGCGAATACTACACACTGGTTCGATATTGTCAGTGTTGCTGTGGATTCCTGAGAGAGGTCTCCCAGTTCTTCGAGGGGCACATCAAGAGCCTCAGCAATGATTTCAAGAAAGCGTCCTGTGCCGGAAGCGCATTTGTCATTATACACATAGCGGATAACTTCACCCTTGTCATCAATCTTTATCGCCTTGGCATCCTGACCGCCGATATCAATCACTGTTCGGGTGCCGGGAGCCTGATAAATTGCTCCCCTGGCGTGACAGACAATCTCAGACTCAACTGAGTTCACAAAGGGGATATGTTTACGGCCATAGCCTGTGGCGACCAGCTGATCAATATTTTCCAGATTAATGCCCGCCGCTCCGCAAACAAGCTCCATAATTGTCAGGGCAGACTGTTCAGGTCGGGCGCTTACCCCCATAATCTCTTTTGCTATAATCTCTCTGTCTTTCAGGATCACAGCCTTTGCCGTGAGAGAACCTAGATCGCATCCGGCGGTTATCATATTTTACCCCCGTTTAATAATGTTTCAGCGTAGTTGGCGGCGCCGATGGCTCCTGCCAGCTGAGGGTCATCTCTTCTTATTTTTTTGATGCGAATGCCCAGGGTCTTTTCAAGGGAGCTGACAACGCCGCTGTTCTTGGCCACCCCTCCGGTCATGCAGACCTCTTTTTCAATGCCGATGCTGCTCACAAGGGTTGCAACTCTAGAAGCCATAGCGTTGTTTATGCCAGCGGCGATATCCTCTATGGGGATCATCTCGTTCAGGTGTTGGATAACATCCGCCTGGGCCCACACCGTGCAGGCTGAAGCCAGGGTTACGGGATTCTTTGAACGGGCCGAAAGCTCTCCCAACTCAGAAAGTTCAACGCCCATAGCTTTTGCCATAACTTCAAGAAAGCGACCGGTGCCTGAGGCGCATTTGTCATTGGTTATAAATTTAACCATCTCGCCCTTTTCATCCAGCTTCATGACCTTGCAGTCCTGGCCGCCGATATCTATTACTGTGCGGGCTGAGGGCATAAGCCAGCGGGCGCCTTTAGCGTGGCAGGCTATCTCTGATCTAGCCTGGTGGATAAATGGTATTTTGTCCCTGCCGTAGCCGGTGCCTACACAGCAGTTGATATCCTTCATTGATAAACCGGTTTTTTCAAGGACGCCATTTATTGCCAGATCAGCTGATTCCCAGGGTCTCGGTTTTGATTTTAAGATTATTGAGGATAAAATTTTACCATCTTTCATAATAACTGCCTTTGAGGTAAGGGAACCCACATCAATGCCTGCCGTAATCATATTATTCTCCTGACTTTAAGAAACTCGAGAAAGCGCTCTTCTGTTGCCTCCCATGACTGGACCCTTTCGTCAAAGGCGTCCGAGTACATGATATAGGTGGGATACCCCGCTGCTTCAGTGTCTCTGGCCAGCAGCTTTACCATACCCCAGGTGTTTCTGCATCCGGGGGTGCCGTTGTATACTATGACATCTGTGCTGTACATCTTTGCCAGAGCAAGGGTATCCTCAAGCCACATGTTAGGGGCATCATAGGGACCCCTAATGGATTTGATCATCGGCATGCGGGAGTTGATGCCTGCCAGGGTATTGATCATTGAATCGATACTTGCAGTGTCAACGCTATAGGCGGCCTCTTCTTTACCGTACTCTTTAACATGAGGAACATTTTCAGCCCAGAGGCGGCTTAATATATTTCCGCAATAGCTTATCTCCTCCCGCTCAAGCATCTGCCATAGCTGAAGGTTCTGGGCATAGTGGTCGATGTAGCAGAAAAAGGCTCTGATCTTTTCCCGGCCGCTTTTAAGACCAGGCCTTTTCAGTGCAGCGTTTTCTGAAGCATTCTTCAGCATAGATTCGAGAACTAAAGTGCATTCGGGCATTCCGGCAAAAAGAAACCGGGAAGCGTATACAAATAGGTTATAGACAACGGGTATGGGGCTTGGTATGATTCGGGCCATCTCTTCCAGCTCAGCAATAATGTTATCCTGTTTTTGAAGCTCATCTAGACAGGCTTTCAGTTTCTCAGGTTCAAGCTTTTTGCCGGTGTGCTCTTCGAGAAATTTGATCAGGGCTTTGTAGTCTTCACGGTGGTACTCGTCAGAGCGCTCTCCTGTAAGGTCAGGGGGCATATCAAGCTGAAAGAAGGGTTTATCAAGATAGGCTGAGGCGAAGGCAAAGGCGTTGGCGTTAGTGTCGCAGACTCCCGGCGAGTCGGTTACGATCAGATCGATCTCAGCGCCCACTCCCGCAAGATATGCACCGATGGTACCCCGCTGTGATGAACAGGATGTTTCAGTAAAGCCCGCCTCGTTGCAGAAATCGAGAAAATCAGCTGTGCCTCTTTTGTAGGTAAAGGTCATCATTACAGAAATCACTTCAAGGCCCACGGGGATGATATCCATGGCATAAAAGATCGCCGGTGAAAAACAGAAGGTAGTAACAGCAGTTTTAAAGCCCCGTTCTTTTGCGTGAACGATGTTTTCAAGATATTTCGCGCTCATCTCAAGAAACTTTCTGCCGGGCTCGCCGCATTCCATAATCGGTTCAACAACCCCTTTAAAATAGGGGATATACTTCAGGGTATTCTGGTACTCCTTTTCAGTTCCTGATTTCAGCCGGGCAGCGGAAGCAAAAGCGTTCCAGAGCATCCAGTCAAAGTTATATTCCTTCAACTCTTTTCTCATGGGGCTACCACCCTTCTCCCAAGTCTCTCCAGAAAGGCATCAATACGCATCTTCATTCTGCCTGTTTCGACAAGGGGGCCGTACTCTCTTTCAAGGCGCATGCAGGGTATGCCCTCTTTTTCGAGGTCTCTTTCGAACAGGCCGTTTTCTGAGCCGTGAAGGTCGCAGAAGCGGATATTTTGTAAGATCACGCCGTCTATAGCAGCGCTCTCAATTTTTTCTTTAAGGGAGAGCAGGCGGTTTTTGTAATCGCCGTACATCCTGGGGCATTCATTATGGCTGAGATAACGGGTGACAAGGGCCTCTACCGGCTCACTGTTTTCATCAACAGAGTCGCTGTAGAGCCGTGAACCGAAACAGAGATTGTCAGCGGCAACCAGGCCGCCGCTGCCTTCGATAATGCGCACCAGCTCCAGGTCATCATTGGCGCTGCCTACCAGCATAATACGGCTGCGACCGGCTATGCCAGGAGCATCATTCATCTCTGCCAGATACTCTTCAAGCATGGCGTTATAAATCTCCTTTGGTAGGGCGGTTCCCGCCAGGACCACCGCTAAGGCTTCAATTCCGGTAAAAGGGGGATCTTTCCGGGTTCTCAGGCTGTCAAACCGGGCCAGAAGGACCCTGGTTCGATTGTAGAGTCTTATTGATTCAGAAAGCTGTTCATTATTAATATCAGCCCCGAAATGAGAGTTAAGGGCGTTGATCAGCCTTTTTGTTTCCTCTGTGAACCATTTCAGAGTGTAGTCTGTAAATTTATGAGGCACCCCAAAGTGGAAGAAAAATCCGGGCACAATCCCCTCAATATCTTCTCCCGCTTTTCTCCAGCACTCGTCAAGCCTGCGCATTGAGTCGCAGCCGGGCGTAATTATAATGCCGTCAAGAAAATTAAAGTTTCCCTCCCCCGCAAGCTGAAGCATACATTTAGGCAGACTGCAGATAAACGGGCCGAAGTAGGTATCCCCGATTGTGGTATCAGCCGCGCTAAAACCCCGCACCCTGAAGGGGAAAAGTCCGGCGGCATGAAGAATCTCATCAGGGACATAGGAACAGGTGTAGCCAACAACCCTGCCGCCCCGGCTTTTCCAGTCTTTAATATACCTGTTTTCAAGTGTTGATACAGCTTCAACAAATCTATTCATAGCCCGCCACCTTTCCCTTAAGAGATTGGTTCAGATAATCAAGTGCTTCAGTCATCTCCTCAGGGTTTTCTGCTCTGGCAGATGAGATGATATCGCCGATTCCTTTCAGGATTGGTGGAAGAAGCACCGGTGCAACAGGTTTAACAGATTCAGCAATATCAGCTGCGAACAGGCTCGCGGTTTCCGCGGTTTCATGGGAATCAAGGGCTGAAAAAAATTGAGAGAGAAGACCTTTAATAATATCAGGATTAATATCATATATTCGGTTAGTGATCTCGCAAAAGCGGCTCACAGTAGAGGCAAGCTCCTGAAAGTCTATTTCAGCAAGAGCGCCGGAGATTAACGCTTCAAGGTCGTTATCGCTGAAACCCCTTTCCAAAGAATCAAGGGTATTTTCAATCCGGGCCGCTGATGAGGCGGTCTTGTTGAACTCTCTCTTCAGTTTTTCTTTGATCAGATCCGGGCTGCTGTTAAAAGCTCCGGTTATGGCTCTGTCAAGCTGTTCCCTTATTTCTCCCAGCATCAGAGAAGCTTTTATAAACAGAGGAAGATCAATCGACTCTGTTATCTCGCTGCTTATTTTTTCAAAGAGCTCAGGTAGGGCCGGGCTTCCCGGCTCACCGATCAGCGCGCTTCCGGTATGGATCTTTCTTACCAGCTCAGCAAGTTCATTAACAATGCCGCTAATCTCTTTCGTGTCAACATTTCGGATGAGAGAAATAACTACATCAGTTAGCAGGTCAGGTGCCATTCGGTTAAGGGGTGCTGCTGTTTCCCGTACTCCCCGCAGGGCAGTATTTGAAAGCGCCGGCAGCATAGAAAGAATGCAGACAACCTTTGCCGGATAGCTCCACAGCTCTTCATTTACCATTTGGATATAGGGGCCACTTTGGGCGGATGATCTGTCAAGGGCCTCTTTCAGTTCTCCAAAATCAACCGTTTCGATCAAACGCCTGAAGTTTTCCCTGGCCTCATTGCTGACTTTGTTATTGTGATCAGGGGGAGCTAACCTGGTCTCTTTTAAAGTAAAGCTTTTTATAATACTGCGGGAAACAAACCTCGCGACAAGCCGTTTAAAGGGATTGGAGCCCGCCCATGAGTCAATGAAAGCGGGAGCCGCGCCTCTGATTACTGCACGGCAGAGGTCCGTGTCAGCGGCAGAGCGGGCTATATCTTCAATCAGGTCTTTATGATCCACTTGAGTTCTCCTTGATAAAGGGCTGATTTCTGTCTGTTGGCCCCGGCTTTTTACACCTGGCTGTTATCTAATTCACTTCTTAAAGAATATCAGGTATCCGCTATTAAACTGTTTTTTCGGCTTTTGGGGTGCGCCGCAATAAACCTCTCAGAGTGCCACAAGTTATCCTGACTACAGCTTTAAACAGCGAGCGGGCCAGTACCGGGTTTTCGGCGAGGGTAAGAGAGAATCTGCCCGAGGCAATTTGCAGCGCTTTCGAAAACTGATCGTGATCCAGGTTTTCTAAGTAAACATTTATAGCATCGCCACCAAACGCTTTGTTGGTCCGGGGCAGGCAGTTGTAGCCAGTAACTAAGGTGTTGCTAAGAGCGGCTAAATATTCAGGTTTGATCAGTTCCGGCAAATTGCTAGTCCTGAACAATATCAGCCATTCCTGCAGCAGCGCTATGATCGCCTCACGGTCCATATGGCTCGCCATTTCAGCGGTAAATGCCTTGAACAGTTCCGGCGGCACATTTTGCAGCTCTTTGCCCAGCTGATCGAGAAAGGCAACGAAGAAGTTAAGCCCGGGCGGGATTTGCCCGGCCAGGCCGAAGGAGAAGACCGAGTCGCTCCAAAGCAGTACCCGGGCCAGTTCTCGCCCCTTTTCCGGTTCGAGCTGATTGATGATAGCCAGCACCCGATCCTTAAAGTCAGGATCCTGCAGCAGTTTTTTAAGCTCTCCGTCGAGCGGTTTAAAAGAATTTAGATGATGGTCGCTTTCTGTCAAAGAAGCTTCCTCCTAAAGCGTTTCGCACTCGTAAAACCAGCGGGCAGTCTCCATTTGGCAGAGCTGTTTTCCGCCCATCCAGAGCTGGACAATTTTTAGATCGCGCCAGTGTTTTTCAATATCCCAGCGGCGATCGCTGCCGCTAGCTTCCATCAGATTCATAACTTTGCCGATTATATCAAGAGCCCGGTCGCAGGCAAAGTACTTGTAAACCCGCCCTTTGGTTACCAGTTCTTCATTCCAGCGTTCACCGTAGAGATCGGGGCGATCGAGCATCCGTGCATACTGGTAACCGAGAATGCGGATAATTTCAGTATCCCGGGCCAGATCAGCAAGAACCCCGGCCAGGGCGTCGTTCTCTTTCAGCGGCAGGTTGCGGTGGTAATTGGTTTCGCTAAAGTTTTTTATGATCTCAAAAACATTGAGCAGCGCCCCGCTGACGAAGGCGATACTGCCCAGGTTGCCAAAAGAGATCACTTCCTTAAAATATTTAAAATCGTCGCCGGGGCCGCAGGCGCGGTAATGGCTCGGCACGCGGACCTGATCGAACCAGATGTCGCCGTTCTTATCGGCCGCCATTCCGGCTTTTTGATAGGGTTTGCCCTGGGTAACACCGGGACGGTCAGCAGGCACAAAGATAAAGGCGAAATCATTTAAATCAGTGGAACCCGGCTTTGTTGTGCAGACTACGCCAAAGAGGCTGCAGATTCCTCCGCTGTTGGTCGGCCAGAGTTTGTGACCGTTGATCACCCACTCGTCGCCTTCAAGGCGGGCGGTGGTCTGGATGGTAGCCCCTTTGATGATCTCCATATTTTCAATATCGGCGCCGCCCTGAGGTTCGGTCATGGCGTTAGCGGCAAAAACTGCTTTTTCGGTTTGGCAGAAAAGGGGGGCGAATTCTTCGCAGAGACGACGGTTCAGATGCGGCTCGTTGCAGATCATGATCAGCGGCCAGAAGGTGACGCCAAAGGCCACAGCCATTCCGGTATCGGCCCTGGCTACTTCTTCCATCAGGCGAAAAGAGGCGCTGCCGATGTAATGTGAATGCCCCAGGCCCCAGCCGCCTAAATCTTCGGGGAAGAGCACCCGCTGCAGGCCAAGTTTGCCCATCAGCTGATCAAAGGCCGGCTCAATCAGCAGGTGTTCCTGCCAGTCCTCATCGTAGCGCCGGCGGTTGGGAATTACTTCTTCATCAGCCCACCGGCGAACTATTCTCCCAAAATAATCGTCGATCGGCGAGACAAACTCCCGTGGCCTGGTAAAGTCATCGATGGTTCGCATCGCTGCAGACCTCTCTCTCCTTAAAGGTTTGCTGACCGGTAGAAAAACCTGGCCAGATCCATTTTATTTAGTTCCCAGCTGCCGAGGTGAAGCTGCATGGTCTTGATATCGCGCCAGTAACGTTCCAGGTTCCACTCCGTGGCATAACCGGCTGAACCCATCAATTCCATGGTCTGGTTGATCGCTTTTTCGGCGGAGTGGGTAACTTGTGATACTACGCTGAGGGCGGCAACAGAGGTTTTTTTAGCACGGGCCGGCTCTTCAAGGCTGCGGCTGGCGATGATCCCAGCCAGTTGGTGTAGTAGGAGCCGATCAAGTAGTAACTCCTGGCTGACTTCAGCCATTACAGAGGCAGTAAGCGGATTGTCTTTCAGAAGGGAATTCTTACCTTTAATAACCCGGTTTTCCCCCCACTCCCGCAAGATTTCGAAAGCGGCAAAGAGTGAGCCGACGGTTACAGCAGCAACGCCTAAATAAAACCAGGATAAGAGCTGCTGCCAGCTGGTTTCTCCTCTAGATATCAGGCAGGTTTCCGGCACTGCTACCTGATCGAGTGTAAGCTTGCAGTTTAAGCTGGCAGCTAAGCCGGTCCTGGTCTGCGGTTCACCGCGGCTGAGGCCGGGGGTGTTGGCCGGTATGACGACCAGGGCCGGCTCATTTGAGCCTTCCAGCAGACAGAAGATCCCGAAGATTTCGGCATCACAACCGGCATTGAGAGGTTGCAAATTGCTTCCCTTGATGATCAAGCGATCATCAAGCTGCTTCGCAGCGGCTGGATAAGTTCTGCCCTGAAAGAGGATTTGCGGACCGGTTTTTATTTCTGAAGCGTAAGAGGGGAGGACCAGCGAACCGACGGCGCTTTTTCCCGAATCACAAAAAAGCGGCGACAGCAGCTTGCATAGCTCATCATTTAAGTTGTAATCCATGGCGAAACTGCTGCAGAGAGCAAATGTTGCGGCATATAGGTAGCCGATTCCTGTATCAGCCCGGCCGATCTGTTCCAAGGAGAGCGCTAAGGTTTGGGCCACTTCCGGCTTATTTAATCCGACGCCGCCGTATTGTTCGGGGAAAATCATCTTCTGCATTTCCAGATCCACGAAAAGCTTATGCAGTGCCGGTTTAATCAACAGATCCAGATCTTCGCGGTTTTCTAGCCTCTTGGCCATTACTTCGGTTTCAGCCCAGCGCTTTAAAGTCTGGGTCAGCAAAATATCAGATTCATGGGGCTGATCTGAAGAGCAGGGTATCAAACTGAAACAGTCCACCCTTTCCACCTCTTTCCCGGTGGTAATTAAAAACAGCTTTGCATTTATTAATGCGGATCGTAACTTGAGTATTTTTAGATATTCAACATTATTTTGTTTCTCCCTGCACTTTGCGGATAAAAAAGTATTCTTAATCTGCTTAACCTCATGCAGGTTATGTAGATTATTAAATTAAATAATGGAGGGATATCGACAGTTACGGAGAAAAACTGTAAACATATAAAAGCAGATCAACGATACTATTGTGTTATGGTTTGAATTATAATTCTGGGTTTAAGGAGGTAGATGGGAGATGCCGCAGGTTGAGCTGAGCAGGGAGGCGCCGGATTTTACGCTTAAAGATTTCACTGGTGCAGAGTTTAAGCTTTCCGACCACCGGGGTAAAAAGAATGTTTTGCTGGTCTTAAACCGTGGGTTTGTCTGACCATTTTGCCGTGAGCATCTGGCGCAGTTGCGCAGGGATAATGAACTTTTTGTTGAGCGTGATACCCTGGTTGTTTCGATCGGCCCGGAGGACGGGAAAGTTTTTCGCCGTTACTGGGAGAAAAACGCCTTGCCCTTTAGCGGACTACCCGATCTGCATCACAGCGTGTTAAAACTCTACGGACAGCAGGTGAAGATTTTTAAACTGGGCCGCCAGCCGGCACAGATGCTGATTGATAAAAAAGGCATCTTGCGTTATGTGCATTATGGCCGTTCAATGAAAGATATTCCTTCAACCGTAGAGATGATTGCGCTGCTGGATCAGCTGCAGCAGGAGTCTGTCTGAAAAATTGTGGTTCAAGTAGAACCACAAGGGTAAAAAAAGTGATTAATTGGGGGAGTTAAGATGAAAATAGCTAAACTGATTGCCTGGCTCGGTCTGCTGGGAATGACCGCTGTACTATTGAATGGTTTTATTAATGGCAATTTCGGGGCTGATGGCGCCGCTTTGCTGGCCAACCCCTGGGGTGTGGTGTCGCTGGTTGATCTTTATGCTGGTTTTGCCCTCTTTTCAATCTGGATTGCCTTCCGTGAGCGCAGCTTTGTGGCGATCATCATTTGGGTGATCCTGATGATCGTTTTAGGTTTCTTTACCGGCAGCCTCTACGTTTTAATCAACCTCTATCGCTCAAAAGGCGACTGGCTCGAGTTTTTCCTCGGCTGGCGCAAAGAAAGTTTAATCGCCGCAAAGCGCTGAAAGCAGGTGCTGATTGATGGGGGCGGGTGCATAGTCTTGACTGGCGGGTTATGATAGTATTTAGATCAGAATAGGCGGTTATAAGTGAGGAGTGAAGAGATGGCACAGGTAGCAATAGTTTGCGATAGCTCAGCCAGTATCCCGGAAAAGGTTCGGGCAGAGCTTGACATCAGGGTGGTGCCGATTTACATTCACCACGGTGACCAGGTTTGGCGGGACATGGTTGACATCAGCCAGGAAGATTTTTATGCCTGGCTGCCCACGGTTGAAACCCTGCCGACGACGGCTTATCCCGGCCCGGGAGATTTTATGAGCCTTTATGAAGAGCTGGTAGGGAAGGGCAATAAAGAGATCGTCAGTATCCATATTTCATCAAAGAGTAGTGGGACATTTGAAGGGGCCAGGGTTGCCGCCGGAATGCTGATGGAGAAAATGGATGATGTAAAAATAGAGGTAATCGATACCCTTAGTGTGGCAATGGCCCATGGCTGGATGGTTATTGAAGCGGCCCGCGCCGCCCGGGATGGTGCCAGACCCGCAGAGATTAAGGCCCTGGTCAATAAAATGATCCCGGTGACCGAGATGATCCAGACTGCCGACACCCTAAAATATTTGCAGATGGGTGGGCGGATCGGCCAGGCTCAATATCTGGTTGGTAATTTACTGAACATCAAACCACTGATTGGTATGCGCGATGGTGTGATCGTGCCCCTGGGGCGGGAGCGCAGCCGCGCCAAGGCCTATCAGCAGATGGTCACTCTGGTGGTAGAGAAGGTCGGCAGCGGCAGCAAGATTAAAGTTGCCTATGTGCATACAGCGGCGGCAGCTGAAACAGATAAGATCCGGGCCCTGCTCGAAGATCAGGTTATATGTGTGGAGACAATCGTAGCTGAACTTTCGCCAGCCTTGGGCGTTCACTCGGGCCCCGGCGCAACCGGTATCTGCTATTTTCCGCTGGAAGCGCTCGGGTAAGTCTTACCCTGGTTAAATGAGCAGGAGAGCTTAGTTGCTGCATTTTCGCCTGATAATCGAGCCTGCGCTAACTGGTTTGTTTAATGGTGTTTCCAGTTCCAATTCGACCGTGTAGCCGTTGTGTGCCTCTTTAAGTTCAGATGAGCTTTTCCTATCGATGATCTTATCGATCCTGACCGGGATAGGTTCATCTCCGGCAGGGTCGAGTATTTCCAACAGATCTCCGACAGTAAAATAGTTGCGGGCGCTGACCCTAATCTGCTTTACTTCAGCGCTTAGTTCGTCAACGGTGCCCACAAAGTCGTAACCCCTTATATAAGCAGAGTCCTGTGTAAATTCGGTCTTGTCCCCTTTTTCCGGCAGGTAAAACCCGCTGGTGTATGGCCGGTGTGACACCTTTTCCAGCTCAGCCAGCCAGTCAGGGTTAAAGAGGTAGGTTTTCTGTGAGTGGTAAAAGTTGTCAAGTGCTTTACGGTAGATGCGGGTAACGGCGGCTACGTAATATGCTGTTTTCATCCGGCCTTCGATTTTCAGGCTGTTCACACCGGAGGCAGCCAGCTCGGGGATATGCTTGATCAGGCATAAATCCCGTGAATTCAGGATGTAGGTGCCCCGGTTATCCTCATGAATGCTAAGTTCTTCCGAGCGTTTTACCTCCCGGATTTTGTATTCCCAGCGGCAGGGTTGGGTGCAGAGTCCGCGGTTGGCTGAGCGGTCGGTTAACAACTGCGACAACAGGCAGCGGCCGGAATAGGAGATGCACATTGCTCCGTGGATGAAGATTTCCAACTCCGTAGCTGGGTTATTTTGCTTTATTCGTTTAACCTGATCGAGGCTCAGTTCGCGGGCCAGAACAATCCTTGTCACACCCTGATCATGCCAGAATTTTACGCTCTCACTGTTGGTGGTATTAGCCTGGGTGCTTAAATGTACCTTTGCCCGGGGATCCATGGCGTGTAGCATAGCAAGTACGCCGGGGTCGGAAACTATAAAGGCATCCACACCGAGCTCCAGCGCCCGTACGGCTATGGCTTTCATCTCGTCTAAGTCTTCATCAAAGGCAAAGATATTTAGAGCCAGGTAAACCCGGCGGTTGAGGTCGTGGGCAAATTTAAGGCCTTCTGCCAAATCTTCCAAAGTAAAAGAGGTTTCGGGGGCACGCAGAGAATAGGAGCCGACACCGCAGTAAACTGCATCGGCCCCAAAGCGTACTGCAGTTTTCAGTTTTTCCAGATTACCGGCCGGCGCTAAAAGTTCCATGCCCTGATTATACCGCATCCCCCCCATCAGCGCACCCCAATGCGTTCTAGGGACGGTTCTCTTGACGCATTGTAGTCAAAAATAACTTCTTCTTGCAAGGTTTTAGTAGATGTAACTTTAAGAATGCATCAGGAGAACCGTCCCTAGAACGCATGAATGCGTCAGGAGAACCGTCCCTAGAACGCACTAGAACGCATTTAGTGTGGGTGGCTTTGCCAGGGTAGATTGTCGAGGTCAACGTTACCGCCAGAGAGGATTATGCCAGCCTTCAGGCCACTTAGGGCGATCTTCTTTTCCAGCAGTAGACCGACTGCGACGGCGGCTGAGGGTTCGATAATTAGCTTGGTTCTTTCCCAGATCAAGCGCATCGCCTTAATTATTGCCTGCTCGCTGACCGTTACGATCTGCTCAACATGGTCGCGGATAATCGGAAAAGTCAGTTCCCCTAACGAGGTGAGCAGCCCGTCGGCAATAGTCTGCGGGTTTAGGGAGGGGATGATCTTTCCCGCTTGCAGCGAGCGGTAAGCATCATCAGCCATTTCCGGTTCAGCACCGATTACGCGGACCCCGGGAGAAATTCCGGTGGCAGCCAGGGCGGTGCCACTAAGCAAACCTCCTCCTCCGACCGGGGCGATTATAGCGTCCAGATCTAGGTGGTCTTCCAGCAGTTCAAGCGCAGCGGTGCCCTGTCCGACGATTACCAGCGCGTTATCGTAGGGGTGAATCATTATCGCCCCTGTTTCGGCAATAATCCGGGCCAGAGTAGCTTCACGGGCCTGCTGGTTTGGCTCGCAAAAAGTAATCCGGCCGCCGTAGTCTTTGACGGCTGACTTTTTCACCGCCGGGGCGTTATCGGGCATTACGATGTAGGCGGGGATATTCCTCAACCTGGCCGCCAAAGCCAGGGCTTGAGCATGGTTGCCAGAGGAATGAGTGGCCACTCCCCGGGCTGCTTCGGCCTCGGAGAGGGCGTAAACGGCGTTGGTAGCACCCCGAAATTTAAAAGCTCCTACTTTTTGTAGGTTTTCACACTTCATCATCACTTGGGTTTCAGTTAATCGGTTAAGGCTTTCACTGGTCAGGACCGGAGTGCGGTGAGCATAAGGTTTGATTCTTTCTGCTGCTTTAAGGATTTGATTAAAGTCAGGTTTAATAATCGTGATCACCTGTTTCTAATAAATAATCTGCCTGAGGTTGTTCAACAGCTTTTAATCAATTAGAATATATTCATAGTATCCGACCACTTCCTGGTTGGCAAGCAGACTCAATACGCCTGCCTGTATTGTTCAGCAAGCAACTCTGTTATTTAGATGGGGGCTGCCGGTTTTGATCGAACTGATCTACTCCAACCGCACCGAAAGATTGCTGCTCAGCCTGGTCTCTGATCTGGATAGAAGACGGTGCGAGGGGGCCCACCCGCTTGACCCGGTCGAGATTGTTGTCCCCAACCGCAATATGGAAGCCTGGGTAACACTTGGGCTGGCCCGGGCCACCGGTGTGGCGGCCAATATTCGCTTTCGCCGCCTGGAGCGCTTTATCGGCGATCTGGTTGAGCTGGCTCTACCCGGTTACTTTAAGCTGGTAGATCTTGATCTGATAGAGGCGGCCCTGCTTGCTGCTTTGCACGATGATCAAATCCTGACGCTGCCCGAACTGCAGCCGGTACGCAACTATCTGGAGAGCGGTGCCGGGGTGGTCGAGGGTTCTGCTTTCGATCGTCATCTCGCTGCGGACAGCTTTGATCTGCGCCGCATTCAGCTGGCATCGCGCATGGCTTATCTTTTCCAGGAATATTCTTTCTCACGGCCGGAGATGATTGCTGCCTGGCGTGAAGGGTTTGACTCTACTGCTGCAACTGGCCGTTTCGGTCGTTTTGGTTTAACAGGTTCAGCATATCTTGATCCGGCCCTGGCCGATTCTTCTTTCGCTGCCGCCGCAAAATGGCAAAAGTTTCTCTGGCAGGCTGTATTTGGTCAAGGTGGAGCGCTCGCTAAAAACCCGCCCGCCTCAGGCGGCCACTGGAACACTCTTGATCAGCTGGTGCTTGATCACGGTTTTTTCAGGCAGCTTGCCAGAACAGATCTGCCGGTGGTGCACATCTTTGGTATTTCCTACGTAGCCCGTATTTTTCAGCTCCTTTTTGGCCGTCTTGGCGATAGCAAAACAATCAGAATCTACACCCTGAACCCCTGTGCCGAATTCTGGGAAGATATTGAAACAGACCGGGAACTTTTTTACCGGCTCGACCATGAAGAGAACAGACGATCAAAGCTGCTCTGGTCGTCCACCGGGGAACCGGATGTCGAAGATCCTTTTGGTTTGGAAGAAGCCAGTACACCGGCTCTTCGACACTGGGGCAAACCGGGGCGGGAATATATTCGCCTGCTGGGTGAACTAACGGATTGTGATTTTGACAGCGAGTTCGAAGACCCCCTTGACCAGGATCCGCCAACCCTGCTGCACCGCTTGCAACGCGATATTCTCTACCGTGAACCGGAGCGAGTATTTAATCCAAATAGCCCAACTCCTTGTGAACCGGACCGATCGATCCGGCTGGTGGCTGCTCCTTCAGTGCGTCGCGAAATAGAATGGGTGGCCGATGAAATCTGGCGGCTGCTACGCGAGGATCGTCCGCCCTCTGGAATGCCGCGCTTAAGACTCAGTGATATTGCAGTGATCGTCAACAGTGCAGCACGAGATCTCTATCTGCCCCAGATCGAAGCGGTCTTTTCCGCCAGCCACAATCTGCCCGGTAGTTTTTCTGACCTGCCCGGTTCAGCAGGCAGTAGGCTAATCGAAGCAACGAGTATGCTGCTTAAACTGCCCTTCGGCCGCTTTACGCGGGCAGAGATTCTCAGCCTGCTCAGCCATCCGGCCTTAAGCGCCAAGCTGGAAGGACTGACACCTGGCGACCTGGCGGTGCTCGCGGATAAACTGGGCATTATCTATGGCGCCGATCGCACCGATCATCAGGGCACCTATGTTGATGAAGATGTTTTTAACTGGGACCAGGGGGTGCGCCGTCTGGCACTGGGTGCTTTCATGCTCGGTGAAAAAAGCGGTGATGAGCGGATTTTTACCACTGCTGAAGGCCGCTGGTTGGTTGAAGAGGTGGCGGGTAACGCTTTTGCCGCGGCGGCACGCTTTGGAATGCTGGTTCGCTCGCTGCTGGCCGATGCCCGTTATGTGAGACAGCAGCAGCTTACACTTAGCCAGTGGGCCACCTTTTTTACGGGCCAGGTCGAACGCTATTTTGAATCAACCGAGGCGCGGGACGAACACGATCGCTATAGGATTAGCGGGGCTCTCAACCGGCTTGAGCAGATGGACTGGGGCATTAAAGTCAGCGGTCGCACCGCCGCCGCAATTGCCGAGAAGACCCTGGCTGAGCTGCCCGGCGGCCGCGGCCGCTACCTGGCAGAGGGTGTGGTGGTATCATCTTTCCTGCCGATGCGGGCTATCCCTTTTAAAGTTGTCTTTCTGCTTGGTCTTGGAGAAGGTCTATTCCCGGCTACGGGACGCAGAGATGCCCTCGATCTGCGGGCGGCAAAGCGCCGTGCGGGAGATGTGGACCCCTCCGAGCGTGATCGCTACATGTTCCTGGAAACACTGCTCTGCACCCGTAATAAACTCTATCTCTCTTATATTCGCAGGGACGAACAGACTGGTGATCCCCTTCAGCCTTCAGCGGTGGTTCAGGAGCTGTTACATACCCTTAAAAATGGCTACCTGGGTGAAGAAGGGGTGGAACAGCTGAAAGTCGAGCCCGCCTTAAGGCGCTACGCTGATCAGTTCTCACTAACCGATACATTTATTGATGAGGCTAAAGTTGAAGCGCAGGTTCTGGCGGTTGCTGCCTCCTGGCAAAAACACAGTGGGACGGTGGCAGCTGAAGATCCCATCTCCGGTTTAAACGGGATCAAAAAATATGCCGCCCCCGGCGAGTGGGAAAAACTTAGCAAAATGCTTAAACTCCCCGCCGAACCACCCAATCCTGAAGCAAATTCACCAGAACCCTTTGCCGAAGTAGGGTTGCCCGGCCGTGAAGCTGAAGCTGTTCTGACCACGGCGGCGCTGCGCCGCTTTTTAGAGTGCCCGCTGCAGGGGTGGGCCTCAGCTATGCTTGGCCTGGCTGAGACCGAAGATGATCAGGCCGACCGGGAAGAAGAAGATTTTGAAATGGCGCGGCTGGCCGAAACTACCCTGTTGCGTTCCGCATTTTATCATGCGATGGTAAAAGATCTGGAGCCCGCTTCAGTATACACTCCGATGGCTGATCGGTTTAAACTGGCTGGACATTTCCCGGTTGGTGAACCCGGCCGGGTGCTGTCAGCAAAACACCTGCAAATCCTTAATGGCTGGCAGAGTGTGCTGCTGGCAATGAACAGCGGTGGAACCGGCTCGGGCCTGGAAAGGTTACGGTTAGGGCGCTCTTACGCTGCTGAAAGCGCCGAAATAGCGCTGGATCCGCTGCTGCTAGCGGCCCCAAAAGTAAACTGTCACGGCGCGGTCACCAGGGTGCCGGTCCGCATCAGTGGACTCAGTGAAGGGCTGCTTGCGAAGAGGCGGATTTCAATCAGCCTGCAGCCTGCCCCAGTGCCAGTAAACCCGGGCGGGGATCAAAGTGCTGCCAAAGTTTTTCGCCTGTTGTTGCGCGGCTTAATAGATCATCTAGCTCTTTCGGCAGCAGGAGTCATCCAGTTCGAAAAAAGGGCAGTTCGGATTATCTACGCTGATGGTGTTGGAGTAGCGGGCTATCTTGGCCTTAAACTGGCTCCGATTGCCGCTGAAGAAGCCCGGCACTGGCTGGCCGCCCTGGCCGGAGATCTGCTTTCCGGCCCTCACGCTTACCTGCTGCCCTGCGAAGCGGTATTCATTGATTTTCACCGCTATTTTAAAACAGCGGTCGCCGGTGAAGAAAAATCAAAAAATAGCGCTGTTGACGTCGGCAAAGTCGGTCCACCCGGTTTGCTGTACCGATCTGACAGCTTGAGAATCGCTTCGACGATCAAAGATATGGTCAACGACGATTTTGCATCATTTAGTAGTCTCTACGGCCCGGTGCCCAAACCACGTAACTACCGACCGCCTGCTGTAGAAGATCTGGCAGCCATAATTGAGCGCCGCTTCAAGCTGCTTTTTGCCCTGATCCTGGAGAAGGAGAACTTTTGATGATCCCAGCTGCCTATAAAAAGCCGCGTATTTTGTGCGATTCGGCCCTTCATCAAAGCCATCTTCTGATTGAAGCTTCTGCCGGCACGGGAAAAACCTTTACGATCGAGCACCTGGTGCTTGATCTGGTGATCAGCGGCCG
Source organism: Bacillota bacterium (assembly GCA_016874655.1). Taxonomy (GTDB): domain Bacteria; phylum Bacillota; class Dethiobacteria; order DTU022; family DTU022; genus UBA993. The sequence goes on along the minus strand of VGTO01000026.1, from coordinate 2,391 downwards.
GGCTTCGATCGAGCAGATTTTGGTAGTAACTTTCACTGATGCGGCCACCCGGGAACTGAGGGAGCGGATCAGAAGGTTAATCCAGGCGGTTTGCGACTGCTCTACAGCTCTGCCACCGGAAGCAGCCGACAGCGATTACTGGCTGATTGATGACGAAAGCAGGTCCCGGCTGCGTGAAGCACTATTCCGTTTTGATGGGGCATCGATCTCAACTATTCATGGTTTCTGCCACGGAGTGTTGACCGAGCAGGCTTTTCTTGGCGGGCGTTTATTTGAACAGGTTCATGCCGATGGGCGGGAAGTTTTCGGGCAGGCCTTTCGGGAGGAGCTACGGGTGGCACTTGCCGAAGCGGGGCCAGTTGGCGAAAGCTTGCGATCATGGATTGGGGAAGAAAAAAAGATTGCCGATCTCGAAGATTTTCTCTTTTCCTGTTACCGCGAAGGCAGTCCGCAGCGCTGCCCGGTTACTCCGCTTTGGGAACCTGAAGAGCTGCTGAAGTCTTTGACGTCACTTCCGGTTCCTGAAGAGCTCAAAGCAGCCGGGCGCTCCATTTATGATAAGAGTCAGGCCTTAAAGAGCTTTGAAGCCATGATCGACGATCTTTTTGCCCTGGTTGAACTTGTGACACTGGAATATGATCCTTTAGCTGCTGCCGCAGAATTTACCAAGTGGGCGAGCAAAGAAAGGACCATTGAAAAAAACAAAGCCTCTGTGATTGAGCACCTCTACAGGGCAGGATCGGCAACAGAGGCACCGTTAGTATTAAAGAAGCTGGCAGCGCTGCTGCGCTGTATTGAAGAGCGCTGCCTGAATGCTGAAAGTTTTATGGTCTACCGCTTTCTGCCGCGAGTCAGAAAACGCTTGCAGCTGCGTAAAAAGGCGCTCGGCCTTCTCGATTACGACGATATGCTGCTTGGCGTCCTTGAAGCCTTGCAGGGCAAAGATGCCGCAGTTCTCAGGGCGGCCTTAAGGAGACGCTGGACCCACGCTCTGGTTGACGAATTCCAGGATACCGATCCGGTGCAGTGGGAAATCTTCCGCCGCATCTTTGTCGACGAAGCCGAAAAGCACCGCCTATTTCTGATCGGCGACCCGAAACAGGCTATTTATGGCTTTAGAGGCGCAGATCTGCATACCTATGACCTGGCCCGCCGCTATCTGCAAAAGACAGCTCGAGCCGCGTTCTTGCCGCTGACCGAAAGCTATCGCTCCACCGGACCGTTGATCGAAGCATTAAATCGGATTTTTTTAGCTGCAGATGAAGAGGGAGCTAGTTTTTTCAGCGGTCTTAACCGCTATGATAATCCTGTCAAGTGTGGCGATCAGACTCGCTGTGCCTTTGAAGAAGGCAGGGCGGCGGTACCGGTTCAACTGCTGCATCTTTATACTACAGGGAGTAAACTGAATGCTGCGGCAGTGCGGGAGGGCCTGACCCGTTTTATTGCTGAAGAAATTCACAGACTGATCGACGAAAATAAAGGGTTGAAAACAACAGTGGGAGGTAAAGAGCCGCGGCCCCTTAAGCCCAGCGACATCTTTATCCTGACCCGCACTGCCCGCGAGGGTCTGGCTATAGGGCGTGCCTTAAGGAACTTCGGTATTCCCCACGCCTATTACAAACTGGATGGTCTTTTCCAGACTGACGAAGCCTTAGATCTCTACTGCCTGCTGGCGGCGATTGACCGGCCGGGTGAACCGTCAACCAGGATGGCCGCCTGGCTGACTCCTTTTTTCGGTATACCCTTAGAAGAGCTGCCTGCCTGGCATGAGGCAGGTATCAACCACCCGCTCTATAGCTTACTCTTGCGTTGGCAGCAGTTGGCCGACAACCAGCAGTGGTCCACCTTTTTTGATCTCATCCTGACCGAATCGGGTCTGGTCAGGCGCCTTATTTTCCGGGGCGAAGAGCGCTCGCTTACCAATTACCTGCACCTCTTTGAGTTGCTCCAGGCAGAGGCTCATCGAAAGCCGGTTACCCTGCGCGAGCTGGCCCGGGAACTGAAGGCCAAGATCGATGGCCGCAGCCTGGCCGAAGGACGTGAAGGGAATATCCAGCGGTTGGAATCTGATCAGGAAGCGGTGCAGATTCTGACCATGCACAAAGCCAAGGGGTTGGAGGCCGAGGTCGTTTTCATCGGCGGTGGCTTTACTGATAACCGCAGCAGCAGTAACGATACGGCAATTTACCATCTCGGCAACGAACGGCGCTTGCATGTCGGTAAAGCAATTGGCGCCCTGGCTTCACTGATTAAAGAAGAAATCCGGCAGGAGAATGAGCGGCTTCTTTACGTGGCCCTGACCCGGGCCCGGTCGAGACTCTACCTGCCTTTCTTTGGCGCCTCAGGCGATCGGGAGAAGACCGAGGTTGAGAGAGATTATAAGTTTTCGAG